>JAQUEZ010000215.1 GCA_028684915.1 Desulfobulbus sp.
CGAGAAAGAGGGAATCGACCCGGACATTGTGACTGGCCATTGTGGACAGCCCCAGGGACAGGGCTAGACTGACCAGAAAACTTTCGCCGCCGGAAAGATTGCGGGTGGAGCGGATTTCACCGGCCTGATAGTTGTCGATCACCTGGAGGGCAAGCGGCTCTTTGGGATCACGGAGGAGGATATAGCGGTCGCTCATCTTGCGCAGCTGGCGGTTGGCATGACTGACCATGACCTCAAAGGTGAGCCCCTGGGCAAAAACGCGGAATTTTTTGCCGTCAGCCGAACCAATCAGGTGGTGGAGCATTTCCCACCGCTGCAGCTCCTGTTGCTGGTTGGCAAGCGCTAGGCGCTGCGCTTCGCATTCCTGTGCCAAACGCTGGTTGGCCGCCAATCGTTCACGATCGGCCCCTATGCGTTGCTGTAGCGCTTCTAACTGCTGCACCAGTGTTTCTTTGTCTTCCTGAAGTTCTGGCGGGGTCTTGGTCTGCCCAAGACGAGCCTCTTCCTCGGCCAGGGATTTGCTCAACTCCTTCTTTCGGGCAGTGAGTAGTGCCTGCTGCTGGTCCAGTTGTTGTCGTAGCTGGTCCAACTGCTGCAAAATTTCGGGCTGGAGGATGGCAGCGGTGAAAGTGGCCAGATCGGCAAATCCGACCGCCTGCACCTGCGCAAGCAGTTCGGCTTCCTGCGTTGTTCTCTTTGGGAGCAAAACCTGCAGCTCTTCCAGGTCTAGACGCTGCTGTTCGCTGAGGCTGTGGACCTCTTTTTCGTTGGCTGCCAGTCTGTTCCGGGCCGTCAACTCAACAGCCTCTGCCTGCTGCACCAGGCTTCGCAATTTTTGCTCTTCCACATTAGGATCAAGCTCACCGTAGAGTTCTTGCCGTTGCTTTTGTAGCTTTTCCTGTTGCTGCAGCAGGTTTAAGTGTTCCTGGCTCTGTCTCTTCATCTGGGTTTCCAGATTGGCGCTGTGCAGATCTTGTTTGTCCAGGGTGCCGACCAGTTGTCCCTCGTCGCGAACCAGCTCCTCCTGCCGCGCGGATTGCGCCTTCCACCGTTGCATCCGGGTTTGCAAAATTTTGATCAACTCTTGTGGATTTTGCGCGGGAGCTACGGCAAGGTTAAAGGGCTGCAGGTTCCCCAGCAGGTCTTTCCGGGCATTGACCAACCAGGTGTCGGTTTCCTGGAGACGGTTGTCTATGCTCCGAATATCGTGCTCCTGGGTCGTCAATTTCTGGCGGTTGACCTGAGCCCGTTGCACGGCCTCGCTGTGGAGGTTTGCCACTTGTTCGATCTGATTGGCCAGGGCTTGCAGCTTGCCGTCCACCTGATCGATTGCAGCAAGGCGGGTGCGCTGGCTCCCCGCTTCTCTTTGTCCAGTTGCGAGCGCGTTGCTGATGGCCGGGGTGCAGGTGTCGAGCGGGCCAAGATTATACTCGGTCAACAAGGGGATGAGTTGCTGGGTCAGCTCTTCTACCTGGCTCTGGTTCTGTGTTTGAACTTGGGTGAGATGTTCCAAGTCGCAGCCTAGAGCCACCAATGCCTCCCGTTTTCCGGCGATCTCACCCTGGCTTTGCTCTACCCTTGCTCGTGCCTGGGCGAGCTCGTTTACATTCTCGTTCGTTGGGGGGGGCGCCGAGTGCCACGGATGGTGCGATGAGCCGCAGAGGGGACAAGGCTGTCCTTCTTCTAGTCGCCCCCGCTCCTCCTCGTAGCTGCGGATGCGGAGGCTCAGCTCTTGGTTCTTCTCGCATTGCTGTACCAGCTGTTTGTAAAGCAGGTGCTGTTGGTCCACGTGTTGGAGCTGATTCTGAAGCTGTTGCCGGCGACTGAGCAGTTGTCTGTGCAGCTCTTTCTTCTTGTCGGTCTCTTCAGTAAGCGTTTGCAGCCGATAGGCCCATTCGTAGCCCCGTTGCAGCTGTTGGAGCTTGGCTTCATGCTCGCTGAGTTCGCGGCGTAGTTCCATTAGAGTGTGCGGGCCAAGTATATTTTTCCGCTCCTGCTGTAGCTGTTGCAGCTCTTGCTTGCGTGCATGCAGTGTTTGACTTGCCTGATCCACGCCTTGGTCCAGCTGACGCTGCTGGTTGGCCGCCTTCTCTTGTTGTTGCTTCGCGTTCGCGAGGGCTTGCTGGAGTTGGCTGCATTCCATTTCCTTCTGGCCAAGGTGCAGCAGTTGTTGCCGCAGTCCGGCAAACTGTTCGACCAGGAGTGCGTCTGTGGCATGTTGGTCGAAGAATTGGCGCAACTCTTCCTTGCGGCCCTGCAGCTCGTTGAGCTGTTGTTGCAACTTTTCCCGTGCGATGCGGATTGCGTCCTGGTCTGCGATCAGCTGGGTAACTCTTGTACTGACCTGTTGGATCCCCTTGTTTTTCTCATGGATCTGAAGGTCAAATGCGCGTACTTCCTTGATCCGTTCTGCCTCCCGCTCGCGGGTATTTTGGCACTCTCCAAGATTTTGTCGGGCAAGCTCATGCTCCCGGAGCAGCTGTTGCAGCGTCTGCTGAAGTCCCAGCAGGATTTGGCTTCGTTGCCGCTCTTTTTGTTCCAGCGCCCGGATCTGTTGCTGGAGGTGTAGCAGGGTTGCGTGAAGCGGTACCAGGGATTGGGCTTGCTGGCCCAACTTCAATCGTTGCAGATCAGCTTCGGCCTCCAGTCGCTGTTCGTTGAGGCGAATCAGGTCGTTTTCTGTATCGTCGATTTGCCCCTTGAGCGTTTTGATTTGGAAAAGGTGCTGCAGGCTTTTTTCCACCTGCTCGTGCTGCGCACGGAGGGTAGTTGCGGCCTTGGTATTGTGATCAATAATCGCACCAATCTCCTGCTCTTCTTCCCGGCTCAAGAGTTTGAGCGAACCCAAGGCCTCCTGCAGGGCCGCGGCTTTTTTGCGTTCTTCGCTGGTGCGTTCGTGAACCGCCACGGAGAGGCGGGAATAGATGCCGGTGCCGGTGATCTGCTCAAGAATCGGTGCCCGTTGGTCGGCATCGGCCTCAAGAAAGGCGGCAAAGTCTCCCTGAGCCAGCAGGATCGAGCGGGTGAAGCGGTCGTAGTCCATGCCGGTCACCTGCTCAACCAGCCGCACCACCTCGCGACTGCGGCTCTCGAGCACCTTGCCACTTACTAGATCAACGATCTCATGGCGGGGTGTCTGCAACTCGCCTCCGGGTTTGCGTCGAGATCGGTGCTGGCCCCAGTGGCAGCGGTATTGGCCGCTGTTGGTGGAAAAACTGACCTCGGCAAAGCAGTCCCCAGCCCGACGCGACATGATTTCGTTGCTCCCCTTGGTGATGGAACCCAGCCTGGGGGTCCGCCCGAACAGGGCCAGGCAGATGGCATCAAGTAGAGTCGATTTTCCCGCACCCGTGGGCCCGGTGATGGCAAAGATGCCCGAGGCCGCATATTCGGCAGCACTGAAATCAATACGCCATGATCCGGCCAGGGAGTTGAGATTACGTAGATGGACGGCCAGGATTCTCACAATTCCTCCTCCTGCTGCGCAAGGGAGCGAGTCAACTCGGTGAAAGTCTGCCGTAGCGCCCGTCGCTGAGAATCCTCAATTTGATGCACCTCCAGGCAGCGCTCAAATACTTCCTCGACGCTCAGTTCATCCAGGGTTTCCGCTTCCTGGCTCTGATGGAGTGCGTAGTCGAAAATGCGGTTGTTGCGGATGCGAAGGATGCTCATTTGCGAGTCTACCACCGCCTCCAGCAGCTGTTCGCGCAGGTTGGTAATGACCGTTTCGCCTTCGTATTGTAGCTCCAGCCAGTACGGGGTGGCCGTGGTTTTGAGGTCGTTGATTTGCGTCAGCAAGGTGGGGAGGTCCCCGCGCAGACTGGCCAGGGGCTGGAAGGTAGGTACCTGCAGTGGCTCGACCACGAAATTTCTTCCCTGAGTGGTCAGTAAAAGCACGTGCTTGCTTTGATCTGACTCGCCAAAACTCATCGCCAAGGGGGCGCCGCTATAACGACGGGTTTGATTCCCTGCCACCACTTGGCCGATATGGAGGTGGCCCAGGGCCAGGTAATCGATACATTCGGGGAAACTTGCGCCTTCGATTCGGTCCAGACCACCGATGGAAAGTTCGCGCACCCCATCCCCCTCCTGGGTGCGGCCACCGGCAACGAAGAGGTGGCCCATGGCGATCAGGGGCAGCTCGGGATCAATCTCCTGCCGCAGCTGTTCGGCCTGGTCGCAGATCTGTTGGTAATGGGTGCGGATGCCTTCACGCAGCTGCTGCCCTTTTTCCTCCAGGGTTTCCGCGACACCCGCAATACGGATATCACGGTCACGAAGAAAAGGTACGGCGCAGACCATCAGTTCGGGACGATTTGCTCTATCCCTGAAAAGAAGCAATTCTTTTTCTGCCTGGTCGTCGACCATGCCCACCACATGGATGTCGAGCTGACGCAGCAGTTCGCGGGGTGCTTCCAGCAGCGAGGGGGAATCGTGATTGCCGCCGATGATCACCACCTGGCGGCAACCGGATCCAGCCAGTCGGTGGAGAAAGCGATAGTAGAGTCCCTGGGCGCGACTGCCCGGAGTGGTGGTATCAAAAATATCGCCTGCCACCAGCAGCACCTCCACGGATTGCTGCTGAATCTGCTTCAGGAGCCAGTCGAGAAAACGAGCCTGCTCCTCGTGGCGCATCCGTCCGTGGAAGCGATGGCCCAGGTGCCAATCTGACGTGTGGAGTAAGCGCATGGTTTGCTCAACGCTCGCTTAATAGGCGCTGATCTTGGTATCCATGGTAAACTCCTCACCCTCAACTTCCTTGACCAGAGCTTGGCCGGCGATAACCGTCTGCCCGTTAAAGGTCAGGGTTGGACCGCCGTGGAGCTGCCAACCGCAGTTGAGTTTACTGGAGACACGTTTGCAAAAGGTTTCATCATCAGGGCCGGTAATACAGCTATACAGTTTCATTTGCTCACCGTAACAAAGAGATATAAAGTGATTCGCTGGTATCTGTTCACATAAACCGTGCCAGTATACCCTATCAACCTGGAGGAGGACAAATGAATACCAATGGCCTCGAAGATATCCAAAAAAACGAGCGGGTTAGCTTTGATCCCTTCAGCGATCGTTTATCTCGGAATATTCGCAACCAGCTCTCCGAATCCATCATGCACTGCCTGCGGATAATGAGCCTTGATCCCGCCCGGGAGGTGGCCAAGCGTTTCCTCGCCTTGCAGCCTGGACCCGAGCAGGAAGATTATATCGAGAATCGACTTGTCCTCTACGAGCGTTTTTTGGATCGTATTGCCGCTGGACCACAGGATGTGCTTTGGCAGGGATTGGTGTTGTGGGATTTGGGGCTGCATTTTGAGGTGCATGAGATTCTCGAGCATGCCTGGCATCGTTCCCAAGGTAAGGAAAAACTGCTGTTGCAGGCGATGATCCGTGCTGCGGGGGTCTACATCAAGGGAGACTACGGCTATTTTGAGGCAGCGGCCAAATTGGCTGCCAAAGCCCTGCCGGTTCTGGTGGAGCAGTCGCAACGACTGGTTGCCTACATCGACCCGGAACGGTTGTATGCTGCTATGCGCGAGCCTGGATCACCGGCCCCAACGCTGCTCAGTTGAGGTATTTTGCCCCTCGGCACTACACAGGGTTGACGCCCGCTGCATTTTCCGGGTAATATAACACTTCTTTCAATGTATCAAATCGCTGTGCGCCCGTAGCTCAGCTGGATAGAGCACCGGACTTCGAATCCGGGTGTCGGGGGTTCGAATCCCTCCGGGCGTACCAATAATATCAGGGGGTTTAGGCTTTATGCCTAAGCCCCTGTTTTTGTTTGCAGGGTAATTTGTACAACTTTTTTATTTCTTCAAGCTGTCGTTAGCCTGATTAATGTTTATGAATAGGAGCCAGACGGTGGAACTTCCGTCAAAACTGGTCATTACTTCCCCATCGGCATCGAGATTGAGCTGGTCGTCGAGCTCGAGGCTTGCGAAGGCGTCCGATGAGCCACTGCCAAAGGTCGCCTGAATAGTTGCGGTCATTTTTCCACCTGATAAAACTGCACGGTCTCGTCACGATCAGAGGTTCCGATCCATGCATGATATTTTGTGGTGTAGGTGATCTCGGCAAGCGAACATCCGGCAACAGCCGCAGTCAAGCTGCCATCCTCGGATCCGGTCACTGCCCCCAGGGAAACCTGCTTCCAGATCACACTCACCGCCGAGTAGACCGGTTTTGATGCGCGGCCGGAACCATCGACAAACTCCACCGTCTCGGTTATCCCGGTCTCGATTATCCCCTCATCCTCGATAGTCACCCATGAGCCGCCGCTGGTAGCTATACCAAAATCCACCCAGGGTGTGCGGTAGCCTTTTACCCGCTTGCGGTAATCGCTAAGATCCTCGACCTCAAAACTGACAGTTTCGGCGGCCTCGCTCTGATTGGTGACCGTTATCACGTTGTAGAGGCTGGACTGCTCCTCGGATTCGCTGTCGGTAAATATTCCAGAGTCTTCAATGGTCCATGCGGGTGTAGTGGTTCCCCAATTTGTAGGCGGAACAGCATTGGCCATACGCAAAACAAGGGTGTTATCCGGCCCGGTCTGGACGATTCCACCGACAATAGCCGCGAGAGAACGTATTCCTTCGAGCGGAGTCTGGTCAGTGACAAAAAAAGTTCCGCCAGGTTGGAGCCAGTCCTCGAGTTGAAAATCGAGGGTGATAATATCGGCAAGCGATCCAATAAGATCCAGGGCTATGGCAGATGCCATGGTGTTAACCGGCCACGACATGGTGGTCGGTAGGGCATAGGGGGCATCCATCCCATTGGTGAGCGAGCGGGCCACTACTACGTAATCGGCACCGTACTCGGGATTGTCTGGACTTCCGCTCACAGATCGACTGCGCAGCTTGGCGGCAACGAACAGGATATATGTTGTTCCCTGCCAAGTGATAGTGACGTTGTCTTGCTTGGCAATTGCCCGCCACTGTGCAGAATCACGCAGGGTAATGGTGGCCTCGATCAGATAGCTATCCTCAGTTTGCAGCCTTTTTTGAACTTTTCAAGCCTAGCTGGCCAACCAAGCTTTAACTCGCACGAGATTTAGAACCTATCCTCTAGCAGCCTGTCGGAGTATCAAATCGCCAACGATATAAAATGTTGATATTTCGTTCTTTTCTTTTATCCGGCGAAAATTCGACAAAAGCATAAAATACGACAAAACAGCGAGTTAAAACAAAACTTACACTATACTCCGACAGGCTCCTAGTGCATTTGAAGGCTCAGATCTGAACGCCCATTACCTAGTCCCACGGATTTCGCTTACTTCTGCAATGGGGACAGATTACACACCCGCTCCCCAAGCACTCGATGCAAACGGCTCCTTCCGGGTTTAGCCCTGGTTCCTTTCTTGTTCCTTTACAGCGAAGACAAAAAATGAGTTGCTCATCACCACAGGTTTCACAATCCGGTGCATCATCAAATCTGTATTCATCGATCATGAGTTCCCCCCGAAATTCATTTACAATAAACTAAGGCGTTGTCAAAAAAATAACATGGCCGTGAAATTGTTTTGAACGCCATAAAAAACCGTAACAACATGGTGATAAATGGCCATGTTATTTCGTAACGGCTCCTAAGCCTCACTCTCTTGCTTTGACATAAAAACGATCGATCGCGTAGTCCTCAAACTCTCCAATTCTGAATAAATGGCACCCATCCTTTTTCAGATGCCACGCAAAAATTTCACCACCAATAGAAATTCTTTTTTCTTCAGGGACGAAAGACTGCTCTGCCAGCTGCCTCTCCATTATTCCCGGAATCAAATTTGCCATGTTTTCGCCTGGATCTATTTTGAGATTTCCGCAAAGAGGTTTCATTCCAACACCATATTCCATCAGCTCAGGTTTAAATTATAGTGGGTATGCAGTTTACTCAACCATGCGCCATATGTGGTATAGAGCATTGGTGAGATCTATAGCCTGAAAATCGCCTATGAGCCCATACTGTCACGAAAAATAGGTCTATCGGCACAAAAAATACCACCCTTGACAGGGATTTTTGGTCTCATTTTTTCGAATGGCATCCACATAAAATGTTGATTTTATTCATGCCGAAAAAATATAGAACTCAGGATTTTAGCCTTTTCATGGTGTCAAGTGTGATGAAGTCGTAAAAAGTCTCTGTGCGAAGATTTGCACTCAATATATTGTAGCCTTATGCGCAAGCCATATCTGCATAGTGTATGTTGGCGTTTAATTTTCGACTTTTTACGAGACCATTAAGTGTACTAAATCGCAATAAATTTCAAAGACAGAATCATTGGCAACTATTTGATATAATATAGAATATACAGTTTGAGCAACATGCCAAACATGTGCGAAACTTTAGATCATTACATGTTTTAAAGTTTTTTGCCAATCACTCGTCAAGTCAGCGTGTTCCCTGATTGCCATCTACCTCCATTGAGGTAAATCCAAAAATTGTATGCGGTCAATCAAATTGGAATCAATGGGAAAATAGCCAGAAAGGTTGGCTCTCGCGGCTGCCGGAGAATTACTTGGATCGATTGAGGGAAGGATGGCAAATAAATAACCGCGGAATGCAAGCAAAATAGACGGAAATCTTGAAATGTTCTCTGCAGGTTTATCGGCAGTAATTTCTATTTGATCATGAGAAAGTATTCTATGAATACGTGCCAGCTTACAGTAGCCTAGAAACTATCACCAGGCAAAATGGTGCCACTTCCATCACGGACAAACCGAGGTTGTGCTACTCGATCAGGCGCGGGCGGATTGTATCACGGCCACCCCCATGCTATCGAATTTGACTTCGGGAGGAAATGGGCAGAGAGTTAGGCTAAGCCCTCTATTATTCGTTACAGGCGGGAAAACGGGCCGGGATCGTGTTGATTCGGGCGAACCCAAAGGATAATCCGGTTGAACAGCGCCATCCAGCATTTCAAATCGCCAATCGACGCTTAGGTGATGATAAGGGAATAAAAATCCCCCGCCGGTAATGGCGAGGGAAATGAGATCGAGCAGAACTGCCGAAGAATTAAATGCCTTTTAGATTATAAATCCAAACATGGTGAGTCTGCAGGGCATCCGCATTCGCTTGCTAAACAAGAGCATACATTCTTCGGCCCGGTGCCATCCTTTGTCCCTGCTCCCTTTCCAGCCATTACCGGAGTTGCCAGAATCATAAAAATTCCAGCGACCAAAATAGATTTCCCGATTTTTTTCCAAATAGACATGCCGTTCCTCCTTTTGATTTTCAGTACAGGGGGAGCAGATTATCTGCTCACAAAGTGGCCTGTTCTATGGTGGAAACGAACAAAGGCGAAATTGGTTACAAAATAACAATTTTTTTTTCTACCTATTCAGGATATTGGGCAAGGTACACTCGATCCCTCCCAATTTAGAGAAGGCTTTGTTTGGCGCTCTCGTTCTTCAACGGGCAAGCCAGCTTGAATTATGCTGGTTTTGGGAAATGGCACGCCCTCATGAGGTCGATGCATTCTGTCGAGGGGGGCGGGAGATTGGTGAAAAAATGGGGTCGAGGGATCTTGAAATAAAATCTTAAATTGTCGGATTGGTTATTGACACCTACTCGAAAATTTTGCTATTAACTTCGGCCTCGAAAAGTGCTTAGCGGGAATAACTCAGTGGTAGAGTGCAACCTTGCCAAGGTTGAAGTCGCGAGTTCGAATCTCGTTTCCCGCTCCATTTACCGCACAGGCTTTCCGCGAGAGATGTTTTTTCTCTTCTGAGACAATCCCACCCCTTCCCCCTCCTGATTCCCCCAAAAGACCTCCCTTTTTTCCTGTTTTGTAAGCGAACTGAGTCTATCTCCTTCTTTGCGGGCAAGCCAGCTTGAATTATGCTGGTTTTGGGGGAAATGGCAATTACTCCATGAGGTCAATAGGCGTTCCTTTTTGGAGGAAGGTTTGTAATTCGCTAGAAATCCGGTTGTCTGACTCCACTCTAAGCCAAAAATTCCTTGCCATTGTTACAATGGCTTTTAACCTCTTCATCAAGTTGCTGGAAATCCGGTGCAATCGGGGTGAATGCATAGGGCTTGTGCTGCATGAAATTTGATGGCGTCGTAAAAACTTCGATCTACCGCGTCGCAGCGTTTTTCTCGACACTTGACACACCTGATGTATGCCTTCGCGCCGAAAAAAACACTACTTCTTGTATATCTTTGTATCTGTGTTTTTACTTAGTGCCTGAACGAGAATTAAAAAATATCGATAAATCAGAGTGCTATTATAACGGCCGTAGGTGAAGAAAATTTGATCGCAGGCAATAAGGATAGCGGAGTATTGATGTAACATATTGATTATTATGTTATATTCCTTCCAAGAGCTTTTTGAGGAGAAGTCTCTGGACGG
>JAQUEZ010000216.1 GCA_028684915.1 Desulfobulbus sp.
AGGGGACAATCACCCCTGTCAATGGGGCCATAAGCGTGAGGCTTTCTTGAATAGAAAACGTGGGTTGTGTGCCCATGAAATCCCTCTTGTTCAGATTGATATGAACAGCGATGAGCCTGATTAAGCTAAAAACAGTTTTTTCGGGGGCATGGAATAGATTGTTCTTTTGTTGACATGGCGAGTAGCCCCGATCTCCACATTATCAAGCAATACCCGTTTTTTCGTCCTGAGGAACCCAAAAAAATGAAGTTCCATGGCAATGCCCCAACTCCGACAAGTTTCTGGCAGTCTGTCGGAGCATGAAAACGACAATACTGTAAGATATTAATTTCACGAATTTTTATTTTATGCGCCTGGAACCCGGCAAAAATATTAAACGCGATAAAACAATATACTCCGACAGGCTCCTAGGCGTCTAATAGAGAGGAGTTTGCGAGGAAATTGCTGCTTAAGGGTCGCGGAAAAAATAATTATCCAATTCTGTTTGTCTTTCGGTCCGGCTACGGCGTTGCTTTAACAGGTGAATATGCTTGATATTCACCTGTTAAAGCGCCTTGTATCCGAACTGAAATCCGGCGCATTATTCGAATACTTTTTTCTTTCCCCGGCCCTAAAAAAATGAGGGTCTGCAAGTGGTGAAAAGGGACATGGGTTTTGTCGCGGGTGTAGCCCCAGGTGGCCAATTGGTCTGGATTAGTGCAGCGTTCGGGCATAGTACCAACACTCAGACGGGCTCGATGAGTTCGCAGTGCAAACCACTCGTTGTGCCGTGGCAACAAGATCGTTCACTTGGATTCCAGCAAAAATCAACTTACTAACCCTGAGGTGGGGTTATGGAGAATTCGTCGAATACTTCCTGTATGGGAATGGCAAAACCTATCCCTTGGGTGTTACGGATGATCATGGTGTTGATGCCGTGCACTCGGCCCTGTTCGTCGATCAAAGGGCCGCCGCTGTTGCCGGGATTAATCGGGGCATCGGTCTGAAGCATGACCTCTCCGGTTGTCTTGTACTGGCGATATCCGGAAAAGACGCCAGCGGTGACCGTGTTGCGCAAGCCAACCGGATTGCCGATGGTAAAGACCCGCTCGCCTTGGTTGAGAGCCGAGTTTTTTGCGGCAGGGCTGAGCACTACCGCCTTGGAAGTATACACCGAAAGCAGGGCCAGGTCGCGGCTGGGGCTCAGTTGGGTGGAATTGGCGGTGAACTCGGTTCCGTCGGCGAGGAAGACCTTGATGTCCGAAGAAGCGGTTGTTGCCTCCATCTTGCGCAGCCGGTTTGCAGCCTCCTCCTGTTTGGGTAACACTTCGGCCAATTGCCGCTCCATTTCCTGGATGATAATCAGTAACTGCAATCGACTCGGCCCATCGTGCATTTGCGCTAATTGCTGCCGGAAACGGGCCAGTTTTTCCTGTTCCAGATCGATCAGGCGGCGACCGGTATCAACCTTGTGGCGGATCTCCTCTATCTGTTCCGGGATGGGCTGGATGACATGTTTGTTGGTAACAATGGTGGTGTCGGTGATGAAAAAACCCGAGCCTTTGCCCCAGGGCGTTTCAATGGCAACGGTCCCGTTTTTGGCATGCTCGATCGGATTGCCTGGGGCAGTGTAAGTAGCGGGTTGCGACTGCTGCCTGGTTTGCGTCACAACCTGAGGTGTGGGTTCAGGAGCCATGGACGCTGTGGCTGGCTGTTCGATCTCACTCGTGATCCCAGAGGGGTGAGGGAAAGTTGCTTGCGGCTGCGGTTCCTTTGCCAGGTAAAAGGTGGTCCCCGCAGTGATGGCTACCAGGAAAAGCCCCAGGCCGATCAGTACCGGTTGAGATCTGCGATCTTTTTCTGCCGGTTCAGTGGTGCCAGCCATTTGCTGGTTGCTTCGCTCCCGGGCCTGGGCATACTTGCGAAAAATCAGGCCGCAGGATTCACATTCCACCGGGTTGGTCTGTTCATGGGCACACTTGGGACAGGTAATCGTCGGCGGCATCGTATGGAGTATTTGTTGTGGTCAGCCTGGGAAAATGCCGACACGGTTTTTCGGCGTATGCTGCAGTTAAGGCTCTGGATTGGATTATGATGGCGTCGTCAAAACTTCGATCTACTGCGGCGCAGCATTTTTCCCGACGCTCGACATACCTTCAGACCTCCTGACCTCGGCAATTTTATATTGAAATCAGTAATGGCTCCAACGTCCTGGAAAAACTTAAGGATTGGCGGTTTCTTTGTGCGAAACAATGCCCTTTTGAATTGCCTCAGTAGATTCATTCTTGATACCCAACAGAGACAAAGTGACAAGAAAAATAGTTGAATTAATGTTGTTTTTCTGTGTAGAAATCATGCTGTTTCCCGATAACGGTCTCACTGAGAATCTCCCGAGGTCAGGAGGTCTGACCTTATGTCTGCCTTCGAGCCGGAAAAAACACTACTCTTTGTATAGCTGTGTTTTTACCTAGCTCTCTCTTAATGTATGATGGACTTTTTACGAGTCCATCAATTATAGCAACGTCGGCAATCATGACAATCCCGGTTTTCCCGACGAGGGAAATTGATGGAGGGATTTTTTGCTATTTGGCGCTACTAGATGATATTTAACCTAATCTGCTGTTGATGTGTTGTCATGATAGAGTTGCCATCGCACTCCTAAAGTGAGGTCAACTCTCCGTTGTCTCAGCGTTGTTTTCATTTTCCGGCTGAGTGCCCTCGATGAGTGCGGCGATAGTCTGATTGTGACGGAGGAAATGTTGTACTCTGAGAATGGTGGGTTTGTTTAACTTCAAGGTTGCGACTTCCTCTGTTGCCAGTATATCGAGTTCCGGTTCCTCGACGATACCTATCCCCAATTTATGACAGAGCAAATTGGCTACGCGAACAATGACCAAGAGCGTATTATCAGTATCAAATCGTTTACTGTGATGATCACGGGCGATGACCGGATACATTACCGGCAGTTTCATCCGTTCCATCAGTAACTGTCCTTGTTTGGCATGCAGTTTGGAGATCGACTCAAGGAGATCCTCCTCGGCCATGTCGAGCACCTTGTAGAATTTCTTTTTCTTCTCGATAACTTTGAGAATGAGCAACTTGCCGATATCATGGAAAAGTCCGGCGGAAAATGCCTCCTCGCGCTCCACCCCGCATTCAAGTATGCTGGCCAGCATGGCCGCACCATAGGCGCAGGCCACTGAATGGGACCAGAGTTTCTTCATCAGCTCATCAATTTGCTTATCCGGCGAGCTGAACAGATTGTTGTTGATATCAATGCAGACCACGTGCATGATTTCTGCCATGCCCAAACGGATAATTGCATTGCGCACCGTTCTGGTTTGCACCAGGCCTGAGTACAACGACGAGTTGGATAACTTGAGAATGTTGCTTGAAAGGGATTGATCATCGATAATTAATTGTTCAATCAACTTCAGGTCAGGTTCATCCTTAATAAGTTCCAGTTGCAGTCGTATGGAGACAGCGCTGAAAATGGGTAAGCCGCCGTACTCGGAGTCCAGGGATTTTTTTAATTGGGAGAATGTTTTTTCCTGATTTTTCATGGCATGTATTTTTTCTTAAAGTCCTGTTATTTTATGGTGCACTAAAATTTGTAATTTTACCATGAAAATTATGTCGCAGTTGTTGATGGGGTGTGGAGGATGTGGCGAAGAGTGAAGAGCCCCTCTGCGGTGGTCATAATACGCCCCAAATTGCTATGATCGGGGCAGCAGTTGGGATGCCCGTCCGGGTGTGGAAGGCTGGTCGACTTTACCGCAGTATTCTCTGTCCTGAAATTTGCTATCTGGAGGTGTTTGTATCACCTGGACGAAATTACAGTATCTTATTGCACTGGAAACCGGTATCTTGCGTGTTCCACTTGAATCTGTCCATCTCGGCTGTAGATTTTCTCGGCGCTGCTCGGGTCTACCCACCTTCTGATATGTTCACATTCATTTCCGAACTTCGATCGGTAAGAACATTCAGGGGGCTTCATGTATCAGGTCAAATTCGAAACCATTGTTGTCAATGGCGTCGATTATACCATCCGTTCACTTCAGGACCGGCAGCAATTTCATGACCCAGATGGGGCAGCCGAAAAAATGGGTATTTCTTCGGCGACTTGGGCGTTGTTCGGTAACGTGTGGCCTTCGGGGCTCGTCCTGGCTGATATTATGTCCACCTACAAGGTAGACGGCCTCAAGATTTTGGAAGTCGGCTGCGGTCTGGGGATTGCGAGCCTGATTGCCAATGAACGGGGTGCTCGGCATACAGCCAGTGACTATCACCCCCTTGCAGCTGGATTTCTTCTGGAAAACACCAGGTTGAACCATCTTTCCCCACTGCAATTCGAACGCTGTAATTGGGCCGAATCCAACCCTACGATGGGGCTTTTTGATCTGATTATCGGCAGCGACCTCTTGTACGAGCCCGATCATCCTGGCTTGCTTTCCAACTTTATAAATCTGCACGCCAGCCCTTTGGTGCAAGTGATCATTATAGATCCCGGCAGACGCCAGCAGAGTCGCTTCACAAAAAATATGGAACACTTGGGCTTTGCCTCAAGTTTTGACCGGCCCACCACCGATCAGGCCCAGTGCCGCACCTTCAAAGGTAAAATCCTCAAGTACAGCCGCGATCACCGATAAAAAAAATTCTCCATTGCTTAAATCCTGCAGGGCAGCCATCCGGTAGAAGACTGCCGCAGCCCATCCCTTATTTTTAATTCCAGGTGTTCAGGGATATATTCAGAAACCAGCGGGATGGTTGGATGTGCCAGCCCGCTGGTCTCCCCCTCAATGCGTGAGCGATTTCTTGAGGGTATCTTCATCGCACGCACCTGTCGTGCTCAAAACGTCACCCCGATTGTCGTTGGTACCCGGTTAAGATGTTAGCTAAAAGTGTGACACCTGGCACAGGAGATCTCGCCACGGTGTTTTTGATGTAAGGCGGACCAATTTAAGGGTCGGGGAAAAAATATTAATAAACAGGTAAACCACCGGCTCTGCCGGTGGACTCCCAAAGTTTGACAATTCCGGGAAAAGTGGGAAGTCTCGCACATCAGAACCGCGCAAAGTTCAAGAAGAGGAGACTCCCCATGTACGACGAACAAAGCCTAAGCCACACAAAGTGAGATTGCAAGTATCACGTCATTTGGATACCGAAGTGCCGCAAGAAATCGATTTCCGATGACTTGCGGAAATATTTGGGTGAAATATTCCGAGAATTGGCCAGCAGAAGGAATGCACAGTGATCGAAGGGCATCTGATGCCAGATCATGTCCACATCTTGCTTTCGATTCCACCGAAATACTCAGTTACCCAGATTGTGGGTTTTATCAAAGGCAAAAGTGCAATTCAAATTGCGCGGAACTTTCAAGGTAGAAAGAAGAATTTTGTTGGTCTGAATTTTTGAGCACGAGGTTATTACGTTTCCACAGTTGGTAAGGATGAAGAGGCTGTAAGGTCATATATCCAGCACCAAGAAAAAGAAGACAAGCGATTCGATCAGCTCAAATTGTTTGAGTAGGTCGCCACCTTTAGGTGGCTCCAGGTTTTCAACCGCTTTGAGCGGTTCCAGAATTCAAGCCACCGGCTCTGCCGGTGGAAAATGACCATCCAATTCTGCTTGTCTTTCGCCCCGGCTACGGCGTTGCCTTAGGCGTTGTCAAAAAATAACATGGCCGGGAAATTGTTTTGAACGCCATAAAGAACCGGAACAACATGGTGATAAATGGCCATGTTATTTCGTAACGGCTCCTTAGCTGATGAATATGATTAATATTAACCAGCTAAAGGGTCTTGTATGCGAACCGAAATCCGGCCCATTATTCGAGCACTTTTTTCTTTCCCCGCCCCTAAACTTTCCCGTTTACGGCAAAGTGTGCATGATTTGTATGCCTAAGTTCAAGTCCAATGGCAATGTTCCAACTTCGACAGGCTCCTAAAAGAGGCTAAAACGAACATTCCAGCCACAGGCAAGGATGGATCCGAGGACTGGGCCCTTAATTTCCCGAGGATAAAAATCGTAGTCGTGCATTTGCAGGGAGGAGTACTGGTCAATAGTCTCCAGGCGGTTGCTCCGCACCCGGAGAAAGGGAAGACAGATGCGGGCAAAACCGGTTTTAACCCGATCCGGACAGATGAGAAAGTCGACCCGCCTTATACGATCCACCAGATAAACCGTCCGACTGTCGGCATCAATTCGACAATGCAGTTCATACAGCCGTTCCATGCCCAAACGACTGAACATCCCACACCACTGGGGATCTGTAGAGCGCCAGGTGAGGATGATCTTTTTGCGTTTACCCAGAGCTTTTACCGGGCAGGCCAACGTGTTGACCCCAAGAAGAACCTCCCGTACCTGTTTTTCTGAGGAGAGCTTGTTCGCTCCAGGAAAGAACCAAATTTTTTTTAAAAGTTTATTGCCGATGAAAATCATCAGCACCAGGGCAAGCGCCCCCCAAAGACAAACCCCCTGCTCATAATAGGGCGAAGGCACACTCCGTCGCAGGGAAAGTAAGGGTGATAGCAGCAGCAAAAAAACAGCTAACAGTAAGGGTAGGCAGAGCAAGCTGAGGACGTATCGTTTCAACATCAGATCTTACCGTATATTGCTCAAACAGAGGCTACCGAAGCAGTGATCAGGTTGAGACTCCCACTCGCAGAATCCATCTCCACCTCCATGCCGATAGGTAGGGCCAGATTGCGCTGACAATGGCCCACCGGAAAACCAGACCAGACCGGATACCCTGGACCGACCAACTCCATCAGCCGTGACCAGAGCGCCTCCTGCAGACGCAAATTGGCCAAACTTCCCTCGCCCTGATCAAATTCACCCAAAATTATACCGGCCAACTGTGCAAGCTTACCGCTTAAGGCTAATTGAGTCAGCATTCGGTCCAGTCGATAAAGCGGTTCATTGGTATCCTCCAAAAGCAGGATCTTCCCCTCCCAACTGCAGTCCCAGGGTGTGGCCAAAAGGTGGACCAAGGTGGTCAGATTGCCTCCGATCAATGCGCCTCGACTGTTGCCACCGCGCAACACCTCCAGACTCTTGGGCCGCAACCGTTCCTCAAAATCGCCGGTTAACAAGGAAAAAAGCGAATGGAGGCTGGCCTCGTCGCTGCGTGTGAGCGTACTGGCCACCGGCCCATGGATCGACACCAGTTGAGAACGTTGGTACAATCCCTGAAGGAGAACGGTGACATCGCTGAAACCGACCAGCCATTTGGGTTGACGACGAAAAAGATCCCAATCAAGGAGTTCCACCATGCGCAGGCAGCCGAAACCACCGCGAACGGCAAGGATGGCCTTCACAGTTTCATCGCTCCACAGCGCATGCAGGTTGGCGGCACGCTGACTATCACCAGCAGCCAGGTACCCCTCCATTGGCCCCACCGATCCGCAGATTTTGGTTTCAAACCCCAGATCCTGCATCCGTTTGATACCAGCCTGCAACCGGGCAGGATCGCGGACCGGGCCAGCCGGACAGAACAGACCAATGGTATCGCCGCGTCGAAGCCAGGGCGGACGGATCAGTTGCTCAGGCATCTTTCCCCTTGCAGTTGAGGCGGTAAATCAGCTGCAGGCCGGTCAGGGTCAGTTGCTGATCGATCTCGTCGATGGTCTTGGTGTAAGGTTTGATCAGACTGGCCATGCCACCAGTGGCAATGGTTCTAGCCCGCTCCTGGTTGGGAGTCAGCTGTTTGCTCAACACCTCAACCATGCGATCAACCAGGCCGCCGAAACCGTACAAGGCGCCGGAATGAATCGCCTTAACCGTAGTGGTGCCAATGGGATGGTCCGGGGTAACATCAATATCCAGCCGCGGCAACTTGGCGGTGCGAGAGGCGAGCGCATCCAGAGAAATCCCGATACCGGGGTGAATGGTGCCGCCGACATAGGCGGGCTCGCCGTTGACGCAGTCAAAAGTAATGGCGGTGCCGAAATCGATCACGATCAGCGGGGTATGAAAACGTTCCCAGGCGGCAACCGCGTTGACGATGCGATCCGCCCCCACTTCGGCCGGATTCTCCGTGGCCACCTCCATCCCCAGTTTCAAGGTATTGGTCACTGCCAGAGGTGGCTGGCGCAGCTTGGTCAGATAGCTGCGGGCAAACTGAAGCCAGCTGGATTCCAGAGTCGGAACCACGGAAGAAATGATAAAACCGGTGATGCGGCCCGGATTGACGCCAACCATCTGAAACAGGCCGTGGTAGCGTATGGCCAACTCATCTGCAGTCCGATCCTGGCGCGACTGCAATCGCCAACTCCCTATCAGCTGGCCTTTTTCAAATATACCACTCACAGTGTGGGAGTTGCCGACATCGACCGCGAAAAGCATAAAATCACCTGTTTGAGTTGAAGGCCATCTGGAAAAATCGTATTTTTCAAGGTGTCCGAAAGAGTAGACGCTGTGGTTTGATTTTTTTACAAGCGCTGGTAAGATAGTCCACTTTGCAAAAATATTCCAGCCCGAGCTGGTTTCTCAATGGAGCTTGCCCAAGGAGTTCGCCATGACACCCTATATTCAGGTTATGACCACCCTACCCGATCAGCAGCAAGCGGAACAGTTAGCCGCCCACCTGCTCGACACCCAATTGGCGGCCTGTGTCCAGATCAGCCCCTGCACCTCCTGGTATCGGTGGCAGGGAACGATTGAGCAAAACGGCGAGATAGTCTGTACCATTAAATCGCGCCGCGACCTTTTTCCGGAACTGTGCAAGGTGATCCGGGCCATGCATCCCTATGAAGTGCCCGAAATTCTGGCCTCTCCAGTGGTGGACGGAAGTATTTCGTCTTTGGACTGGCTGGAAAAAGAATTGCGACCCACTAAGGAGAACAATTGATGGACACCAACCAAACCCGGCCAAAATATGCGCGTCGACGCAAAAAAGAGTTTCGCTGCCACTGCTGCAAAGAGGAAAAGCCCTTTTGCTGGAGTTGCACCTGCGGATTTCAGATCTGCCCGGACTGCTTTGAGGAAAATAAATGGGGCATGAGCAACGGCCCCACCTGGATCTGCCCGGACTGTGAACGGGTGCACATGATGGAATGAACGGGTTGGAGGATTGGATTGTTTTGATCGTTCCTGCGCGTAACATGAGAACAAAATTGGGACGTTCCAGCCTCCTTTTTGTGGTACAAACGACCAGAGAACTCTCCAGCAATCTCAATTTAAAAGATACATTTACCTTTCAAGCAGAAACTGCTACTAACCTAGCAACCTATATCCCTTAACGCCTTCCCTCTTATGACAGAACACCAGTACGACGAATCCAAGATCAAAACCCTGAGTTCGCTGGAACACATCCGCAAACGGCCTGGTATGTACATCGGCCGTCTCGGTGACGGCTCGCATCCAGACGATGGGATTTATATCCTGCTCAAGGAAATCCTGGATAACGCGGTGGATGAATTCATCATGGGCCACGGCAAACGGGTCGATATTCATATAGCCGAAGACGGCCTCTGTCGGGTCCGTGACTACGGCCGCGGCATCCCTTTGGGCAAGGTGGTGGAGTGTGTCTCCGTGATCAACACCGGTGCCAAATACAATACCGAGGTGTTTCAATTCTCGGTCGGCCTCAACGGTGTGGGGACCAAGGCGGTCAACGCCCTCTCCTCCCAGTTTACGGTCACTGCCTTTCGCGAGGGCCAGTTCAAAAGCGCCACCTTTGCCCAGGGCGTGCTCACCCATGAGGAGGAAGGCCAAACCAAGGAAAAGAACGGCACCCTGGTAGAATTTATTCCTGATGCCGCGAGTTTCCCCGGATACCGTTTTGATCCCGCATATGTGGATCAACGGCTCTGGCGCTACGCCTATCTCAACGCGGGGTTGAATCTTTACCTCGACGGCCAACTCTTTCTCTCGAAAAACGGCCTGCTTGACCTGCTTGATCGCGAAGTCAGCAGTGAATCCATGTATCCGCCGGTCCATTTTGTCGATAAATCGGTCGAATTTGCCTTCACCCATACCGATGATTACGGAGAATCCTACTTTTCCTTTGTCAACGGCACCTATACCAGCGAGGGTGGCACCCATCTCTCCGCGTTTCGCGAGGGCATCCTCAAGGGTGTCAATGATTTCACCGGCAAGAAATTCAACGGCCAGGATGTTCGTGACGGCATAGTCGGTATCCTTGCGGTCAAAGTGCAGGAACCAGTCTTTGAATCGCAGACCAAGAACAAGCTCGGCAACACCGACATTCGCACCGGGATCGTCAATGCGGTCAAGGATGCAGTGGCCACCCACCTCTATAAATATCCTGAAGCCGCTGAGGTGCTGGTGGACAAGGTCCAGCGCAACGAACGAGTTCGCCGTGAACTGCAGTCGG
>JAQUEZ010000039.1 GCA_028684915.1 Desulfobulbus sp.
TGATGGCTACCACCCGCAGCTCCCGATCCACCACGGCAATCGCATGCGGGATGGCATCGAGCACGCTGCTCACTGCCACCTCGGGAAAACGGCTGAAAAATTCGTCGTTCATGGTTTACCGACCCTCGGTTCTTTGTCTCTATCCGGCCCTGCACTCCAGTTCAGTGAAAGAACCTATATTGCACAATATACACAAAAATTCCTGAAAAATATCCAATTACGGCGAGAAATCCGATCCTGCGGGCATACCAGATAAATTCTATTTTCTCCAGCCCCATGGCGGCAACACCTGCGGCAGAGCCAATAACAAGGATAGAACCGCCGGTACCGGCACAGTAGGCCAAAAACTCCCAAAGAAAACTGTCCACCGGATGAGAGGCCATGTCATACATGCCCATGGACGCAGCCACCAGCGGGACGTTGTCGACCACCGAACTTGCCAGACCGATCAGGGTGACGATGCAATCCTCTCGACCGACGGTTCGCTCCAGCCAGGTAGCCAGTTGGGCCAGGATATGGGTATGTTCAAGCACTGAGACCGCGAGAAGGATACCGACAAAAAAGGTGATACAACTCAAATCAATTCGTTTGAGAGCTGCAACCAGACTCAACTGTTCCTTGAACTCCTCATCGACCATGTTGCGATGGAGGATCTCGCCAACCATCCAAAGAATACCCAGCCCGAATAAAATCCCCATGAACGGCGGCAACTGGGTCACCGCTTTAAAGACCGGCACCATCACCAAAGTACCGATTCCCAGGCAAAACATGACGATCCGCCCCGTCGGGGTGGTGGTTCGGCTTGCATTCAATTTCCCTTGAGTCACCGGCATGGTCACAATCCGTCCACGCAGGGAAAAGGCGGTTAAGGAGAGAGGCACGACCATACAGACCAGGGACGGGAGAAGAATCGCCCCTACGATATGGGTGGTGGTGATCTGCCCCCCAATCCAGAGCATAGTGGTGGTGACATCGCCGATAGGGGTCCAGGCGCCACCTGCATTGGCGGCAATAATGACAATTCCGGCGAAAAGTAGGCGATCATCACGTTGGCTGAGTAACTTTTTCAGCAAAGAAATCATGACAATGGTCGTGGTCAGATTATCAAGAATCGAGCTGAGGAAAAAAGTCACGAACCCGATTAACCACAGCAGCGAACTGATCCGGGTGGTGGTGATCCGGTTTGTGATCACCGAAAAACCGTCGTGGGCATCGATCACCTCAACAATGGTCATGGCCCCCATGAGGAAAAAGACGATCTGGGAGGTTTCTGCCAGAGATTCGTGCAGATTATGCACCGCAGTCTGGGCATCAGGCACGCTGAGGGCATAGATGGTCCAAAGCAGCCCAGATGCCACCAAAGCGGTGGCCGATTTATTCACCTGCAGGGGATGCTCCATGGCGATCGCCAGGTAAGCGAAGATAAAGACAATAACAAGTAGAGTAGACATCGTCCAAACGAAAAACGCCTCCAAGAAAAATGAAGAATTCTTCGGTCACGGCGCGGGCGTGATCGACTAAAAACAACATTGCCCGGTATACCGCCGTCAGCGGGGTTTCGCCATGGTTGGCCCCTTGTTTCCCCCAAAAAAAATCCCCTAGGCCGCGTGACCCAGGGGAAATGTATCCATTGTGCGCCTATGCGCAAACACTCTAAGAGATGGCTAAGTCAAAACACAGATATACAAGGAGTCGTGTTTTTTCGACGCCATCAAGGATTACTGCGCCGGCAGAAACACCTGCATACCCATCATCGGCCAGATGAAGGCAACAAAGACCCACAACACCACCATGAGCAGCACGCTTGCCATAACACCAAACTTCAAAAACTCACCGGTGGTGAACTGTTTGGAGTTGTAGGCAATGGCATTGGGTGCAGCGCCGATTAAGAGGATGAACGGCATACCGGCCACCACCAGGGAGGAAAAGAGAATGACCTCTCCTGCCACGCCCAGATACGGGGCGATAACCAGGGCCACCGGCAGGGAGATGGCGATCGCGGCCACGTTCATAATGAAGTTGGTCATGACGAGGACGAAGAAGGCCATGCCGAGAATAAAGATGATCGCAGGTGCTTTCTGAAACAAAACCAGCCAGTTAACTGCAAGCCATTTGGCTGCTCCGGTCTCCCAGAGACAGAAACCGATCGACATTGCACCGGCAAAGAGGAGAATAATGTTCCAGGGAATGTCTTCCAGATCGTCCAGACTGAGAATATTACAGACAAAGAAAAGGATGGTTGAGCAAAGCAGAATACCGGTTTTGTCCAACCCTTTAAGGGCAGGCAGAAAATTTTTCATCGCGATCAGAGCAACGGCACCAAGAATGATGGCTGCTGCCAGGAGTTCCTTACGGGTGATACCACCGAGTTCCCTATACATGCGTGTGGCCTTCTCTTTCAGGCCGGGGATGCGGTCCTTTTCCGGTTTACAAAAGAGCATGAAGAAACCCCAAAGAAGGAAGACCATCAACCAACCCACGGGAAACATATAGTAACTCAAGGTACCGAAGCTAATATCCACATGCATCATGTCTTTGTAGAAAGACAGGGCCACGGCACCGCGGGCAGCACCGAGCAAGGTGATGATCGATCCGGCACCGGCCACGTAGGCCATACCTATAAAGAGGCATTTACCGAAGTTGGTCGGCTTGGTTTCCGTTGTGTACATGGCGTAAATAGCCATCAACAAGGGAAACATAGTGGCCGCCACCGCAGTATGGGCCATAACATGGGTGAGCAATGCGGTCATAACGAAACAACCGAGCATGATCATCGAGGTTCTCTCGCCGATAATCGAGAGCATCTTGTAAGCAATGCGGCGAGTGAGGCCGGTTTTGGTGAAAACCATGCCGATAACCACCGAGCCGAAGATGAACAGGACCGAAGGATCCATGAAATCCTTGAAGGCCACTGCCGGCTTGCGGATGAGAAACAGGGCCTGAAGAGCACCGATCAACAGACTGGTGACGCCGATTGGCACCACCTCAAAAATCCACCAGGTAGCGGCCACGGCAAAAACTGCAAGGGCTCCCTTGGCCTGCGTGGTGAGGACAAAATGCTCGCCCTTAGGATCAACGGCATCCGGCCAGGCAGGACAGTAGTAAATGATGAAGAAAAGGGAGAGCCCCAAAAGGATAAACCCCAGTCTCTTCCAGTCAAAAGGCGTTTTTGCCTCGGGAAGTTCTTTTACAATTGCACCAGACATGTTCGTTCCTTGTATTTGTGGGAAAAGGTAAAGGGACTACAGCGAGCAGCTGCCGGCCAGAGACCGAAAGATGTCGATGAGGCGAACCACGCCAATCAAGGCCTGATCCTCCACCACGGGCAGACAGGTTTCGTTTTCCTCCATCATGATCTCTGCGGCATGCAACGGATGCATGTCGGCCTTGATCGATTTATGCGGGGGAACCATGAACAGGCTAACCGGCAGAGCACCCTGTCGCCGACACTCGACCTGAAAGCTGTCCTCCATGAGGATGGCTAAATTGGTATATTTTTCGTTCTTACCGGCAAACACCTGTTTCTGCTGGCCATTGAACAGGGTCGGAAAAAAACAGGTGAGAATGCCTTGTATGGTAAGACGTCCCACATATTGGTCCTCGGCATTGGTCACAAT
Source organism: Desulfobulbus sp. (assembly GCA_028684915.1). The sequence goes on from JAQUEZ010000039.1 coordinate 3,618, forward strand.
CAACTCATCAAACATCAGCTTCCCGGAACCGTTGGCGGTGTGGGAAAAAAGCTGGCCCACGGCCTCGTGCACCGACTCTTCACTGCTCAGATGGGGAAACTGTTCCAGGGGAACAACAAGCTCTTTTACGGTGGGCATTGCGGTTGTCATGCCTCTCTCCTTTCTGATGGTTACGGCTGTTTACCAGCTTTTGCTCTTGATGATCTTACGCAACTCTTCCTGGGACTTTTCCTGCAGGACCAACATCTTTTTATGCTTGGCCTCGCCGATCTTGCTCAGCAACTCAGAGAGCTCCACCGGTTTCTGCAAAAAATCACCCGCCCCGAGCTTCATCGCCTCAACACCGCTTTGCACCGAAGCATGGCCGGTGAGCATGATGATCTCGGCATTGGGATTATCGGCCTTGATCCGTTTCAGGGTCTCCAATCCATTGATTCCCGGCATGGCAAGGTCGACCACAATGGCATCGTAATCCTGCTCTTTTGCCTCAACGATTGCCTGTTCGCCACTGGTGACGGCGCTCACCTTGAGTCCGCGCATCTCAAGACGGCTGGAAAGTGTTTCCAAAAAATCCTGCTCGTCATCGACCAGCAACACCTTGGCCTCCATTTCTTTTTCCATATCTTCTCCTGGGCATACTTGTATCTTGATTTAGTATCAGCTAGTTACGACCATTAATTTACTGATCGATGAATACCTATTCAGAACAATTACCCTAATATTGCAAGGGAGAGGCCAGTTGCGAACATCTAATTTATCCGTATAATTCTGGGGTATTAGGGATATCGAACAGCCAAAGGAGATTGCAAAACACTGATACGAAACAATAAGAAACACACGCATGAAACACTTAAGGTTTCTTATTGTTCCATTTCGATACGCAGTGAGTACACTACAACCGCGACAGCGGAGGACAAAAAAAAAGACTCATGCCAGCTTTCCCCGATAAAACACCGGGAAAAACAGCCATGGGTCCAGAGGGACTAGGCCGATGTGGCTTGTTTGCTTCCTACATTTTATGGACTCGTAAAAAATCCATCACACTCTAAGAGATGGCTAAGTAAAAACACAGATATACAAGCAACAGTGTTTTTTCCGGCGCGAAGGCATACATCTGGCACGTCGAGTGTCGGGATAAACACTGCGATGCAGGAGATCGAAGTTCTGACGACGTCATCAACTTCGAGCGATGACACTCAAACCCCCGCTGCAGTCAGCCTGCTTTCGTACGCGGCAGAGCAAAGCCTGCGAATCGCAGGCTAAGAGAGTTGCCCCAAAAAGTGGGCAAAAAAATGGCCCGTCGAAAGACGAGCCAGAGGAGGATAGATTAAAAGAAAAAAAAATCAGAACCCGTGGCGAAGCACCTTGGAAGTATACATACTGGCAATAAATTTACGGATGGAAGGTTCAAGATTAATAAACTGCAAGCCCGCAGTGTACCCATTGTTTGCGTAGCGCACGTGGCGCACTTGGGCACTGGCAATAATTTTTTCCTGCCCCAGAACCAATCCCACCTTCAAATTCTGAAATTCATCCAATCGGTTACCCAGCTTCACCCCCATACCGCCCTCGCTCAGATCACGCAAAGTAGCGTCAAAGGTGGCATTGGCACTAGCCATCTTCACTTCAATTTGAGCACTTCCAAAGAGATGCAAAACATCTTGCTGGGAGATACGTTTATGGAGGCGCTTTCCATCGCGGCAGTCCGGGCAATAATCCCAATCCATTTCCAACCCTGCAAGCGTTGAAACATCACCCCATCCTTTCTTTTCCATAGACGCCTCCTGCACAGCTACGCCGCAAAACGACCGCCCTATTCTTTCTTGCGCCCGAGCAACGGCTTTTAAAAACGGTTATTTAATTAACCTAGCGATGAAATGAGCTTCAGGCAAGGATCTTTAGAAAAAATTCCTCACATTCGTTCGAAATGAAACCAGTGAGGGAGAGAATTCCATGAAAAAGCGTTACACCACCAGGTGTCATGCAAAGGGAGGCACAAACTACCAGAGCCCTCACGTTCGTTCGGGATGATATCAAGGCTGTGACACCATAAGAATACCCCCCCCCGGTGTCATTTCGACCACAAAAGAGGAATCTCTTCGTTCGCCCTGGGACGTTCTTCACTTTGAAAAAAATCAAGCGGGCTGCTCTCGTAAAAAACCTCGATAACACTGGCCCGGTACTCGTAACATACGCTTTGACGGCACGTAATTTCTCGGATCCTGATTTTTTTACGAGTCTAGCAAAAGTCAATTTATTGCTATAATCAGCTCACCACCCCTTGCAGCCGATTATATTTTTGATTGCCTCTTCGGTACGCTTTTCGACCAACACCATCTTATGCGCCTTGGCTTCCTGGATCTTCTCATTCAGCATTTGAATATCAATAGGCTTTTCAAGAAAATCCATGGCACCGAGCTTCATAGCCTCAATCCCCTTCTCTATGGTCGCATGCCCAGTAAGGAGGATAATCTGTAAATCGGGATTTTTTTCCCGCAAGCGGGCTAACGCTTCCAGCCCATCCATCTCCGGCATCATCAAATCAAGAATGACCGCATCATAGCCCCCCTCTTCAGCCAGCTCCATAGCTTTAAGCGGCGAGGTTGTTGTTGATACCGCCATCCCCCGATCACGCATGCGCTCGGAAAGCACATCCATAAAATCCTGTTCATCGTCAATCAACAATACCCGCTCGTTCATGCATCCTCCTTTACGGCCATCTTTACCATTTATCGTCTTCCTCTTCCAGTCGTCACCGAGTGATTTTCAGCGGTAGCGCCAACATCACTTTCCCCGGCAAAATCGAGACCTCGGCCTGCAACCACTGCACCAGCGACTGTTCATGCCCGCCGCAGAAGACGTCTTCCGCAAGCAAGGGTAAACCAGCACCGTTCACCAGGCTGATCATAACCATATCGCCGCTCCCCGCAACCGCAATTTCAACCATCTCCTTACGCGGCAGGGTATCGATAACCCGCCTCAAGAGTAAATAGACAAGCGACTCCAGATAGACCGCACAGGTGATGACAACCGTCTCACTCGGAATCACAGCAAAAGTCAGCTCTTTCATCGCCACCTGCCGCCCCGCCAGATCGACCATCAAAGAGAGCATTTCACCAACGTTAACCTGCGCCAGCGGTACATCGGCACTATGGGCAAATCGATTAAGATTTTTCAACACCGCATCCCCTCTTTTCACCTGCCTGAGAATGCGTGCCGTTGCGGTGTTCAGTTTATCCGGCGGAATTTCAACCCCTTTGGCTGCCCGTAGAGCCAGATCATCCAACAGACCAGCACTCTCGTTGACAATCGCCAGCACATTTTTCAAGTCATGGGACACGGCAGCAGAAATTTTTGCAAACACTTCTAGGCAGGCTGCGTCCAGCGTTCCCTCAAGAGGATCCATTCATCCCTCCCCACCGCCAAAAGCGGCATTAATTTTCGCAACCAACGCCTGAATATTGACCGGCTTGATCAGATAATATTCCTCTCCTGCCTCGGAAGCTCCGGCTTCAAAATCCTCCTCCGAGCCATGCCCAGTGAGAAAGATAAAATGCATATCCGGATACTGTTTCTGCAATTCCGCTTTCAATTGCAGTCCGTTCATCTTCGGCATCTTCATGTCCAGCACAGCCAGATCATAGGACTTAGCTGCCGCCATTTTCAAGGCATCTTCACCACACAAAGCCCAGTCGGCATCGATCTCGCGCAACGACAGGCGCTCAGCCAAGGTCACCACCAACTCCTGTTCGTCATCCACTAACAGTACATGCATAGCCTACTCCTTATTGCTCGCCCTGGTCAGCGGCAGGGAAATTATAAAACAGGTACCCTTATCCTTCTCACTGGTTACGCGAACATTCCCCCCCATCTCGGCAATCAAGCCGTAGGTGATTGAAAGCCCCAGCCCGGTACCCCCGCGCCCCCCCTTAGTGGTAAAAAAGGGTTCAAATATCTTAGCGAGATCTTCCTGGGGAATACCGCAACCATCATCCTGAATGGATAACTCGACCCCAGCGCTACTTTTACGACCACGTATCCAGAGATGCCCGCCATCCTCAACCGCCGCAAAGGCATTTTTTATAATATTCAACAAGACCTGCTGCAACTTCCCTTTATCGGTCACAATGTCATCGATTCCGTCTTCAATGTCGAGACTGATGGTAATGGATCGATACTCGGGCTCCTTGCCGAGAAAACTCAGCACTTCGGTCACGATTTTCTTCACATTGATCCGAGTGACATTGGCATCCGACTGGCGCGCAAAGCTGAGTAACCTGCGAGTGATCACCGAACAACGTTCCACCGAGGAAACGATAGAGGCAATCAACCCCAACAGCTTAGAGTCTTCTTTATACTGTTCCTTGATCATGAACAGATCTTGGACCAACCCGGCCTTCTCATTGATAATCGCCAGAGGATTATTGATTTCATGGGCAATACCGGCAGCCAGCCGCCCAATGCTGGCCATTTTTTCCGAGTATTCGATCTCATGCAGGGTCATCACCCGTTTTTGATCCGCCATATAAATAGCGTTGACCAGATAGGTCACCACGCACAGCAACACCAGGAGAATAGTCGCCACCGTGCACGCCAAGAAAAACATAATTTTCACCTTGATCTGGTGCCACTGGGCCATGAGATCATTTTTCGGACTGACCAACATCAGAATAAAAGGCGAATTTTCCACATACGCATAATTAACCACGAGCGGCCCTCGGTCGATCGCCTCAGCCAGCCCCTTTTCATTACCGACCAGCGAAGAACGCAACCCGGGGGTAATGTCACCGAGTTGATACCCCTCGGTATGCTCGGAAAACTCAGGAACCGTAATCGGCATCCGACCAAGTATCTCACCAAAATATCTGGACGGGGTCTGCAATACTCCTTGATGGTTGATCAGAAACGCATCCCCCACCTCACCGGTCAACTCGATGGAAAGTATTTCGCTCAACCGCTCGATACTGACCGCAGTGCGCAATACATAAAACGAACCGTCGGCCGTAGTCTTTTTCACTGCGATGATAATATGGGGCAATTTCCTCAACCCCATGAACACGTCGCTGATAAAGATACCCCGATTCTGGATTTCCTTGAACCAAGGCTGCCCCGAATAGTCGGCATTTTCCAGGTGGTAAGGGCCGGAATATGCCCGTTGCCGCCCCTGCGCGTCGATCACCCCAAGATCGAGAAACAACCCCAACCCTCTATTGAGATTATCAAGCAACGAGGCCATGCGCCCTGGCTGCAACAGGTGCTCAAAGGAGTTGTCATTGATGATAAACTCCAGGGCAAAACGTTTCTTGGAAAGGAGAAATGATTCCGTTCGCCTGGTTTTAGCAACGAATCGGGCAGAGCGAGCCAGAGCCTCTGCTTCAAAGGTGGCTTTGGTCACCTTGTACTCATATCCGGTGAGCAGGGCTAGCGGCAGAAAAACAATGATCACCAAAATCAAGGCTGCTTCTTTCCATAACCGCCGGTAGTTAAACAGCTGTTTATACATCCCGGATTCATTCTCGCTCTGCCAGAAATCTGGCAGCAACCGATCAAACAGCGTCATCACGCCCTCCCTGATCCCCAATAAACGATCATGAGCTTATGCCTGCTTCCTATTTTGCACTTTGACATAAGCCTGCTTGAGGGTAACACTCAACTCCTCAATATCAACTGGCTTCTGCAAATAGGCAAAAGCCCCGAGCTGCATACAGGTAACTTTGTCTTCTTCCGAACCATGCCCGGTCAGGATAACCACCTCCACATTGGGACGGGTTTCTTTGGTCTTACGCAGGACCTCAAAGCCATCGATGCCGGGCATTTTCAGGTCAAGGATCATCACCTCAGGATCATCGGTCCCCATCAACTTCAGAGCGGATTCGCCATCGTACACTACCGCAGAATCCATATCACGCATGGACAACCGCTCGGAAAGCGTCTGCACGAACTCGCGCTCGTCATCTACCAAAAGCAGTTTTGGTGTTTCAAAATCATATCGGCGGTAAATATCGGTCTTGTGAAATCCTTTCCCCAGACGGGTTTCAATCGAGGTAACCCCGTCAATCGAACCAGCAATAGACTTCAGTTCATCCTCCAGGCGGCTCAGCAGCAGCACGTTCTGATGGATAGTCAGAGTTACGCCACCATCCCGGGCGGAAACACTGACAAAATGGCCCTCTCTAGTTAAGGCGACCTCGACTTGAGCCGCTAAAAGGAAGTCACGCTCTGCCTTTTTCGAGGTTTTCGTCGGCTGAATAACCTCACTGCGCAGATTTTCCACCACCAACTCAACCGCCTCTTCAAGCTTAGTTTTATCCACCGGGATCACCAAATCGTAGAGCGATGCACTCCAGGGATCGGGCTGGCCAAACAGGGTGTCGGTCCAGGCCGCCTTTTCCTTATCCTGCTTGCGAATCAGACTTATCGCCTCCTTTTCTCCTACCTCGTTTTCCTTGCCGGCCTGAAGAATTCGAAACGCCTGATCAGCAATCAGACAAACCCGCAACACATGGGTAATTTCGTCCGGGACCAGATGGCCGGTAAATCCGTAAATCAGGGTTCTGTCGGTCTCAAGCAGCGTCTCCGCCATGGCCAGCTTCAACCAGGAGATACCCCGTTCTTTTTCATGGGTGATGTTGTTGAAAATTGAGGGTTTGTTATTGAGGATATTCTCGATCTTCCGTGGACTGATAGCCGACATCCCCGCGGCCTTGGCCACAATATCCGTATCAGTAATGACGCTGTAGCCGATCTTCGCCTGCAACATCTCCACAAACTGATCACTGAGACAGAAACTGCCGTTAAAAAGCGTGACGACTGACATATGCTCCTCCTTGGGAATAGACAAGAATTCTGCGACTGGTTAACCGGGAAAGGGCACAAGCTCCCCACCCCGAATGTTTCCTTAGGCTCACGATAGCTCACAACCATCAAGAGGCACCTCTCTCTTGAGCACTACAGTTGCAACAAGCTTGCCAACCTTAAAAAACACGACCAATCAGCCAGTTAAGAAAATAATCCTAAAATCTACAGTCGCCCCACAGAAACAGAGCAAAACAACAAGAAACAGGATACCCCTTATGAAACATTACGAAACCAGCCGCCTCGCCCTGCACAATCCACTCCGCCTGTGGTGCCGTGAATTCGACATGCCAAGCAGACTCCCACAGACTCTCCACCGGCTTAATGGCCCGGTCAAGGTGTTTTCGCGGTAACTACCAACTGACAAAACGAGCTGCCATAACCGCATGCAGCTCGGAAGCGACCTCTCCAAAAGAGAAAAGGCCCTTCGAACTGTTTCGAAGGGCCTTTTTCATGCAAAAAATTGCTCCGCGTAGCCTGTGATCAGCTCTGCAACTCCCATTCGCCGTAGCTGTTGCGACAGGCGGTGCTGCTGGTGCGCTGCGGTTTACCGTCGATGACTGCCTGGATCTCCGCTCTGCGGCAAACCTGATTGCCGGACGCGCGATAGGCCGGTTGCGGGGTTACAGAGTAACGGTTGCCAGTATCCGGATTCACCCAGGAGGAACGACGGTTGGAGTTGCCGCTCTCATAGACATGAGTCAGCCGCTCGCGATCATATTTATCCATTTCGTTACCGACGATATAGCCAAGCATACCACCAAGCGCGACACCTATCAGGGTTGCACCGGTACTATGGCCTATTGCCTGCCCAAGAAGACCGCCTGCTGCCGCACCACCCAAGGCACCGGTCTGACCTTTGTTCGCGCAGGAAGAGGTTAACAACAATATCACCAAACACCCAATTATACACACATGTTTCATTTCTTCTCCTTTTGTCAGTCGATGCTCCGCCAGGCGAACAAACCGGTCGCCATGACAGTACGCGAGGTTGTGGCTCATTGATGCGATTCAGTAGCATTCCACATGCCAATCCTTCTGCCGGACAGGAGAAGCCGCACGACGAATAATATATCGAGCAAACAAGACGTTGCGAAGTTTGGGACTAATCCGGAAAAACTCTGCACTCAAGCGTTCTGCGCAGTATGGATCGGAAGCGACAGGGGCGGTGTCGCTCAAATGCCACAGGCACCTGGGCAGCCAGGCTCAGCCAACGCGACGATAGCACTCCCAGAGAACCGGATCTAAACAGGGAACGGGATCATTGAAAAATAAGGCACATAGAAAAAGGCCTGACAACCAATGGTCATCAGGCCCTTGAAATGACAGGTTAACGAAGCTTACTTGGACTGCACAGGTTGTCGGGCTGGGCAGACATGCTACCACAGGCATCGCAGGTAAATTTCATTTCGCCCTTCTGCCCTTCACAGACTTCCATGGCCGAGGTGCCGCAGAATTTCTTTGGGACCATCTCAAAATCAGGGTTACAAAGCCTGCTGGCGTCAGTGGCGGTACTTCCACACTTTGTACAGGTGAACATATTTTTTCTCCTGAGTCGTTTTCAAAAAGCCACGCTCCGGTGGCGGGAATATTCATCGATGCTTGAGTATAATCCCCCAAAACATGTTTGAAAAATAAGACCTCCGCCAACCCTGTCAATATTCGCCACCCCTAAAAAATCATCTCCCATCGGGTCATTGCATGCCGCTGGAGCAGCAATCTTGGGTACCCTACCCACAGGGTTTGCGCGGACGGCAGAAAAATGCGATTTTTTTTTGTAACCAATCTCACCCTTCTTCGTTTTCACTACAGAACAGGTCATTTTGTGAGCAGATAACCTGCTCCACCTGTCCTGAGAGTCAAAAGGAGAAAAACGGTATGTCTACTTGGAAAAAACTTGGAAAGTCGATTTTGGTTGCAGGAATTTTCATGCTATTGGCAGCGCCGGTAATGGCCGGAAAGGGTAAAGGGCCTGTTGACGCTAAACATCTCACCCCAGCTTGCAGTTGCTGCACACTTGGGGTTGACTGTCCGGAATGGTGCGAGGTATCAAACGATTAACGCTACGCGCAAGGGCAGGTAAATCATGATGGATTTATAAAAAGTCCATCCCACTTCAAAAAATGGCGCAGCAACAACAGAGAGAGATAAGGCGTAGCGTTTTTCCGGCGCAACGGCATCCATACAGCATGTCGAGCGTCGGAAAAAACGCTACAACACAGTAGAAAAAAATTTACGACGTCATCACAAGGAGATGAACGCTAGTTTTCCAGGGAATGGTCAAAATCCGGGTGGGCGTGGACGGCAAAGGCTGGAGTCGAGCGGAGAAGCACCAAAGAAAACCCATTACATATGGTTTTCACATTTGGCCCGAACGGTTGAATGAGACTACTTGGATAGGAAAGCAGGACCTAAGCCGCGTTTGCTGGCAATAAAAAAAAGGGCTTAGATCGAATTGATCTAAGCCCTTGAATATTTGTGGTAGCGGGGACAGGATTTGAACCTATGACCTTCGGGTTATGAGCCCGACGAGCTACCAGACTGCTCCACCCCGCGTTCCAATTCACATATTATACTAAAATTAAAAATTATGTCAACCTTTTAATTAAGTCCTCTTCCCTTTTTCCAATATAGCCTCGATCTTCTCCAGCACCGGCTGCGGAAAGGGGGTTAATTTCCCCTGTCGGTTAACGCAGGCATGCGCGGTAAAGCCTTTAACCAGAAGCGTCGGTTTCCCCTTCCCCTGCTCACAGGTGATGGCGTAGTGAAAGCGGCAGGTAAGCTTACTCACCTCGACCAAGGAAGTGGCAATGGTAATGAGGTCGTCGTAAGCAGCCGGAGCCTTAAAGCGGAGGTAAGACTCAGTGACCGGCAGAATGCAGCCCAACGCCTCAATGGCACTATACGGCAACGCCCAGGTACGCATCATTTCAGTACGACCGATTTCGAAGTAGCGGAGGTAGTTGGCATTGTAGACCACACCTGCGGCATCGGTATCGCCGTAGATCACCCTATAGGTGGTGGTGAACACCGGCTCGGTCAGATTGACGTTGATTTTACTCATGCCCCCTGCTCCTGCTCAACAAAGCGGCGGAAAAACTGCGCACCCGAATCCAATTCAAGACCGTTTTCCTTAACCGCAGCCAGGACATTGGCCTCGCTGTACGTCCGTCCAGAGGGTGTAACCACGCCTCGAGAATCATAGATAAACAAGGGAACGGGCCAGTCTTCGTGGGTGCGGCGATGGATCGGCGTGTAGTGATCCATGGTCACCGCTACACGAAACGCCTCGCCGCGGCGTTCCATTTCCTCCACGATCGGGGTGACTATTTGGGCATCAAAATCAGCCACCGCCTGCACTTTTTCCTTGGCCAGCCCCTGGTGTCCGGTCTCATCCGGTGCCTCCACATGAACGAGCACAAAATCATCTTTGGCCAAAACATCGAGTGCGGCCTGGGCCTTACCAGCGTAGTTGGTGTCGAGATACCCAGTGGCTCCGGGAACATCGATCACCTGCAAACCACCAAGTACACCAAGCCCTTTAAGCAGATCGACCGCTGAGATCAGGCCACCACGAATGCCGAACCGGGTTTCTAAGGTTTGCATGGCCGGCCGCTTGCCCTCACCCCAGAGCCAGATGGCATTTGCAGTCCGCTTGCCCTGTCGCTCCCGTTCCAGATTGACCGGATGGTTAGCAAGGATGGACTGGGCCTTTTCCATAATGGTCTGCAGCGAGGCGAGCTTTTCGTATTCCCGATAATACTTGGCGACATCCTGGTCAGAGTAATCGTGCGGCGGAACCGTTGTAAACCCCTCGGGCAAATCACCACGAAAAACAAGGAGGTGACGGTAACTGATTCCGGGATAGAGGGTCAGTTGCTCGCTGCCGCATTCCGCCTGGAGGGCCGCAATGAGCTGCCTGCTCTCCTCGGTGGTGATATGACCGCTGCTGTAATCGATCATAAGCATACGCCCATCCCCTGGCTCTTCCACATGGACCAGGTTGCAGCGAAAGGCGATTTCATCGGCTCCCAGCTCAACACCCAGGCTGGCCGCCTCCAAGGGGGCACGGCCGGTGTAATAGCGTTCCGGCTCATACCCCATCAAGGAAAGGTTGGCGACATCGCTTCCCGGAGGATAGCCTTTGGGCACGGTTCGTACCAGAAGCATTTCCGCAGCTTTGGCCAAACGATCCATAGTGGGCGTGACAGCCGCCTCAAGTGGGGTTTGATTGTTCAGCGCCGGTACCGGGACATCGCCCATGCCGTCGCCGATCAGTAGAATATATTTCATAAAAAAGTCTGCAATCCCCTTAAGGATTACTCCTCCTCTTCCAGAATGCGGATTTTGACCACCGGTGCGGTGACGCTCTCAAGCCCGCTGATCTCCTCCAGGGCACCGCGCACCGCCGACTCCTTGGCACGGTGAGTGACGATCACCAGCGGCACCGCCCCAATCTTTTTCCGCCCTTTCTGGATGACCGATTCAATACTGATCTCGTACTTACTAAGAATACCGGCCACGGTGGACAGCACCCCCGGCTGGTCAAGCACGGTGAGACGAAAATAGTAGGGCCCGTAGAGTTCGTCCATGGGCGTGATTCGACGAGGCCGCATCTCCGAGGGCAGGTAGGAAAGCGAAGGTACCCGGCCAATGGAGCCGCTCTGAATATCACGGGCGATATCAACCACGTCGGCGGCGACCGCGCTGCCGGTCGGGATCATGCCTGCGCCCTGACCGTAGAGGAGCACATTGCCCACGGTATCGCCCTGAAAATGAATCGCATTGTAGGCGCCATTGATTGAGGCCAACAGATGGTTCTGCGGGACCATGGTCGGATGGACCCGTGCCTCGACATGATCGCCGTGATTGCGGCTGATAGCCAGAAGTTTAATCCGGCAGCCCAATTCCCGCGCCAGTTCGATATCCATGGGCTCGATATTGGAAATACCCTCGGTGGCGATCTCATGATGGGTGATGGGCATGCCATAAGCCATGGTCATAAGAATGGCCAACTTATGGGCAGTGTCGATACCTTCGATATCATAGGTGGGATCTGCCTCGGCAAAACCGAGCCGCTGAGCGTCTTTGAGCACCTCCGCAAAAGCGATGCCCTCATCGGTCATGCGGGTGAGAATATAGTTGGCGGTGCCGTTCATAATGCCCATGATCGAGAGAATTCGATTGGCGACCAGCCCTTCTTTTAGCGCCTTGATCACGGGGATACCGCCGCCAACACTGGCCTCGAATCCGACCTCCACCCCCTTGGCGGCGGCGGCGGCAAAGATCTCCTTACCCTCCTGGGAAAGCAGCGCTTTGTTGGCGGTGACCACATGCTTGCCGCTGGCAATCGCCTGCAAAACAAAGGTCTTGGCCGGTTCAATGCCGCCGATCAGTTCGACGATGATATCGATCTCCGGGTTATTGATCAGCTCCCGGGCATCTCGGGTCAGGGTGACATCGGCGAATTTTTCCGGCAGCTCGGTCGTACCGTGGTCGGCAATACCTGCCAGACGAATGGTCATCCCGGTTCGCTTCTCCAACCGTTGCTGCTGTGAGTACAGTACTTCCGCCAACCCTTTGCCCACCGTACCAAAACCGATCAATCCGACCTTGATTTCCTTCATGCCCGTCATCACCTTTAAAATTTGGAATAAGAGTCTGTCTGCGCGGATTTCTACCCTCTTTCCCCTGCCTTGTCAAAAAGTATGCTCCCTAGATATAGGTGCTGACCCCGCTCCGGGCCGCGTCCAGACCACGTAACCGGAAACGGAAAGGAGCCCCGGCCACGCTCAGCAAGCAATTGTTTTCCTGTACTTAGCCGCCGTTATCATTTGCCCTGATTCAAACCATCATTTTTCGTGGCGCATTCAGACAAGGTACTGTATATTCCCCAATTCAATGAGAGGTCATTCATTTTAAGACCCTTTTTTTCATTAATTATATGAAGATGTTACCAAACAATTCTTTGAACCAAACATGGAGGAAGCCGGCATGAACATCCTTACTTTCGGTCCGAACGGCAGCGGTAAAGGTACCCAAGGCGCGATCATCAAAGAAAAATATGGCATCGATCACATCGAATCAGGCGCCATCTTCCGCGAGCACATCAAAGGCGGCACCGAGTTGGGCAAGAAAGCCAAGGCATACATTGATCGCGGGGACCTGGTACCCGACGAGATCACCATCCCGATGGTTCTCGAGACCTTGGGCAAATCGAAAGAGAAAGGTTGGTTGCTTGACGGCTTTCCCCGCTCCTTAGCTCAGGCCGAGGCCCTGGACAAAGCCCTGAAAGATGCCGGCATGAAACTGGACTGTGTCGTTGAGATCATGCTGGATCGCGAGATCGCCAAAGACCGCATCATGGGCCGTCGCCTCTGCGCCAATGACAACAACCATCCTAACCACATCGCCTTTGATGCTATCAAACCGGTAGAAAAAGATGGTAAGCTCGTTTGCCGCGTTTGTGGTGGTGAGCTTTCTGCCCGCGCCGATGATCAGGACGAGACCGCGATCAACAAACGTCATGACATCTACTATGATGACAAGACCGGCACCATGGCCGCTGTCAACTACTTCAAGAATCTGGGCGGCGCCCCGGTTATCTCCGTTGACGGCTCCAAGGCTATCAAAGAGGTTTCCACCGAGATCATGAGCAAACTGCCGTAATTTTTTTTTGCGCCAGAACCCAGTGATAAAAAAACGTTCCTGCGGCAACTGCGCAGGAACGTTTTTTTTTTGCATGCGGGCCTTGCGCGCTCCCCAACAGACTTTTTTTACCATGCGGTTCCGCAACGTTAGCCCCTTGACGCGGCCAGCAAAATGAAGGTCTGGCAAAAACCCGAAAAACGGAAACTGGCCACCACAAAATCAAGGAGTTAGAAAGCAAGGAACGTCGTTATTGCGGCTTTTCACGAGAACGACCAAATTGACAAATATCGGTTAAAAAAGTATATGCCCCACCATTGACAGTTTGGCAGGATGCTTTTTTACCACAGGATAGGGCATGAGAACAACGTTACGCATCGGGACGCGGGCCAGTTTGCTGGCCGTTACCCAATCGACCTGGGTCAAGACCCAGATTGAACAGGCGCATCCGCAAACGCGGGTGGAGCTGGTCAAAATCACCACCAGGGGCGACAAGATCCTGGATGTCCCGCTGGCCAAGGTTGGCGGCAAGGGCCTCTTTGTCAAAGAGATCGAGGATGCCCTGCTCGCCGGTGAGGTGGATTTGGCCGTCCATTCGATGAAAGACGTGCCCACCGAGTTGCCGGAAGGTCTGCACATCGGCATTATCCCGATCCGGGAAACCCCCTATGATGCCTTCCTCTCCAATCGTTTCGACTCCATTGCGTCCCTGCCCAATGGTGCAACCATCGGCACCTCCAGTCTCCGCCGTAAATCACAGCTTTCCGCCATACGCCCGGATCTCAACATCGTTGACCTGCGCGGCAATATCGACACCCGCCTGCGCAAACTCGACGAAGGTCAGTACGATGCCATTATCCTAGCCGGCGCGGGCCTGCACCGATTGGGCCTTGCCCAGCGAATAACCACCCTCCTGTCGGCGGAGCAGATGCTGCCGGCCATAGCCCAGGGAGCCCTGGGGATAGAACTACGCAAAGATGACACCGAACTTTTTGCAGGGCTGCAGTTTCTCCACCACCAGGAAACAGCGGTTGCGGTTGCAGCAGAACGTGCCTTTCTCCTCCAGCTTGAGGGTGGTTGCCAGGTCCCCATCGGTGCCCATGCCACCCTTGCGGGCTCAACGCTCAACCTGACCGGCCTCATTGCCGAGGTGGACGGCAGCCGCATCATTAAAGACAATCTTACTGGCTCCACCGACAATGCGGCCACCTTGGGACATACCCTGGCAGAAAAACTGCTTGGCCAGGGTGGCAAGGCTATCCTGGATGCGGTCTACACCAATAACGCCTGATTTTTTCACCAACCCATTTCCGAGAAGAGATACGCTGTGACAACACCCCAATCCTCCTCCCCTTCTGCCTGCGGTAAAGTCTATCTGGTTGGCGCCGGTCCCGGTGATCCCGGCCTGATTACTCTGCGCGGCAAATACCTTCTCGAACATGCCGAAGTGGTGGTCTACGACTATCTGGCTAATCCTAAATTATTGAGCTATGTGCCCCAAAATGCCAAGCTGATCTATGCGGGCAAAAAGGGCGGCGGCCTCCACGCCTTCACCCAGCAGGGGATCAACCAGCTTTTGGTCGACCATGCCAAGGAAGGGAACATGGTGGTTCGCCTCAAGGGCGGCGACCCCTTCATCTTCGGCCGTGGTGCCGAGGAGATCGAAGAGTTGGTTCGCGAGGGCATTGAATTTGAAGTCGTGCCAGGCGTCACTTCGGCCACGGCTGCCGCAACCTATGCTGGTATCCCCATCACCCACCGCGACTACACCGCATCCGTTGCCTTTGTCACCGGCCACGAGGACCCTACCAAAAAGTTCTCTAACATCTCCTGGGAGAAACTGGCCACCGGCGCGGGCACCATCGTGATTTACATGGGGATTAAAACCCTGCCCAGTATCACCAAAAAGCTCATAGATCATGGCCGTTCGCCAGACACCCCGGTTGCCGTTGTTCGCTGGGCCTCTACCCCACAGCAGCATTCCGTGGTCGGCACTCTGGAAACGATTTGCGAGGTGGTGCAGAAGGCAGATATTAAACCGCCGGCACTGGTTATTGTCGGCGAGGTGGTCAAACTGCGCAGCACCATCGACTGGTTTGAAAAACGACCGCTTTTCGGCAAACGCGTGGTAGTCACCCGTACCCGAGAACAGGCCAGTGACCTGGTGGCCAAGCTTGAGGAGTTCGGATCCGAATGCCTGGAATACTCCACCATCCATATCGAACCGGTGGAGGACTATCAGATCCTCGATCTGGCTATTGGCGAAATCGACAACTATTCCTGGATGCTGTTCACCAGCCTTAATGCGGTGACCTACTTTTTCAAACGGTTGTATGCACTCGGCCTTGACAGTCGAAAACTCGCCTCCATCAAAATCGCGGTGGTCGGCAAAGCAACCGGTGAAGAGTTGTTGAAATATGGGGTCCGCGCCGACCTCATCCCGGAAAAGTTCACCGGCGAGGGCTTAGCTGATGCCCTGGTTAAAACCGAGGTCAAGGGCACTCGCATCCTCCTGCCCCGAGCCCTGAAAGCCAGCGAGATCCTGCCCGAAGCGCTCACCGATGCAGGCGCGACCGTGACTATCGCCCCAACCTATCAGAATATTCCGCCCCAGGGACGGAAACAGGAGCTGCGCGACCAGTTGGAATCCGGCTCGGTTGACCTGATCACCTTCACCTCCTCCTCAACCGTGACCAACTTCCTCACCATGCTGGACGCAGCCAACGAGGACGAGTTGCACCGTTTGCTCGCTCAGGTTCGCATTGCAGCTATCGGTCCGATTACTGCGGAAACGATTCGCGAAAACGGGCTCAAGGTGGATATCCAGCCCGAGCGCTTCACCATTGAAGACATGGTGCAGGCCATTGTTGCCTTCTACCGAAACAAGGCCGTTCAACAGGTCGATTAACCATTCCGGGGCCTTGGATACTTTTCAAGGCCCCCTTTTTCTTCGTCCCATCCAACTGCGGCGCCCCAAGTTGCGACAGGAGCCCTCTAATCAAGAGGAACCCGCCAAGGATGAGCGCCATTGGCTTTATTGCCGCCTCTGCTCTGCCCGAATCACTACGCAAGACCAGGCGATCAATATTAACGGTCGCCATCAACACGCCTTTTTCAACCCCGCTGGAATCGCCTTTGAAATCCGCTGCTTCCAAGCGGCTCCCGGTGTTCTTCCCCAGGATGCGCCAAGCGAAGATTTTTCCTGGTTCCCCGGCTTTTCCTGGCAAATTGTCCTCTGTGCAAACTGCCAATCCCACCTCGGCTGGCGTTTTCTCCATAGGACTGCCAGCCATGTTTTTTTCGGTCTGATCGACTCCCGGCTTCTTTCCAGATAATGTCAGCTTACCTTTATCCCGACCCCATTGTCCGCTTTTCTTAGAAGAAGGCAAACCTTCGGTCTGTCGAGTGTCGGGAAAAACGCTGCGACGCAGGATATCGAAGTTTTTACGACGCCATCACCATTGTCTTTCCCGGAAAGCAAGAGTAATATGCAGGGAAGAGCAAATCAACCGAGAGCACTACCGTTATGGTCTCTGCCGTTCGTCAATTTGCCCCTATTCTGGGAATGGCTGCTACAATTTTCCTGTGGAGCGGCCCTGCACAGGCCGCGGATACGGTTGCGCCTACTACCGGGACAGCTTGGGATTCGACGGTCAACGCCTTGATCGCCACCGGCATGTACGGTGCCAGTGGCCACATGCTCGAGGGAGTCACCGTTCATTTGCAGAAGGCGGAAAATCCGCTACCCGGTGTATCCCATACGCAATCGCTACTGAGCACCCAGGCCATCACCTTTTCCTACGAGGGTTCCGCAGGGCTGCTTGAATTCTCCGCTGGCTACATTCTCTCCCAGAATTCGACTGAAAATAAACCCGGTTCAATTTTTCTCGGCATCGAGCCTGATATTGAAGACAGCCCCTTTAATCCCGAGCGCTCCTGGTACCTCGCCCTGGATCTTTCCCGTTCCTACCAGATAGATGATGACCTTGCCCTCTCGTTTGGTAACAGAGCCCTTTTGCTCAAGAATCCTTTCGATACCCGGGAAGGCCATCTCTTTTCCCTGCTGTTCAGCATGCCGATCACTTATAAAAATTACCTCACCATCACACCGGAACTCCAGTGGACCCGGCCCTTGTCTCCTCCAAACACGGGCCCCTCGGCAAATTATTCCGCGTCCGATACTGATGCCGTAAAAGGGGATGTGTTTTACGGCGGCGTGTCTATCAGTTTTTCGTATTAAACCGCCTTTGCCACTGCCAAAGCCACTTTCCGCATTCTATCTTTCTTTTCCCCGGATTTTTCTTTTCTTTTTTGGTACAACACGGGAAATTAGGCGACGCAGTAGCTGACGATTTTGCTATAGAGGCTGCAAGAGCGACCATTCTTGTTGCGCAACCTCGCCTGTTGCGACCGCCGCCTTTGCCGTTCTCGTCAAAACTCTCGAGAACGACGTTCCGAGTTTCGTCATATAGTGTATTTACGATACACCACCTCTCGGATTTTTACTTTGTACGAGGCCATCAACTTTCGTTTTTTTTACCAACCCATCACAATTCACTGTCGACCATCTATTCAGACGTTTTTCCTTTATCCAGAGACAGGAGCACAACCCGTGAACGTACATTCTCTGCTAAAACCCTTTGCATTTTCAAACCCGGTACCGACCAGAAAACTTCCATGGCTGCTTACCATGATCGCGTGTCTGGTAACGGCTCTGATTTTTTCACCAGCGGCCGAGGCAAAAAATGTGGCGGCCGCCAAACCGCAGGTACTCTTTCTCCCTTTTGATGTGCAAATACCCGGATCCTACAGTTATCTGCGCAACGGTCTTGCCAGCACTCTGGCAAGCCGCCTGGCCACTCGGGCCAATGTCGCCACGATTGCTCAGGGGAGCACCTCCGAACAGTTGGCCCAAGCGCTGAATACTGGAAATTACAATGCATTTGGCCAGTTACTGCAACGGTCCGGCGCCGATTATCTCGTCATGGGATCACTGGCGCCCAAGGCGGGGCAATTTGAGCTAATGGGCTATGTCTTTTCCCGGACAGCCAGCCAGGCACCCAAACAATTTCAGCAGGACTTCCAAAGCGTTGACGACGCTATGCCGGCAATTGATGCCATGGCCTGGGAGATCAGCGGCAAGGTCTTCAACAGGCCCAGGCCCGATGCCTTAGCCGGAACGGTCGGCGGCAAAGGAATGAATGCTTTCCAGACAGCCCACCCTGAACGGGCGTATCGGGAAGGGCTGATGTCGGGTAGCGCCACAGGGCTTGAAGTGGGCGGACCTTTTGAGTTGGTCAGCAGTTTCCGCAGTAAAGGGATCTCCGGTGAAGCCATGGACATCAATGCCGGCGACCTTGACGGCGACGGCCGGGAAGAAATCCTGGTTTTGTCCAACGGTTCACTGAAGTTATATCGCAATGAGAAAGGCGCCTTCCGCATGCTCGCCACGGTCGATCTCCCCAACCACCTACGTTACCATGCGGTGACCTTGGGCGACCTCAACCATAATGGTCGTCAGGAGATTGTCCTCAGTGCCAGCAACGGCGACCATCCAGACGCCACCATTATGGAATGGAATGGTCGTAAGATCACCACCCTGGTAGATCACGCGCCTTGGTACCTGGCCACAGTCACCGCACCCGGGCAGGCTCCCCTATTGGCAGGCCAACAGAGCTTGGCCTCTGAAGTCGGTGGCGGCGACATTTTTACCATGGAGTTAAGCTCGACCGGTGAAGTCATTGCCGGTAAACAGCTCGCGCTTCCCAAAGGGATCAATATTTTTGATTTTACCCTGGCCGACATTGATGGCGATGGCGTCAAAGAAATCCTTACCATCAGCAGCGGCAATCGACTCCAGGTGTACGATGCCAATGGCAGCCTGCGCTGGACCAGTGCTGAACTGATTGGGGCCAGCAACAAGTTTTTCGGCACCCTCACCAGCACCAACAACGCAGCCAATTCAGAAAAAGACAGCGTCTGGGTCCACACCCGTATCGTCGTTGCCGATCTGGATTTCGATGGGATCAACGATGTTCTTGTGGGCAGCAACCGGATGGAAACGGTCCGTTTCATGCCTAATCTTCGTTACTTTGACGGTGCGAGTTTGTCCGCCTACCAATGGAAGAACGGCAGCATGAACCGCCTCTGGGAAACCAAAAAAATCCCGGGCTATATTACCAATTATCAAATGGGACAAAACGAAGCCGCTGGCAATCAGTACCGCATCTATTTTGCTGAAACCGAAAGCAGCTACCCCTTTGCTTTCTGGCAATCATCAGCCAGTTATCTCAATTGTTATACTTTGCGGGTTAACGCCGCATCCAAAGAATAATTTTTTGCCCATCCCCCTCGCCCGTCGGTGATCTTTCATCGACGGGCGCCCGTCTTGCATCGCAACCATCTAATATATGGCCTTTTATCAGGTCACCTAACACAACCCTAATTCGGTAAAAATATTTTTACTTTGGTAAAAAAAACTTGACGGTCCGGCCAACTTATTATAGGGTTAAATCATCTCAGATAGCTTTACAAAGTTTCTCGTAGATAGGGACACTTGGTGGCTCCGTAGAAATCAAAAAACGGACAGTCACACCTCATGTCAACAGTAAGTAAGTTTCGAAGCTTGAAACGTCGTTCTCATGTTTTTTTCGAGAGCGGAAAACTTGCATCCAACACCCGATAACGAAAGGAGAGGACAATGAAAAAAGTACTACTTACAGGCGCTGCCCTGATGCTGGTTGGTGGCATTGTTGCTACCGAGAAGACCTACGCAGCCGAGCCTGGCGTAAAAATCACCGGCGATGCCCGTGTTCGTCTGTGGTATATGAACGATGCGTATGACTTTAACGATAGCAACGCTAAAGATTCCGAGACCACCATGGATTCTCGTGTCCGTTTGAACATCACCGGTACGGCTGCTGGCGGCTCTTATGCTTCAGTCCGAATCCGAATGATGGAAAACAAGATGGGCGACATGGATGCTGACCTTTACACTGGATTGGCATCAACCGGTAATGACAATATTTGGGTCGACAAAGCCTATGTCGGTATTCCTTTCAATGATACTTTCACTCTGGAAGTTGGTAAATACCGTTCCACCTACGGCCCGCTTGCTGCTACGTACAACTTCTTTTACGATGACGTCAATCTCACTGGTATGAAGGGCATCGTTAAGCTTGACAATATTGAGATCAATCCTTTCATCGAGTGGATGGAAGAAGCTCAAACTACCGAGTACACAGGATCTACGGTCACCAACGATGCGAATGACGACAACGACGAAATTCGTTTCGGCGCGCATGTCAAGGCTAAGTTGAACAAAGATTGGACCGTCGGAGGTATGCTGGGGTATCAAACTGATAGTCGTGAGGAGTACTTAGGATTCAAGGCAAATGAAGGCTTTTTTGGCTCATTGTATGCTAAAGGTCAGAATGGCCCCTTCGGCATCTATGGCGAGTTGGCTGTCACCGATGGTGACCTGAACGGTTTTAATTATTGGACTTCAAAAACCGCAGATACTAATCAGTCAGGAGCAGCAGGCGACCTATTTGGCTCCGATGACACGGGTTTCGGTGGATATGTTGTCCCCAATTACCAGATCGACAAGTTAAACATTGGACTTAATTTGGGTTTCACATCCAATGGTTTTATGCCTGACAACACCTTTGGGTTCGTTATGCTTGGTGGCGCCGATAACAGCAAGCTAAGCGATTATTCAATTGGTGCTAGCGGTGACTGGATGTGGGCTGGCTTGGTGGCTACTTATCAAATTGCCGAAGACCTGAAACTGACTGGTAACTTGGTCTATGCTGATGTCGATGCATGGAGTATTGCTGGTGTTGACGGCCCCTTAGTCGCCGATAAGGGTCTCCAAACTTTGGACAGTGCATGGGAACTCTCTGCAGTTCTGCAGTATACCATTAGCAAGGGTGCTGATGTCTATTTCTCTGCTGGAATGTTGTCTCCGGAAATGCATTATGCAAACGCCCCTGACGACACTGCTTTCGGTGCGTTGACCCGCTTCGAGCTGAAGTTCTAATTTTCTTTAGCACTCAAGCAACAAAAAAGGCGTTGGGCTTATGGCCCAGCGCCTTTTTCTTGTTTCGGGCACGAGCAAGACACATGTCCGCCCCGTCTTCTGATCAAGAGCACAAGCTTTTTATTCCTCAACTATCCTCGGCAACACCACCGTTGCCCGGGTACCGCCTTCGCTGCGATTATCCAAGCTCAAGCGGCCACCGTGGTCCTCAACGATACGCTTCACCAAGGTGAGCCCCATGCCGGTGCCGACCATCTTGGTGGTATAAAAGGGATCTGTGGCATGGTCCCCATGTGATTCACCCAAGCCATGGCCGGAATCACGAAGGATAATGCGCACCTCTTCCTCAACAAGCTCCACCTCAATCATCAATTCGCCCCCTTCCGGCATGGCTTCTACCGAGTTACGGATTAAGTGGACCAAGGCCTGTTGAATCAGGCGAGGGTCAACCTCCACCAGAGGATCAACCTCAGGGAGGAGCATTATCTGTTTAATGCCCTGTTCCTTTAATGCATTGAAGTGGAGGAGCAACGACTTGTGGATCAAGGGAAAGAGGTGGGTCCGTTCCAACTCCGGCTTGACCTGCTCGACAAAACTAAACAGATCTTCCAGGGTCTTTTCGATCTTCTCCGCCTCACCAGCCATCATCGCCAGAAAGCGGAGCAACTCCTTATTATCGATCTTGCGGGCCAGCAGACGGGCGGTACCGCCGATAGCGGTGATCGGATTGCGGATACTGTGGGCCAGCTGAGCCGCCATGTGGCCTAGGGCCGAGTACCGTTCGGCCTCTATCAACAGATCCTTGTTTTTTTCCAGCTCCTGAGTGGCAGACTCTAACTCCTTGATTTTGTGTTGCATGTCCACATAGAGCCGGCAATGCTCGATCGCCAAACTCGCCTGACCGGCAAAACTCTCCAGGGCACGGATGCGCTCCTCGTCTATAGGGCTACGGTTAACGAAATGATCGGCAATAATGACGCCCAAGGATCGGCTTGGGGAATAGAGCGGAATAACCACAAAAGAGTCTTCCTGCAAAAGGCCAATCAATTCCAGGGGCACGGGACAAATGGCCTCGCCCCCTTCAACCAGAATGGACTCTCGATTACGCACTGCCCGGATGAGGAGGTGCTCCCTATCGGCGGCATCCACCCGCAAGGCCCGCACAATTCGGTTCACCTCGGCGTCTACCGTGGTTTCATTGCGCTGGATGCGGGCGAAAAGATCGCTTAAACCGAGTTCCTGATTTCGAATGTCCTGCCAGATGCGGCTTCCATCCTCACGGTTTCCTGGTCCGATAGCCAATCGCCCTTCCAGATATTCACCCGCTTCATCAAACAGTGCCAAAAATGCACGGTTAAAGCGGAGCCCCTCATCGGCAGTGATACCGACCAGAATTGCCAACAAAATTTCATCGAGCTCGGTCATGCTCAGGTAGGCGCTGTTCATCTTCATCGCCAGTCGGTGCGCAAGACCGATACGGTAGTTTGCCTGTTCAATCTGCCGTTGATACTGGCGGTTGCGGATGGAAAGGCGCCGTTTTTCAAGAACCCGGCGAAGCGTGGCAAGTAAATCGGTGAAATGGACCGGTTTGGCCAGGTAGTCATCGGCGCCGTAGCGGAGACAGGCCAGAGCGGTTTGGAGATCGGTTACTGCTGTCAGCATAATCACCGCCAGGTCCGGATCTCGCTCTTTGAGTTCGGGCAGCAGTTTCATGCCGTCTGCATCGGGTAGGCCGATATCCAGCAAAACCAAAGCCACTTTATGGGTTGCCAACTGTTGGTGGAGCGTGGCCGCTGATTCGGCGGTGACCGAGGAGAATCCCTGCTGCTCGAGAAAATCCTGCAGCAGAGAAACGATATCGGGAAAATCGTCGACAATAACAATCACCTCGCCGTCCTCCAGAAATTCGTCCTCGGCGATAGAGAGGGGAGGAGGGGGAAAGTTATGTTCGAGCATGAGATTATGGGGAGATGAGATTAGAGGGCAACTTGAAGAGCCAACGGATTCGTTACACGTCAAAAATCGATTAGCTATGCTTCGTACAACCGCACCTTACGGGTCACGGGACAATGTTCTCAGCTAAAATCGAATGTTCGAGAATTTTTTCAAGAAACCCAAGCGTACCAACGGCACAAGACCACTGGTTCTGTTCTACTCCTCCGCAAAAAGTGTGTCAAGAAGCGGTGATGGATGATTCTCGGATTGCCGCAGACGGCCAGCCATGGTATGGACCAGCAAATCCAATCCCAAAGAAGAGACTATGCCCCATTCATCCCAACTTGCCGATAGAAAATCAGAGGTCAGCGATCAGGAACTGATCCAGGTTATTGCAGATTTTCTTGCCATGGGCCATGTAGAAAATATTGTGGCCATGTTCCGCCAGGAGCCCCGCTATTTTGCCTGGACCGGCCACCTACTGACCGATGAACGCTATGCGGTGCGCCTTGGTGTTTCCGTCCTTTTCGAACATTTGCAGGGACTCTGCCCTGAACAGCTGCCCTTAGCCATTCCAGGCTTGATCACCGAACTGGACCACAAAGAGGCTTGGGTACGTGGTGAAGCCGCCAGCGTCCTTGGCATCATTGCCACTCCTGAAGCCCTTGCCCCATTGTCCAATCTTTTGCAAGACAGCTCGCCCCAGGTGGTGGAAATCGTCGAGGACATCCTGGGAGCATGACCATGGAACAGTTTTTTGGCCCTGAAGGCCTCCTGGCTAATAATCTTCCCGGATACGAATCCAGACCGGGCCAGTTAACCATGGCCCAAGCGGTGGATAACCTTCTGGCCACGCCTGAGGAATTTCTCGGAGACCAGGCGGCAAGCCTGGTGATCGAGGCTGAAACTGGCCTGGGCAAAACCCTGGCCTACCTTATTCCGGCCGTACTCAGTGGCAAACGGGTGGTGGTTTCGACCCATACGCGAAATCTGCAGGACCAGATCCTTTTAAAAGAAATACCCCTGATCCTCACCTTTATTGATCCCGAGCTTAAGGCGCTGTGCGTCAAAGGACGGCAAAACTACCTCTGTCTCTATCGCTGGCACCAGTTACTGGCAGCACATCCGGGCGAGGTGTTAGGGGCGCAGGAAAAGAAGAAAATTGAGGACTGGCTCCACAGCACCCTGTATGGGGAGCGCTCGGAGCTCGATTGGCTCAGCGCATCGTCCCCCCTGTGGCAGAAAATCAGCTGTCAGTCACATTTTTGTTTGGGAGCAAACTGCCCCGAAGCTGCGGCCTGCTACCTCAACCAGCTGCGGCGGGATGCAGCCAACAGCCGGCTGTTGATCGTTAATCACCACCTGCTCTTTTCCGATCTCGCCATTCGCCGCACCGGATTTGGCGAGGTGTTGCCCCGCTATGAAAGTGTCATATTCGACGAAGCGCACCACGTGGAGCAGGTGGCCACCACCTTTTTCGGGTTCACCTTTTCCCGTTTTCAACTTATTGACCTGGCAGGAGATCTGGAGCGCAGTGCGCAAACCGAACTTTCCGGATCACCCCAGGCTGCACTGCTCCAGAGCGTTGCCCGAGTGGTTGCTTCGGTTGAACGGTTCTCCACCGCTTTCCCCATGGAGCGAGGCCGCTTCCCCTTAACGCCTGAGATCATCGAACAAAAGGTGGTGCGCGAGTCCCACGATGACCTTAAACTCGCCCTGACCCATCTGCTGCTGGCACTTGATCCTCTGGCAGGCAGCGAAGGACTTTGGCGCCAGTATCTGGACCGGGCACAGGATTTATCCACCCGCCTGGATCGACTTCTGGTCGAACAATTTGACGATCTCCCGCCCGAGGATATCCCTTTTACCTACTGGTTTGAACGCGGCGATCGCAATCTCACCTTGTGCGCCACCCCTGTGGATGTGGCATTGGAATTACAGACCAGTCTCTTTGCCGCCGTGCGCCACTGCATCTTTTCCTCGGCAACTTTAACCACGGGCGGCAACTTTACCTATTTTCTCGATCGTACCGGCCTGAGCCAGGAGACGCCGACCCTGTCGCTCGGTTCCCCTTTTGACTATAACGGACGAAGCCTGTTATACGTTCCGCCTTCAACCTGCCCCGAACCCAATGGAGTTGGCTATGTCGAAGCGATCCACCAGAACCTGGAACAACTGATCCTCCATGCCCAGGGCCGCAGCCTTTGTTTGTTCACCTCCTTTGCCGCCATGGACCGAGCCGCAGCCTTTCTTCAGGGCCGCCTTCCCTACCCGCTTTTGGTTCAAGGAGAGGCACCGCGACGACGTCTGCTTGAGGCCTTTACCTGCCAAACCGAGTCGGTACTTCTGGCTGTGGCTAGCTTTTGGGAGGGGGTGGATATCCCTGGAGAAGCGCTGAGCCTGGTCATTATCGACAAATTACCGTTTGAAGTCCCCAGTGACCCTGTTATTATGGCCCGAATCAGCCGCATTAAGGCGCTTGGCGGAAACCCTTTTGTCCAATTTCAAATTCCCCGAGCGATTCTCACCCTTCGCCAGGGTGTGGGACGATTGATGCGTACCGCCGAAGACCGCGGGGTGATTGCAATACTGGATACTCGGCTTTTTACCAAAGGGTATGGCCGTCAATTTCTCAAAAGTCTGCCTCCTAGTCCCCTGACTCGCGATCTGGACGCGGTTGCAACGTTCTTTCGACACCTATAATCATGTCCTCAACGCCCGACTTTAATGATCTTCTCGCCATGGCTGCCTCAGTTGCAGCCCGGGTGGAAACCGCCATGCGCGATGACCTCACCACAGCGCTCTCCGGATGCGATCCTCTCCTGGCTCAGGTTTTGGAACACGCCCTGTTCAACGGCGGTAAACGCATCCGTCCGTTCCTCACCGTTCTCTGTGCACGTAGTTGTGGCCGTGATGACGAGGATCTCTACCTGCTGGCGGCCGCCTTTGAATATCTCCATGTTGCCACCTTGGTCCATGATGATGTGATTGATCACGCCCCCAAACGGCGAGGAAAAATCACGGTGAGCGCTCAATTCGGCTTGGCTGCAGCCATACTTGCCGGAGATTGGCTCCATGCCCGCAGCATGCACCTGATTGGCCGGTTGGCCGGAGCAGAGGGCCTAGAAATCTTTTGCGAGGCTACCGCCTCCATGGTCAACGGAGAATTTGAACAGCTGCGCTATGTTGCCGACATGAGCACCGGCGAAGAGCAATATTTTGCCGTTATCCAACAGAAAACCGGCAATTTGATCGCCTCCACCTGTGCCATCGGCGCCCTTTTTGCCGCAGCCGCCCCTGCTCACCGCCAAGCCTTGGCAACCTACGGCAACCGTATTGGCGCAGCCTTCCAGGTCGTTGACGATCTCCTTGATTTTCAAGGTCAGGCTGAGACCACCGGTAAAAAAACGGGCAACGACTTCATTGAAGGCAAGTTGACTCTGCCCATCCTCCATACCCTTGCCCGAGCAAGTGTCGAGGACAAATTAACCTTGGAGAAGCTCTTCCATGGTGACCGCACTCTGCCCGAGGCCTACGCACAACTCTACAGTCTTATCGAACGCTATCAGGGCTTTGTCTCGGCAGCCCTAGCAGCCCAAGATTTAATTGACCAAGCCCGCTTGGCCCTTACTCCTTTTTCAGCCGATGGAGCGGAAAGTCTTGAAATCAACCTGCTCAAACAACTGGCAGGCTATATCCTCTCCCGGAAGAAATAATAGCTCTTCGTGCCGGGAAGTCCCTTTTCTCATCATTTGCTGCAGGCTTTTCTTGTCCTGGCGATCATCCTGGCTCCGGACGCTCTCCATTTTCCTGAGTCCATCGGCCCCGTTGTGGTCCCCCCGGTAAAAAAAACTGTAACTCTCGCCCCTGGGCAAATTCCGCCAGCCCCGGCTCAATCCGTTCTCAGTGCAGAAGCTGTGTCTCCTACTTCGCTAAAAAAATCCCCGAGCAAATCAGCGCAAAAAAAAACCACCACACTTCCCAAGGTGGCGATAATTATTGACGACATGGGCTATAACTGGGAAGCAGGACTGCAACTTCTCCACCTTGATCTCCAACTCAATTTTTCTTTCCTGCCCCAGGCACCGTATACCGAGGAAATGGCGCGTTTGGCCCACCAACGAGGACGAACCGTTCTCGTTCACCTGCCGATGGAGCCTAAAGATCATCGCTGGAAAGAGGAACCGTTGACCTTGCATGTAGGGGAGGGAGCAAGGCAACTTCGGGAAAAAACGCAGAGCATGGTGGCCGCAGTTCCCACAAGCACGGGTGCGAACAACCATATGGGGTCTCGTTTGAGCGAACAGCAAAAGGAAATACGCCAGGTGCTCGCAACGCTCAAGGAGCAGGGGCTTTTTTTTATCGACTCCTCCACCAGTGCGGCCTCGGTGGCGGAGGCAACGGCTCGGCAACTCGGCATGCCAACAGCCCGGCGTCGAGTTTTTCTTGATAATGACCAACAGGAATCAGCCATCTGCAGCCAGTTAACCCTGCTCGTCGATCTCGCGGTACAGGAAGGCGAGGTCATCGCCATCGGCCATCCTAACCAGGGTGTGGTGGCCGCCTTTACCCACTGCGCGCCGACAATATTGGCCAATGTTGAGCTCGTGAGCGCCGCACAGGTTGTTCACCTATTCCGCCCGGAGAGACCGATCACCCCCTGACCTCAAGATCGGGGACGAGAAAACTGACATGTTCTTCTTCGCCCTCCATCTCTTCCACCGTGACCGGGCCATGTTGTCCCAGCCACGCAATAACCCCGCTCACCAGATGTTCCGGAGCCGAGGCCCCGGCGCTGATCCCAATCGTAGCCACACCTGAAAGCCAGTCAGGGTTGATTTCTCCGGCATCATCGATCAGATAGGCAGGCGTCTGCCGCAACTCCGCCACCTCACGTAACCGATTTGAGTTGGAACTGTTTTTTGAGCCGACGATAAGGATCAACTCCACCTGATCGGCAAGCTGGCGAACCGCAGCCTGACGGTTGGTGGTGGCATAGCAGATATCAGTGCGCTCCGGTTCCGAAATCAAAGGGAACCGCTGCCGCAGGGCATTGAGCATCCCTTCGGTATCATCGACACTCAGGGTGGTCTGGGTCACGTAACCAACCTTCTCGGGATCACGAACCTGCAAGGTATCCACCTCTAAGGCCTTGGAGACCACATGCACCGGCCCATCCACCTGCCCACAGGTGCCTTCGACCTCCGGATGCCCCTTGTGCCCGATCACTAACACATCATACCCCTGACTGTACAAACGAATCATGCGGCGATGCACCTTGGACACCAGGGGACAGGTGGCATCAATGGTCCGTAATCCTAAATTCTGCGCCTGATCCGCCACCGCCTTGGAAACACCGTGGGCACTGAAAATAGTTACCGCACCGGCGGGAATCTCTTCCAACTCTTCGACAAATATTGCCCCACGCCGACGCAACTCCTCCAGAACATGGGTGTTATGCACGATTTCATGGAGCACATACACCGGCGGAGAAAAGCGCTCCAAGGCTTGATGGACAATAGAAATGGCACGGTTAACACCGGCACAGAAACCGCGCGGCTTGGCAAGAACGACCTGCATGGATGACCTCTTTAATGGCGAAACGACGTTCCGCGCTGCGGAACATGTTGGTACGGTGCAGCCCACTTGTTCGATGTTTGGCTGATATTAGGCAACTCTCAAGGCTCGATTTTCCGTACCGCCTCACTGATGGAAAGCGGATACGGTTGAAGTTTGCGGAGAAAGACGGGCATGCTGTTGCGGGCCTCTCGGGCCGCATCCAGACTGTCATAAATACCGTAAAAAACAAACAGGGTGGGAGGATTGGTTTGTTTTTGCTGCAGATACACCTGATTGAGAATAGGGGCGTAGTCACTTGTGGCTAAGGTCCCGGCCAGGCTCGATTCGGCTGTGGGCGAGGAAAGCATCATCAGTTGAATAGTATATTTTCCCTGATGCATCCCGGCCAACCAATCTGCACTGGCACCAAGCCGTTCACAAAAAATTTTTTCACCATCAATTTGGGAAAGTTGCGACAATGGCTGCGGGTTAGTGAACGCAAGCGATGAGGTGTGCAGAGAAGAAGACCGATTAATGGTCTCTGATGGTGCCTGCTGATCGACACGATTGAGAAAAAGGCCAATACCCAACACCAGGACAAAGGAACCAGCCAAGGCTCCGACCAGAATGGGATGACCGCGCAACAGATCATACATAAGCAGGGTGCGGCTTTGCCGTGGAACCGGCGCAGTGGTCGCTTCCGGCTCCACTTGATCGAGCAGAACCATGAATGATTTTTCCGCACAAAAATCCTGCAAAACTTTTTCGGCCAATATGTTGATTTGCCTGAGGTTCCCCTTGGCCGCATTATACAGTGTGCTCACTACCCCTTCGGTAAAAACCTCGGCAAACTGCTCATCGGACATCCCGACGCTACTTGTGCGAAAACGAAGATATTGCAAGGTTTCACTTTCAGATAGCTCCTCCAGGACATAAGTATTGCTAAAGGTGGTTTGGGTACTGCACGAGGCCATCTGCTCAAGGTTGGCATCCAGGCTGGGGCGGCCGACGAGCACCAAACTCAGGAGCAGATCATCGTCCCCTTTACCGACATGGCGCACCAGCCGTTCGAGTACTGTCAGAAATAACTTTTCCGCCTCATCAATCAAGAGCACCACCCGAATACCGTGGGCTTGCTGTTGGGCCAGCACCTGTTGCGCCAGGCTATACACGGTGCCCTGGGCATGGGGAAGGCCGGGGGGCATTCCCAAATCCAGACAGACAATACGCAGTAGGTCATCAAAGGAACCGATGGGATGCTCGAAAACGATGACATGGCACGATTCGGGAAGCCGCTCTTCGATCAACCGGCAGATCAATGTTTTCCCCGACCCTTCCCGCCCGATAAGCTTCAGCAGCGACTTTCCGGCCACAATATCGAGAATAAGCGACTGGCAGGCCATTTCTTTCCGGGATCCAGGAAAAAATATCTCCGGATTTACGGATTCTGCGAAAGGAGGTTGGGTGAGGTTAAAATGTTCGAGGTACATGGAGTCTATTTCTGCACAGTAAGTATTCAGATGCATGCAAAGTACATAACAAATAATTACCCAAGGTCTCAGCACATTACCAAAGATTAAATTTTCTTAAACCTATCAAATATTCCCTAAAATTGCTTATAATTGTTATTTCGGCTAAAAATAGTTTTCATCACTCACCATTCAAGATCAAAAGGCTGAGAAGAATTTTCCAAAATTTCATCCTCGGGAAAAGATCGATTCCGACAACCCGGAATTTTGATGCTTCGACAATACCGGACAAAACATCGACTAAAAAATAATTCAAATAAAACAACCAATTACATGTAAAGTTACACATATACGCAATTGGGACCCAAATATGCAATGCAGTTCTTTAGTCATTTTTTAAATATTTTCAAAGGAGCAGCAAATGAAAAAATCAACAATGAGCTTGGCTATAGCGACAGCATGTTTGCTTAGCAACAATGCTTTTGCCGACACATTTACGTTCGATGACAACTGGAAGAATTGGAATAACAATAGTTCGCTAAACACCGGGCTCAGCAACACAGACGAAAATGGCACCCCATTAGTTGATCAGCTTATTGTCAAAACAAACAATGAAAACACTCAAATCACTTCGATCCAAATTACGCTCCGCAGCAACAGCCGTGAAACGTTTGATTCACTGTTCATTAACACTAATTGGACAAGCACGACAAATTGGGACGACTGGACTTATTTCGTTCATGACGGTGAAAATAACCATAATACCACTTCTGGAATTTCCATTGGCACGGTTCCTGGCAACGGCCTCTATTCAGTTACGGAAGATTATAGGTACACAATTGTTGGCACTTTGAGTGGATATATTTTAAGAACCGGCAATCCAAATGGTATCGACGGCCAAGATTTATCACTTCTTAATTCATCACCCGACGTCTCCTTTTCAAACAACACCATTAGTTACAATTTTGCCAATGGCCTTGCATTGAATGGCGGCTTTTTTGTTGCCTATTCCCCATGGTGCGCCAATGACGTCATTGGTGGTGGCAAACAAATGGATCCCGTTCCCGAGCCAACCACCATGTTGCTGTTCGGTACCGGCCTCGCCGGGCTGGCTGGCATTGCCCGTCGCCGCACGAATAGCTAAGCATCACCTTCACATAGACAGCAAATAAGGCAAGCCTTGAGGCTTGCCTTTTTTGGTTTCCGGTGTAGGATTTCGCGCACTATTATCCTCAGCCGCACTAGAGCATCATGCCTGTCTTCCGCCTCACCGACGCCCTTCTCTTTCCCTCTCCTGAATTTGCCGAAGACGATGGTCTACTGGCCGTGGGCGGCGATCTCAATCCGGACCGGCTGGTCATGGCCTATAGCCAGGGTATCTTTCCCTGGTATTCCCAGGGCGATCCCATTCTTTGGTGGTCGCCTGTTCCCCGGCTCGTTTTGTTTCCGCAAGAATTCCATCTCCCCAAACGGCTGAAACGCATCCTCAACGCAGGCACCTTTACCGTCACCGCCGATACCGCTTTCGCTGAGGTTCTAGCCAACTGCGCCACGGCATCCGGCCGTGACGAGCACGGGACCTGGATTACACCCGAGATGCAGCAGGCTTACCTGGAACTGCACAAATTCGGCTTTGCCCACTCAATCGAATGTTGGCAAGATGGTCAACTGGCCGGCGGTCTCTACGGGGTCTGCCTGGATCGGATATTTTTTGGCGAATCGATGTTTACCCGCATCAGCAATGCCTCAAAAGTGGCCCTGGCCACTCTGGTTCACCTGGCCCAGCAAAAGGGCATCGCCCTCATCGACTGCCAGATGACCACCGAGCACCTGCTGCGCTTCGGCGCACGTGAGCTTTCGCGGGAGGCCTTTCAAGCGCAACTCGATCAACACATCCACGACTGCCTCCCACAAAAAAAATGGTGTTTGCCAAGCCGCAACAAATAAAGGCTCAACAAACACCATACAGGAAAGAAAGCAAAGAAATACTGGTTCCCCAAAACATACTGCAACAACCTTTCAGGGACCGCCGCAGGATGAATCCTGATTCCCGCTGCCAATAAAAATAACCACCACATTGTCGGCGTCAACCGAGGAAATCAACTGACGGGATTATTGCTCCAACTCAAATTCATAGCGCAGCCCTGAACGGGAAAAATGACGATCTATTTTTTTCAACCCGTACAGATTGGCCACTTGGAAGTTAACCTCCCAGTCCCCCACCGAAGACGCGCCCTTACCCAGATAGACAATATCGATCACTTTCATCTCCTCTGGTGCCACCGAAAGCAGCATCAACAATCGGTTGCGGCTCACCTGCAAGACAATGATTCGCTGGATTTTTTCGATACAGGTGCTCTTGAGTTTCCACCGCACTTCCACCGCATCCTCACGTTGAAAGTTGATCTTCTGCAGCTGCGTACAATCTTTGCGGTGCAGAGAAAGCCCACGTTCACTCAAAAGCCCAATCACCCCTTTATCCAGTGGACCGGGCTTGCAGCAGGCCGAGGATTTGAGCACCACCGAATCCAGGGTGGTAAGATCGACCCGGTTAAACACCCCGGTGGGTTGAAACAGGGTCGGCAGTCCGACATAGAGTCCGTTACGAATTTCATAAATCAGCTCCCGTAATCGCACCCTGCCCTCACCGAGCTGCAGATACAGATCTTCAAGCGATTCAATCCCGAAATAGGTGAGAATATCGATCATCCCTTCTTTTTCCACCACCTCGAAAGGGACGCCGTACCGTCGCAGTTCCTGGGAGAGCACCGAGGCGCCGATCTGCCGCGAAACCGCCTCCCGTCGCAGACGAAAGGCCTTAGAGAGTTCCGAGCGGGCTTTGGGAGTCTGGCAGAGCATCTGCAAGGTCGGATCAAAGTTGACCGGTCCTTCTTGACGCAAAACCTTGATCACGCTGCCGTCACGGAGCTGTTGGTCAGGACGGATTTTTTGTTTACCGATCATTCCTCCGACGCAGGTATGACCGATGGCCGTATGGACCCGGAAGGCAAAGTCGAGCAGGATCGAGTTGACCGGCAGACAGATCAGATCTCCCTGAGGGGTATAGGTATAGATCTCCTTGCGACCACTGGCAGCGATCATATCCCGGTAGGAAACGGAATCGTCACTGCCGAGAATGTCAAACATCTCGGTTATTTCACGAAAATAGCGACTATTGCTTTTTCTATCGCTGGTCCATTCCCGGATCATGCCCCGCTGGGCACGGCGGGCCATTTCTTCGGTGCGGATTTTAAATAGATACTTGCGGCCATCTATATTCGGCCGAGCATGCAGCCCCTGGTAGCCCGATGGCTTAGGACTGGCTATAAAATCGCGAATAGTCCGCGGGATCGGCGGATAAATGCGGTTAAGCACACCCAATGCCCGGTAGCACTCGCTACGGTTCTCCATGAGAATGAGAATTTCCTGGGGACTCTCGATCTCCTTGATGAGAATACGGTTACGCACATCATAATATCCCCAAAGCCCTTTAGTGCGCAGGGCAACCGTTCCCTGTAACCCGTCTTCATTGATCGCGTTTTGCACATTCTCGATGATCGCAAGCACCGTCGGATCGTTACGCAGACTGTTGATATTTATCTGCAGGCGACTACCCTGGCGGGGAAATTTGTAGGCTAGGGCCAGGTTGTACAGTTCCCGTTTGATGGCAAACAGGCCCAGGATCGTGGCTAAGGGTGCATAGATGTCCAAGGTTTCATCGGCGATCTTTTGCCGCTTATGCTTGGGCATGCTTGAGAGGGTGCGAAGATTATGCAGTCGGTCTGCCAGCTTGACGATCATAACCTCAAGTTTGGCAGCCGCTCCGCTGAAAATCTTGCGATGGACCAGTTTTTTAAACGTCTGGCGATCGCCGGTGTAGTGGGTGACCTTGGTGCAGCCTTCGACGATGGCCTCGACTGTGGGACCAAATCGCTCTCGAATGACCTCGTCGGTGACCTCCTCAACATCCTCTACCGTGTCGTGCAACAGGGCTGCGGCTAAGATTTCCGGATTACGGATATCGAGCTCCTCGGTCAAGATACGAGCCACCGAA
Organism: Desulfobulbus sp.; assembly: GCA_028684915.1. The sequence continues at coordinate 38,179 of JAQUEZ010000039.1, forward strand.
CACGGGTGCATAATGTAGGGATCGCCGGATCGCCGCCACTGATCGCCATGCGCCTCTATCGCAAAATCCAGTGCCTTCCAGAAGACCTGGGTTTCCGGACCGTCACCAATAAAAGACAGCATGGACTGGCGGTAAGTCTCCAGATCAAATTTGACGTACTGCATCACGTTCCCGCCCCACCTTGGCTTTTTCTTTTCTTACCGCTGAAATGGTGTACAATTGTTGTTTCCGTACCCCGCTGAGAACGACGTCCCGTACGGTGTAACAGATTTTTTTTATACTGCGTGCATGCGTGTTTCGGGGTGCATGAGTCCACCACCATTCATTTTTCCGCCCCAAAGACGAAACTGTACTCTAACAGAGACAATCCAGTGGACAAAGCATTTATTCATGGCCTCGTAAAAAACAAAAAACGGAAAGCCACATAGAACCAAAACATTATTGCGTTATAAAATGTGGAACGTCACCCTTGTGGGTAGCTACAAGAATAACCCAATTTACCAACCGCCGGATTCCAATGTATGTATCCGCGCAAGGAAGGGATAGAGATGGCCAGAAAAATTCCCCGCAGAAAAAAAACCACTGCCGATTCCCGTAAAAAACGACACGTACGCAGCGGCCCAGCCAAACCCTCCGACTCACTGCAGTCTTCCATTCTCAACCTGCTCAACGAACGGCAACAGCCACTGAACATCAGCGAGATCACCCTGGCTCTCCACATGCAACGCCGCCAGCTTTCCACCCTGCACACGGCACTGGCTGCGCTCGAGAATGATCGGAAAATCGAAAAGACAGGGCGACGATTCGTCTCTATTTCCCGACAGGAATCCCTGCGCGCCACCCTCGAGCTCACCAGCAAGGGCTTCGGCTTTGCCGTCCTTGAGGGGGAACAGGCACAAAAAGGCAAGGACATCTTTATTCCGCCCCCTTATCTCGGTGGCGCCAGCCATGGCGATACCGTGCTCCTAACCTTGATCGGCTCGGCCCGCGGTCGCCGCGAAGGTCGGGTCCTCGAGGTGGTGCAACGGGCGGTCACTAAGGTTTGCGGCATCTTCAACGCCAGCAATCACGGCGGCTACGTTGCTCCGGATGATGATCGTCTCCCCTATACGGTGATGATCCTCCCGAAGGATACCCGAAATGCCGGGGACGGGATGGCAGTCCTGGCGGAAATCACCGATTACGGCTCAGAACGCCAAGGGCCAAGTGGCCGCATCCTCGATATTCTGGGCGATGCCAGGGATGCGGGGGTCCAAATCCAGATGGCGGTTAGCCAGTTTTCCCTACGCGAACATTTTCCCGCCGATGTTGCAACCGAGGCAGCCGAACTTGCGGCGGTCTGTGAATGTGAACCTGGGCGAAAAGACCTTCGCCATCTGGCCCATGTCACCATTGACGGGGAAACCGCCCGCGATTTTGATGACGCCATCTGTGTTGAATATGGCGATGAAGGGTATACCCTCTATGTTTCCATCGCCGATGTCAGCCATTATGTGGCCACCAATTCCGCCATTGACCGTGAAGCCTATCTCCGCGGCACCAGCGTTTACCTGCCGGACCGAGTTCTCCCCATGCTGCCGGAGCGCCTCTCCAATGATCTCTGCAGCCTAGTGCCCAACCAGGATCGGGCAGCCTTTACCGCCATTCTTCGCTTTGATCACCAAGGCAAACGCATTGGAGAGCGGTACTGCAAATCGCTGATCACAAGCAGACAACGCTTCACCTACACCACGGTCAACCAGCTGCTTTATGTAAAGGACCCACAGGCCCGCAAAGAATTTGCCCAATTATTACCAATGCTGGAACAGGCCGATCGGCTTACAGGCCTCTTGAAAAAGCGACGCTTGGAACGCGGCAGTCTTGAGTTCAATATCCCCGAGCCCGTGGTCCAACTTGTGGACAACCGGGTGACCGCAATCAACTTGGCTGAGCGAAATCGGGCCCACCAACTGATTGAAGACTGCATGTTGGCCGCGAATGAGGCAGTGGCCGAGACCCTGGCCAAGGCGCAACAACCGGTGCTTTACCGCATCCACGAACGCCCTGATCCGGTCAAACTGGAAACCTTCACCGATGCCGCCAAGGCCCTGGGGCTCACCCTACCCCGTTCCGAGGTCAGTCCGGCCTGGTTTTCCGAAGTGATTCGCCAGGCAGCGAACTCCACCTCCGAATACATCGTCA
>JAQUEZ010000217.1 GCA_028684915.1 Desulfobulbus sp.
TTTACATGCACTGGTTCTAAAAATCGACCTCAAAGTTACCATCTTTATTGAATTTCCTGAAACTCAAATTACGGAACATTAGACACATAGGTTCCCTTTAGTTTCCAACTTTATTTTCATCCCACACTTCCAGGGGTGCTTCTTTTCAAAGAAAAGAGGCACATCCCCAGAAAACCGATGGTGTGTGACCCGGGGCTTTGTATCGTTGTCCAAGGCCACAAGATTGGCTACCTGGGCGACCAGAAATTTCGTTATGATGCCAACCACTATTTGGTCACCACAGTGACCATGCCGTTTGAATGCGAGACCTTTGCGACTGCGGAGGAGCCGTTGCGCGGGCTCTGTATCGATATCGACATGGGACAGCTGCATGATCTGATCGGCCGCATTAATGCGCAGCCGAGGATCGGCACAACAAGTGAACGGATTTTGCCTCGCGGCATTGTACCGGCCGTCATGGATGAGGAGATGCTGGACGCAACAACCAGGCTGGTCAAATGTTTGCGTTCAGAGGCGGAAGCACAGATTCTGGGACCAGCAATAGTTCGGGAAATTCTTTATTGGACTTTGCAAGGCACCCAGGCCTCGGTGCTCTACTCATTGGCCATGCACAACGGCACCTTTTCGCAGGTGGCACGCGTGCTAAATATAATGCAAAACGATTATGCCGGGAAACTTGACGTGGAACAGCTGGCTAAATTTGCCCACCTGAGTGTATCCGCCTTCCACCGGGCCTTTAAGGAGATCACCTCGGATTCGCCCATGCAATACCTGAAGAAAATCAGGCTGACGAAAGCCAGGGATCTAATGATGCTCGAAAGTATCAAAGCCAACATTGCCGCCGACATGGTTGGATATGAAAGCGCTTCTCAATTTAGCCGTGAATTTAAACGCTACTTCGGGCAAAGTCCTGCGGAGATGGTGCGTGAAAAGCGTGCCGCAGAAATGCGGTAACTGTTGTTATCTTTTGATAAATATCAGATTAATTCAAAATGGCATTGAGGAATGACTTTGCTTCTTTGCGTGTCGCAAGTTACTCGTTTGGTAGTCGTTTTATGCACTGCAAAAGTCAACATTCCTCTGAAATATGCTGACTCAATTCCGTTCTTTTTTCTCTGTTCCGAACATTAGACAAAATGAATTATTTTGTCTAATGTTTGAAGTGCTGGCGAAACTCACTACCCCTATTTAGAGAGCTTATCTACTAATTTTTGTGCTGTTTTTGTATTTTTTGTAAATTTTACTTTACCATCTGTGGTAAATTCATTTATTTGAGCTCTGGCGTGTTCTGGGAGTTTTTTCATGTCTAATATTTTATACCAAGCTCCTTTCTTCTCTAAAACTCCTTCAGCAATTAATTGATCAAAATCGATTGGTGTCGCTAGTTTCTTCGCTTTTTCAAGAATATCTTCTCGTGTGATTGGTTGATCTTTATTTTCACTACTCATAGGATCGATCCTCTTTGATTAAATTACATAACGAATAAAGATATGATCGCGCAGAGATCCACAAGCTATCCTTATTTGTTAGCCATCTATTGTTTCCGCTTTATACTGAGAAATCATTTGATCCCAATTAAAATCAGGGCATAACGGGTTTTGTAAAAAATCACTTTTTACTAAAGCGTCCAATATCTCGGCTTTGTTACGATATCGGGGGTGTACGCCGGAATCCCAGGAAATTCTGTCGGGAAACATCCGCAGCACAAGATTTCCGGCGTCTACACTTATCCGACATGGTTTTCCGTGCACGTTTTGCCTGGTTAGAAGCAACTCTTGCGGCAACTCATCGGCTGCATCGGAAACATATGTTTGACTTCAACCGCACCATTGCTGACTTTGGCCGCATGCCAGAAATTTCTGGGGTTCCGGCGCACACCCCCCATTCAAGACTTTCTTAGACACCGCAACATTCAGCACACCATCATTTACACGGCTACCAATCCGACACGGTTTGGAAAGTTGTGGAGATAATCTGCTCAAGGTGATGAGCCATTTTTTTATTATCCATATTAGTCCCTTTCCTCTTTGTAAGCAGTGAGTGTTTTGAAATTTGATAAAAGCTGAGCTTCCACGTTTTTTTCCGATTCTCGCCAAATGTTTGCAAAGAAGGGTACTATTGACCAAGCCTGCCAAGGAAAAGCCGGTTGTCCATTAACAATACTAAAGGGGCCATCAGATTCCGGTAGAACGCGATGACGTGGCATTGCTGCCGCAACCGCTTGTCCCCGAGAACTCGTAAGCATTGTTGGATTGACAGAAAACCAACAACCCATTTCAGCAGCGTGGGCAACTTGTCGCGTGTTGCCGAGATACCAATGCAAAATGAACCTACCCGCTGTCATATGTGCCGATATTAGATCAAGAATAATGCCCGTTGCCCCCCGGCTATGGAGGCTGATAATTCGCCCACCAGCACGAGCGCATATCTTTAATATGTCGGTAAGAACCTTGGTTTGTTGGTCTAAAGATACTCGATGATCCTTTGAGCCGTCGAGTCCTACTTCACCCACATACATCGTTCGGTTAATCAATCGCTCGAATATGGGTATCTCATGCATTCGTGTGGCTGCAAGTTCGGGGTGCAAGCCTAAGGCAGTCCTGATATGATTTGTACTAGCAGTGAGAGCAACGGTTCCTTCGAAGGCACTTGGAACCGTAGTTACAGAGAGCACGTAAAGACGCAGCTTAGAGCAACGCTCAACGATGGCATGAGGGTCCTTATATAGGTCTAAATGGCAATGGAGATCGATCACGGCCAGGGTACCTTGGCCAGATAGGCATTCAATTCCTCCAAGCCACGTCTGACGACATCCACGTAAGCTGCCCGGCTCGTTAAGTCGGTTGGGAGTGGACCAGCTTCCGCAGTCCATCGAGCAATATTTCGATAAGGAAGGGCAGCTACGGCAAGGCGTGCGGCAGATACATCGTCATGCTTCGCATGTCGGGCGAGGTCATTAGCTGCATAAAGGGTTAAATCCTGAATGTTAGCCTTTGAAAAAGCCGCACGTCTAATTAGACAAGGCACACACCGACCACAGTGCTTGTTTAATCGCTTCCCTTTTCCGCATGAGTAGGAATTCGCTGCAATTTCACTGATTAAAGGTGTAGTGGCCGCGCAATTTTCTAGCATCTCCCCCTTTGTCATGTGTGCGTAGCGGTTAGACATCGTCACACCAAGTTCGACGCCGTTGAAGATGGATTGAAGCAAGGCCATAAAGTGCGGGTGTGTTGTGCGTGTGCTGAGGCTTCCAATACGGCGCCGAGTGAGCGGCGGGTTAATGGATATGAGTCCGTTTTCCGGAACGAATAGTTTGCCCCCCAAGCCAGCAGCAGCAAGAGCGCCATACGCGAAGAATAACACAGACCTCGCCCGCGACGATGGTTCATAAGGAGGCGCAGCACGCTCAGTCACGCGCCCTTCAAACCGATGTTCCGCTAAGCCTATACGATCGGCAAGGGATCTTTGAATCGATCCTTCTTTCGGCGAGGCCTGGCTTATCAATAATGGCCGATGCCCCTCTACGGTTAGATTGATGGCACCGATCAAGCTATCGAGCCCACCGGAGAAGAGACATGCGCAATCGCGGTCGGTTGACTTTGAAGCAAAGGTTGGCGGTTGACACCCTCCGCCTCGAAAGTTCAAGTACCAGATGTCGCCGGATAGGAACCGGAGGGCTTCGGCAAGCTGAGCGGCATGAGCGGACCACGGATCGGGCTCGAACACTTCCACATCAAGAGCGATAGTACGAGTCCATGCATCCGGTGAGTTGCGGCGCGGAATGAAACGATCTGCGCCGAACACCGCCAGAGCAATGGAGAGAAAATCCCATGCACGTACTGTAGGTGGCTGAGGTAGCTTTCGTACCTCATGAGGCAATGTATGACCGATCCCAGCGAGTGCAGGGCGACCGATGTGATATAGCGCTATACCAACGCTGCCGTTGGACCTCGCTGCTGCTCTTTCAACGTTTGGAGTTGCAAGGATATGAGTTATCACCAGGTTCCCATTTCTTTGTTTACGAGTTCGACAAGCTGTGAGACCAGTGCTGTCATGCTCTCGGGCGTCAGCATGTTGTCAGTAGCGTTTAAAATTGGAGTTCCTTTTAGATCTGCAACTTCACGTATTAGCGAGCGGATGTCTGCTTCTCGTTGTGCGGCTGCAGCAGGACTGGGCGCGGCTGCCAAAGCATGCCCTCCATCCCCAGCTACGGATACAAAAACTAATTCGGCAACGAAAGTGAGTGTTGCTACACGAACTGCATTGGCATCGATCACATTTGGATCAAAGATGTCGGTTCCTGAGAGAGCTTCCGCCAAAGCCTCACCAATTGCAATTCGGGCCATATCTTCGTCCAGGATGCCTGGCGGACAGAATGCATCAACGATACGATCGATGGCTGCGTTAACGGAAAGACCCGCTAGAGATCGAATATCCAGAGCACCGGGTACCGAGGGAGGTTGACCCGAGCCAGCACGGGCAAAGCCAGCAAGCGCGGCCCCACCAGTCCTGGCGGCACGGGAGACGCGGGCCGTACTGGCACGTGATCCCCCCGTGGATGTGCGTGCCCAATGACCGAGGGCCGCACGGGCGTCACGTCGATCACCCGTGGATGCGAAACGACCGAGCGCTGAACGGAAACCTGCATACCGCCGTGGGGGCGCTTGTTCCGTAGGAGGTTCCAGCGGCGGCAGAACGTGCTGATCGGGCGGCGTAGGCGGCGTAGGTTCTGGTGCAGGAGGGTCTTGATCTGCCCAAGGGGGGATCAACGGTGCGCCAGGTGGTGCGTTTGGTTTCGATTGTGAGGTCCCCATTAGGCTTTGACCTCCACTATGCCAGATTGCGTAAGGAGATATTTCAGACCTTTTGACATATTCGCAGTTTGTAGTCCGCTTATGAACGCTTTCAGTTCCTCTTTCGCTTCTTTGGATGCGTTTGCGAGAATTACGGCACCATGAATCCCCTGCACCGAACCAGACCAATCGGCCTCTCTCATGGTTTCTATCAGATTAGATATTACAATGCGCCGGTCGCCGGCATTCAAATCATCTACAATCTGCTTGCCCACCGGAGAATTGACTCTATTGACTTTCAACAGTGCTTCAATGGCATTGCGTGTCGTCTCACTCAAGCCAGTCCTAGCGAGTGCTGGTGCCATCACATCTCGGCTCAGAAAAACTGCTGGCCGCAGAGCCTCGATATCCCTAAATAAAGGCTCCATCACCCGCCATCTCTCGATAAAATCCTCGTGCGGTTTCCACTCAGGAGGGAGTTCAGGCTGTTTACCTTTGATCTCGCTTGCAGGCAGCAGAAGCTTTTCAGCTTCCTTAGCTTCCATCACAAGGCGATAGAAGGCAAGTGTTGCAGCTTCATCGGTGCATCGCTCGAAAACTGCAAGTTTGGCAAGCGTTGCTAAGTCCACATTCATCTGACGGGCCGTTGCGAGCATACGACGTAAGAATATAGCATTGAGCAATCGTTTGACGATGCGGGGATTGCCTTGGATATTAGGCGCTGACGCCATAATGGGAGCCAGACGATCTGCAATTGCTAAATTATCCAGTAGCTCTGCTGGACTTCCAGCAAGCTCCGCTATTTCTGTTTTATCGAAGGATTTGCCCTCCCAACCGCCTTGAAGAGCAGCCATAAGTTTGGCTTGCACGTCAGGAACTTTTGATGGGGCTAATAAACCAACAAATAATGAATACATATATGCCCTGACATCTTCGGTTCCCACCTGAGGCACACGAAGTGGAACCTGTATGACCTTATCCAAATAGTCCCGAACGTGGGAGGCTTGGGGGTCATTAAAGTGTTTTGCGACAGAATGGCGGATCATTCCCTCATCCGCGGCGATGATAAAGGCCGTTTGAGGCATAAAGAGGAAGAGTCGAATTGCTTCGAGGGTCCCGATCGCGACATCGGGCAGACAGCGGTCAAGGTTATCGATGAAGAGAATGAGCGTCGCATCAAGACCTTTAAGCAACTCACCGAACTCTTCCCGGAAAGCAGCAATTTCTTTCGGTGGCGTTCGTTTCTCAACTGGTTCAACAAGACCGGATAGCACCTCGCATGCTTCTTTGGCACCTCCCTTCAACGTCGTAAAATCCTCGCACGATCCTTTGCCAGAAAATATTGAAGAAATTGCAGTTCCTGCCCGGGTTAGTAAACTTGGGGGAATGCCGAATGCCATTCCAACCCCAAAATCTGCGATTAAACCGAGGGCTCGGAAGTAGTTCACTCGCCCCGCGAAATTCTTTGCCTTTTCGAATAAGGTTTCATTACCTTTGGCAGCCTCCAACAGCACATCAGAAACCACTTCCATGAGTGCAGCGCGCGCATCATCAAAACCCTGATAGAGCCAAGCGTCGAACTTAATCAAAATCGGCTTATTACTATCAGGATTGCGCACCCTGTTCTCAACGAGACGTAGAACCGTCGATTTCCCCGTGCCCCATCCACCAAATACGCCGATTGAAATTGGCAATAGGGACTCGTTCGTTGCCAAAGCCGCAATCTGGTCAGCTACTTCTGTAAAGTTGAGAAAGTCCTGCTCGCTTTCGCTATCGCGCCACATGGTCCCCCCTATCCAGCTTTAATTAATATGCCATGTCTAATGAAACTTTTATTAGGGTCGATTCAGAATTTGGAAAAAATCGTACGTTTACGAAAAATAAATGAAACAATTACATGCTGTTCCTGATCTCGCAATCAGTATACTGTGGGACCGGAAAGTTCGAACAGATAACAAGGTGAATTTTCAAATATAATTTTACCTTGCCGTGCTTTATTTTCCGTTTTCTGAGGCGACCCCTACATGTTCTTTGTTTCGAGATGTGGTAACAGAATGCTTACGCAGTTGATTTCTGGTGTTGGCTCGGCTGTCAATTTGCTTTCAAAGTCATATATAAACTTTTGTTGCGGAAATTCCTCTATGGCATAAGATATTAACTCACGGGCGCATTTCTCATTGCCTGATGACCGGAACATCTCAGCAATCCACAAAACTAGAGCTGCACCAAACAACGGCCCAGCGTTTAAACCCTTCTTATGGAATCGTTGACTTATATATGTAACAAGAAGTTCGCAATTTTTTTCTATTCCCCACCCTGGGGTACTTCCGCCATTAAAAATATGAACCATCAAATGTGCAATGAGACTATCAATCGTTGGCTGGTCAAACAAATGAAGATAAGGAGTTAAGAATGAATAAAATTCTTTGCGTTCATCATTATGAAGGTAATAACAGAATAACATATATAATGTAAGCATTGGCATTTTCTGATCTAACTTTGCCAATGATGGAACAAGCTCTTGTATTTTATGCATGACAGATCTCATATCTGTCACTTTACTCGTTGGCGCTGTCATAGAGCTGGCTATCTGAGATATAAAACCATTTAAAAACTTACGTGAAGTTTGAGGAGAGTAGTCATTTGGATTGCCAATCCAATATTCAGAGGCCATCTCTACAGTAATCATTCCAGGATATTCTGATGTAAAATTGAACGACTCGTTATCTACTTTTGGAGATTTTTCTATAAAATTAAATATAACGTGACGAGCTATTCTAGCTAGTCCATTAAAAGTTAAATACGGATGATGACCTATTATTCGAATATCTCCAAAATTTGGCATCATCACAAGGTTCTCTGGAAGAGGTTTCAATGCATGAATGTACGCTGAACGAACGTCGTATGCATATTTTAACGCTATCTCGATTTCACTTCTTCCCGCAGGGAATTGTTGATTATAGGATTCATCCCTAAAGAAGCATGATTGCAAATACTTGTTTGTGAATTCACAAAACCTTCTCTTAAGCGCAGCATGTTCAGATTTAAGAATGGCTTCGCGTACTCTTTCACAAATTTCATTTGGCGCACTTTCTAATGCTTTATCGACAAATATACGTTTTCTATCGGCGATATCATCCCATATTGGTATGAATCCATCAAATTCTTGAGCTAAGGATTCAATTGATGCAACTAGCAAAGCGTAAGACATATCAAGATCATCAGATAATCTATGCATAGCTGTAACATATCGGCGAACGGCTCGTATGGCTGCAGAATACCACTTCCGTTTCAGCCCCATTAATCCAAAAACAAAAGATTTCAGAGTATCCAAATCTTCTACACGATACTGGATATTGGTATCAAACATTCGTGAAATGTAATCACGCGGTAGAGCATATGTACCAAGTGGTGGGCGTTGCGTAGTTATTAATTGCCTCGCCAAGTTCTGATCAGGCGTGCAAACTGCATTTAGGCTAAATGAGACGAGAGCAGCAAAATCTTGAATCATCGTATCCTGACCGCCAGCTGAAACAACATCTCCAGGCATTGGGTCCCTATTTGGTTTAGGTAGCCGCTCAATCACTTCACATGTGATAGTTTGGAAATCACCCCATCTTGCTACAGGCAAAATGTCTCCAGCACACGTCGAAATGCGATCATCAAAAAAATTATAATTTGTATAAAGAACCCCTCTATGCGTGGTTTCATACAGCTGTTCTGGGTCTGTTGTTTCAAAAAATTTGCCGGTGCTAATTTGCAACATAAGGACACCTTATTCTGTCTTGTTATTCGGTGTAGACCCAACACTCGTGTCACCAACCACCATTTCTCAAATTCCTTTCCGGCGTAGCTGCTGATTATTTTATACTGTTTTCTATTATTGGGTAGTTTAAACACCCAAGCATGAGGCAAAACGATAATAAACAACCGAGGAGTGTTTTGGTTTTGTCGAATTTGAGAGCTGATTGGTCACTACTTAATTGTGGGGGAAGGCTAAAAAGAGTTAGAGTTAACGGTTGTTTTTATGTATGATAAAGGACGTTATGATACATGAAAGAGGGCGACCAAAGGAGAGGGTATGACAGAGGCGTTGGTGGTGATCGGCGGACAGAATGGAGAAGCGCTGCCGGTGCTCTTTGCTCCGGATGCGAGGACCGCCGAACGAGTGATCGAATTTTTCACTGCTCATCTGAGAAACCCGAATACTCGCAAGGCCTATGCGAGGGCGGTGAGCAGATTCGCGATGTGGTGCACTGACCAGGGAATACACGTGCTCGGCCAGGTGCGACCTGTACATGTCGCGGCTTATATTGAGGGGTTGCAGGAGAAAATCGCGGCCCCCTCGGTCAAGCTCCAACTTGCCGCACTCCGAATGCTCTTCAACTGGTTGGTCGTCAGCCAGGTGATCCCAACCAACCCGGCCCACGCTGTCCGAGGGCCAAAGCATGTGGTGAAAAAAGGCAAAACTTCGGTCCTCTCGGCGGAAGAAACCCGCGAGCTGCTAGATTCAATGGATACGGATTCTTTGATAGGCCTACGAGATCGCGCCTTGATCGGCCTCATGGTGTATACCTTCGCCCGCGTCGGTGCGGTCACTAAGATGCGCGGTGAAGATGTTTATGTCCAGGGCCGTCGCACCTGGGTGCGTTTGCACGAAAAAGGCGGTAAGCGTCATGAGATGCCCTGCCACCATAATCTTGAACACTACCTTGAAGCCTATATTGAGGCTGCGGGTATTGGTCCGAATTCAAAAGGGTATCTTTTCCGCACGGCACGCGGACACACAAGTCAACTTTCAGAAAAACCCATGCACCGGACGGATGTGTACCGCATGGTTTGCCGTCGCGCCGTGGATGCCGGAGTTCGTACTCAAATATGCTGTCACAGCTTCCGTGCGACCGGGATCACCGAATATTTGCGCAATGGAGGTAAGCTCGAAGTGGCGCAACAGATGGCGAATCATGAATCAGCCCGCACCACTGGTCTTTATGATCGCCGCAATGATCAGATCTCACTCGACGAGGTCGAACGAATTTTGATTTGAAAATCCTTGGCTTTTACCCGGCCAGCGGCTGTCAAAGGCTTAGTGAGTCAAATGGCCCCTCACTGCACGATTGTTGGGGTTACCCCAAATATGCTGTCACAGCTTTCGTGCGACCGGGATCACCGAATACTTACGCAATGGCGGCAAGCTCGAAGTGGCGCAGCAGATGGCAAATCATGAATCGGCCCGCACCACCGGTCTTTATGACCGGTGTCGTTTTCAGAAGACAGCTGCACCACCTGACTGGGTGTTGCTCCCGTTGTGCAGGCGGCTCCTGACACCGCAATATCAGAAGTCATCTCCACCAATCTCGACTATACTCAATACTCGTGTGC
>JAQUEZ010000218.1 GCA_028684915.1 Desulfobulbus sp.
TCCGAAAGATGCCGACGTCAAAGCCATCTACACCGCGGCTCTGTAAGAAACGCAGTTAAGGTAGCTTATCCGTAGATTGTCAGGGGGAGAGGTTTGGAGGTTCGAACTCTTCCCCACCCCCCTGACATTCTTTTGGAAGGTGGACCTTGATGGCGTCGTAACAACTTCGATCTACCGCGTTGCAGCGTTTTTACTTAACCATCTTTTAGATGGTGTGATGGCCTTTTCGAGTCCATCAAAAATAGCGATTCGTTGAACACATTTATTTTACAATTTTGAGGTTGATCGTCTGGAGCTGGTCCTCTATCCCTCTCCTTTCAGACCAGAAATCGACAGACTGTCAACCTCACAAAATGCCGGTGGAGCCCTGCCCCTGTTATCCCTGAACTTGGCCTGTGCGGGCTTCACCGGCCTTTCTCCGAGTTACGCTGTGGTTGGCGTTGCGGGACGCGGTAACGCGTCCCGCGTTTCTACACCCAAATTATCGTTTTCGTCAAATACGCCGAAAACGATGTTCCAAGCACCCTAACGTGTTGTTTTTACAAAGGGTGATACTTGGTTTGACTTTTCGCGAAGTCATGCAATTGGATGAGAGGCGCAGGGCCTTTACTCCTTGTGTCCCTGTGCCTCGATTCCTTTACAACTCTTTGGATTAAGAAACGAAAAACAAACAATGCCGCATCAGCCAAAGATGCGCGGGTATGTCATATACCAGCAGGTTTTACGTATCCGCCACACGCCAGACAACACCGACTCGTTTTCACCGGCAGGAAAGCGGCTCGCTATTGCCTGGTAGCTTTGTTTAAACCATAGAATACGGTACCCCCGTATTGGTTCACTCACACATTTCATGGGAGTCACTCATGCAGAAAAAGAAGTTGCTAGTGAACGGTATAGAGCGCACGGTTATTACCGATAGCTCTGACCTGCTGTCCGATGTTATTCGTAAAAATCTTCACCTTACCGGCACCAAAGTTGGTTGTGGCAAAGGACAGTGTGGTGCTTGTAACGTGATCATGGACGGAAAACTTATCCGTTCCTGTATCACCAAGATGACCCGTGTACCCGATGGTGCTTCTATCACCACCATCGAGGGTATCGGCACCCCCACCGATCTCCATGCACTCCAGGCAGCCTGGATGCTCCACGGTGGCGCTCAGTGCGGTTTCTGTACTCCTGGCTTTATTGTTTCTGCTAAGGCATTACTGGACGAAAATTCCAATCCTTCTCGTGAAGATGTTCGCGATTGGTTCCAGAAACACAAAAATGCTTGCCGTTGTACCGGTTACAAACCGCTTGTCGATGCCGTCATGGATGCGGTCAAGGTGCTCAATGGCAAAATGACCATGAAAGAGCTGGCCTACAAACTTCCCGAAGATGGCAAAGTTCTCGGCACCAGCATGCCGCGTCCGAGTGCAACCGCCAAGGTTACCGGCACCTGGGACTTTGGTGCGGATCTCGCCCTCAGCCTTCCGGATAACACCCTGCAGTTAGCCCTGGTTCAGGCAGAAGTTCCCCATGCCAACATTCTCTCCATCGACACATCCGAAGCCGAGAAGATGCCTGGTGTTTTCAAAGTTGTTACCCATAAAGATGTCCAGGGTAAAAACCGTATCACCGGTCTGATCACCTTCCCCACCAATAAAGGTGACGGTTGGGAACGTCCGATTCTCTGCGACACCAAAGTCTTCCAGACCGGTGACGCCATCGCCATTGTTTGTGCCGATACCGAGAAAAACGCCAAGGCCGCCGCTGCAAAAGTTAAGGTAGAGCTGGAAGAGCTTCCTGCCTACATGAGTGCTCCTGCTGCCATGGAGCCGGATGCCATTGAGATTCATCCCGGCACCCCGAATATCTACTACATCCAGAAAATCGCCAAAGGTGAGGAGACCGCTCCTATCTTTGCGAAAGCAGATGTTACCATCGAAGGCGACTACTACACCAGCCGTCAGCCGCATCTTCCCATCGAGCCCGATGTCGGATTTGCTTACTACAACGAAGATGACAAACTGGTCGTTCATTCCAAATCCATCGGTGTGCACCTGCACCTGTACATGATCGCCCCTGGCCTGGGAGTTGAACCTGAGAACCTGGTTCTGGTACAGAACAACACTGGTGGTACCTTTGGTTACAAGTTCAGCCCGACCATGGAAGCTCTGGTAGGCGCAGCAGCTATGGCTACCAAGCGTCCGGTTTACCTTTGCTATGATTATGCTCAGCAACAGATCTACACCGGTAAACGTTCCCCGTTCTGGACCACCGTGCGTCTTGCATCCACCAAAGATGGTGAACTGCTTGGCATGGAGACCGACTGGTCTGTTGACCATGGACCGTACTCCGAGTTCGGCGACCTGCTGACCCTGCGTGGCGCTCAGTACATCGGTGCCGGTTATGACATCAAGAACATCCGTGGTGAAGGCCGTACCGTTGCCACCAACCATGCATGGGGTGCGGCCTTCCGTGGATATGGCGCGCCTGAGTCCGAGTTCCCGTCTGAGGTTTTGCTTGACGAACTCGCCGAGAAGCTTGGCATGGATCCCTTCGAGTTACGCTACAAAAACGTGTATCGCAAAGGTTCCACCACCCCGACAGGCCAGGATCCTGAAGTATACTCCCTGCCTGAAATGATGGATAAGATTCGCCCGAAATACGAGGCAGCCAAAAAACGCGTTGCCGCCGAGTCTACCCCTGAGATCAAAAAAGGTGTTGGTATCGCTATTGGAGTATACGGCGCAGGTCTGGACGGCCCTGATACCGCAGAGAGCGATGTAGAACTCAACGCAGACGGCACAGTGACCATTTTCAACTGCTGGGAAGATCACGGACAGGGTGCAGACATGGGCACCTTGGCCACTGCACACGAGGCCCTGCGTCCGCTCGGCCTGAGCGCAGCACAGATCAAACTGGTCATGAACGACACCTCCATCTGCCCCAACTCCGGCCCTGCCGGTGGTAGCCGTAGCCAGGTTGTTGTTGGTCAGTCCATCCGTGTTGGTTGCGAAGAATTGATCAAGGCCATGAAGAAAGCAGACGGCTCCTATCGCACCCATGCAGAGATGGTAGCCGAGAACATCCCCACCAAAATTCACGGCAAATGGTCTGCACCAGCCAACGACTGTGATGCCAACGGACAGGGTAAACCTTTCTGCTGCTACATGTACGGCGTGTTCTTGTCAACGGTTGCCGTCGAGGTTGCTACCGGCAAGACCTCTGTCGAGTCCATGGACTGCGTTGCCGATGTTGGTACAGTCATCAATAAGCTGGTTGTTGATGGCCAGATCTATGGTGGTATGGCTCAGGGTATCGGTCTGGCTTTGACCGAGGACTTTGAGGATATCAAAAAACACTCCACCTTGGCCGGCGCTGGCTTCCCGTACATCAAACAGATCCCCGATAACATGGAGATCATGTATGTTGAGTCCCCGCGTCCTGACGGTCCCTTTGGTGCATCCGGTGTTGGCGAGATGCCGCTGACTGCCCCGCATTGCGCGATCGTCAACGCAATCCACAACGCTTGTGGCGCATGGGTTCGTCACCTCCCGGCACTCCCGGAGAAGGTTCTTGCCGCCATGCCCAAATAAGGGCTGAAGGTGTAGAACATTTGTTGATGTAAAAAAGGGAGGCAAAGATGGACCAATCTTGCCTCCCTTTTTTCGCTTAATTCTTCTTCACACACCAGATCATGGACCAAACCCAACTCAGAGCTCTTGAATCCAAATGTATTCAAGAAGAATACCCCTTTTGTACTGCTGCTTGCCCGATTCATGTAGATGTTCGCGCATTGATGGCCAGCCTTGCCAAAGGAGATACGCGTGGTGCACGGAAAATCCTTGACCGAACCATGCCGTTCCCTGAAATTCTTGGCAGAATATGCGAGCAACCTTGCCGTTCGTCCTGCAAGCGGGTTGAAATAGATGCTCCACTTGCCATTGGTCAATTGGAGCAATTCTGCGTTGGGACCACCAATACCGTTATTAAACTCCCGAAGTTACCAGCCAAAGGCGGCAAAATCGTCGTTCTGGGTGCCGGTCTTTCCGGGATGACCGCTGCCCTTGATCTCAGCCGCAAGGGACGACCGGCAACACTGATCACTGCAAATCCGGCCATCGGCGGATCTCTTCAAGCCCTGGATGAAACGACGCTGCCCAAAGACGCCTTTACCCAGGCGGAAGCAACGCTCAATAACTACGGAGTCACCATCCAGACAAGTGTTTCCCTTGACCGGGAAACCGTCGCATCTCTGATAGAGGGCAACGATGCACTCTACTGCGACTGGGATGATTTTGATGCCGCCCTCCTTCCTTTTAACAGCGAGCTCAACGACCCTATCAGTTTAGCTCTTGAGCGGCAAGGTTGCTTTGGCGGTGGTGGGCTTCTTCCCGGCAGTCCTTTTTCAGCGGTTTTTCAGGCTGAGCAGGGACGACGGGCTGCCCTTTCCATTGAACGGCATATTCAAAATGTATCGCAGACTGCACAGCGAGAAAAAGAAGGTGCCTGCGCCACCCGCATGTACACCTCTATTGTTGATATCGAGCCGCTGAACGAAGTTCTTCCAGCCGACGAGCACGCCGGTTTTACCAGCGAAGAGGCCCGGCTGGAAGCAGGCCGCTGCATCCAATGCGAATGTCTGGAGTGTGTCAAGCAATGTGTCTATCTCCAGGAATACAATGAATATCCCAAAACCTGGGCCCGCAAAATTTTCAACAGCAAGACCATTGTCCAGGGTACACGGGCAGCCAACAAGATGATCAACGCCTGCAGTCTCTGCGGTCAGTGTGCAACCATCTGCCCCAACGACTTTCCCGTGGCCGAGGTGTGCCGCACCTCCCGCGCGGAAATGGTCGATTCCGGCCATATGCCCCCCTCGCCCCATGATTTTGCGCTGGAGGACATGCAGTTCAGTCTCAGTGAATACTGTAGCCTGACGCGCCATCAACCAGGCACCCAGGCCAGCGCCTCTGTCTTTTATCCGGGTTGCCAACTCGCAGGGTCTACCCCGGATACGGTCAAAAAAACCTATGATTTCCTGTGCACCAATCTTGCTGGTGGCGTTGGCCTGATGCTTGGTTGCTGTGGCATCCCTGCCCACTGGGCTGGCCGGGACACACTTTTCACAGAAACACAGCAAACCTTTCAAGCAGAAGTCGAACGCCTTGGGAACCCGACGGTGATAACGGCCTGCTCTTCCTGCCTTTCCGTGTTCAAGGAGTTTGCCCCCAATCTCAAAACCACCTCGCTCTGGGAGGTACTTGACTCCCTTAAGCTGCCTGAAGGCGCATCCAAACCCGCCAAACCACTCACCCTGCATGATCCCTGCACCGCCAGTGACCAGAAGGGGCTGCGGGAGAGTGTCCGCAGTCTCTGCGCTAAAATCGGCATTGATGTGGTCGAACACCAATACAGCGGCGAGCTGGCCGACTGTTGCGGCTACGGTGGGTTAATGCAGTTTGCCAACAGATCGCTTGGCCAGAAGGCAGTGAAACAGAAGGCCAACCGCAGCGAACTGGACGGACTCGCCTACTGCGCCATGTGTCGTGACAACCTGGCAGCCCATGGACGCCCGGTCGCCCACATCCTGGATTATCTCTTTCCACCGACAGCGCAGGATCCCTTAGGTCGAACCAATCCGGGCTATTCCCAGCGCCATGAAAACCGTGCGCGCCTGAAAAACGATCTGTTAGCCGGGTTGTGGCAGGAAGCAGGCGTTGCCCATCCTGACCACACCGCACTCCAAGTTCTGATTCCTCAAGAAGTAGAGGAACTGCTCAACAGCCGTCTTATCCTCAGGGAAGACGTACAAAAAGTTATTCACCACGCTGAGAGCACAAAAAAATATCTCACCAGCCCTAATCACGGGCATCGTCTGGCCAAGTTCAGACCGGTACGAGTCACCTATTGGGTGGAGTACGAACCCAAAGACGAGGGATACCTTGTGCATAATGGCTACAGCCATCGCATGATTCTGCCGGAGGACCAATAATGAGTCATTTTTCATTTATCGAGGATACCGATTGGCTCTGCGCCGATTGCAACCAGCCTTTGCAACCGACCAAGGTGCAGGTGAACTATCTCAAATCAGCGTTTCATGTTGAACTGATGACCTGCCCAAAGTGTGGCTTTACCCTGGTTTCGGAAAGCCTGGCCACTGGCAAGATGCTTGAAGTTGAGCAACTCCTGGAAGATAAATAACATGCACACAAACTGTCTTTTTCGCACCAGTACACCGGTTGAACTCTACGAGCAGGACGAACTCCATGCCGTAACTGGTGGCACCCTTCGCCCGGGCGGAATAGAGCTCACCCGCGAGCTGCTGGAATTTAGCGGGCTTGCTCCTGGTTCTGCCATGCTTGATATCGGCTGCGGTCCAGGGCATAGCCTGGAGATGATGGCGCGGAATTTCGGCCTACGCCCCACCGGCGTCGATCCATCCCTATCCATGCTGGCCAAGGCGAGGCAACAGGCGCCGATGGCTGAACTGCTTCAGGGCACAGCCAACGCCCTTCCCTGTGCCGAGGGTCAGTTCGATGGCCTACTCTGCGAGTGTGTGCTGTCCTTGACCGAGGACATGGAATCCAGCCTTTGTGAAATGCACCGGGTGTTGAAACCCGCAGGGAAGCTTATTCTCACCGACATCTACTGCAAACAGCTCTCGCTCCAGGCCCGTTTACCGGAACTGAAAAGTTGCATCAACCGTGCCCTGCCCCTGGAAAACATCACCGATAGTCTTACCCGCGCCGGTTTTTCCCTGACCCTGCTGCGTGATCGCTCCGACCTGCTCAAGCAGTTGGCCGGACAAATCATCTTTTCTTACGGAAGCCTGGAAAAATTCTGGTCTCTGTTCATGGACAGTGAGGCAGCTCAGCGGACCAGTTGCGCCCTGGCCAGCGCCCCGCTTGGCTACTATGTTCTTGTTGCTAAAAAAGGAGGCTTGCATGGATGACACAGCCCTTCGCATCATGCAGTTCAATGGACAAGGGTACTGCTGCAGCCAAATCATGATCAAGCTGAGCCTGGAAGATATGGGCGAAGAAAACCCTGCCCTTGTTCGCGCTATGGCAGGCCTCTGCGAGGGCTCGAGCTGCGGCGATCTCTGCGGCGTGGCCAGTGGTGCCGCCTGCGTTCTTTCGCTTTATGCAGCCAAAGGCAGCGACGAGGAACAGCCGTTGGACTGCTACCCGATCATGCTGTCACAATTCATGGATTGGTTTAAATCCAGTTCCACTGAGTGGGGCGGTATTCGTTGCGAGGATATTGTCACCTTTCAGGGTGGTCGCAAGCCCGAGGTCTGCGGCGATATCATGCTGCGGTCCCGTGAAATCATTCTCGGCATTTTAACGGAGAACAACCTTGACCCGAGCCTGCCCAGAGAACAATCAAGTAGCTATTGACCGTTCGATCCAGTTGTTGTCATCAACAGCCAGTCTTTGCCCGATCTGCCTCAAACGGGTCCCGGCTATCCGTGAGCAGCAGGGTAATGCGGTTTACCTCCTCAAGCGCTGTCCTGAACACGGAACCTTTCGCACCGTAATCTGGCGGGGCAACGTTCCGTTTTCCACCTGGCTCCGGCCCAAAAAACCATCCGCGCCCCGCCAGGCTTTCACCGCCGTTGACCGTGGCTGTCCCTTCGATTGCGGTCTTTGCCCCGATCATGGCCAGCACACCTGCACCGCTCTGATCGAGATCACCAACCGCTGCAACCTGCACTGCCCGGTCTGTTTTGCCGATGCGGGTGAAGCGCTTGCCGATGCAGAGCCAAGTCTTGAGCAGATTGGTGTCTTGTATGACCGGGTTCTTGCCGCATCCGGCCCATGCAATATACAGCTCTCTGGTGGTGAGCCGACTATGCGTGAAGACCTGGCCGAGATCATCCGCCTTGGTGGGTGCAAAGGATTTCATTTTATCCAGCTCAACACCAACGGCATTAAGCTGGCGGCAAAGAGCAGTTATGCCAAGGATCTAAAAGAGGCCGGGCTCTCTTCTGTTTTCCTCCAGTTCGATGGCTTAAGCAGCGCCACCCACCTGGCTCTGCGTGGCCGTGACCTGCGCACCATCAAGGAGCAGGCCATCCTCAACTGTGGAGCCGCCGGGCTGGGTGTGGTCCTGGTGCCGACGCTGGTTCCCGGGATTAACACCGCCGAGGTTGGCGCCATTGTTGCCTACGGGGCCCGCTTTGCCCCCACGGTGCGTGGGGTCCATTTCCAGCCGATCTCGTACTTCGGCCGTTTTCCTCAGGCACCTGCCGATCGTGATCGTTTGACGCTCCCCGAGGTGATCGAACTGATTGAGTCGCAAACCAGCGGCATGATCAGTCGCGATCATTTTGCCCCGCCTTCCTGTGAGCATGCGCTCTGTTCTTTTCATGGAAATTTTATTGTCCAGGAGGACGGCAATCTGATGCCGCTGGGCAATCGGACCGCCTGCTGCTCCACCGGCGGACCTCAGCCCATTGTGGCACTGGAAGGCCGGGATAAAAGTGTCAACTTCACTGCTCGCCAGTGGTCATTCCCCCCCCTGCCCATGGCCACGACCGGTGGGGGATGCGGCTGTGGCGAGCCGTCTGCGCCCGAGGATGATTTCGACCGCTTCCTCGCTCGGGCCCGGACCCACACCTTTTCCCTTTCCGCCATGGCTTTCCAGGATGTGTGGAATCTGGATCTTGAACGGTTGCGGGGCTGCTGCATCCATATCGTTTCCCCGGAGGGCAATCTGGTTCCCTTTTGTGCCTACAATCTGACCTCCAACCTGGGCGAACCACTGTACCGGGGAGTGCAGCGGTCATGAACCTGACAACCCTTGAGCCCCTTGTTGCCAGTGCAATCGGCCAAGAAGTGCAGCCCCTTTCCCGCGCAGCCATTGAAGAATGGCAGTTGCGCCAACTGCGCAATCAACTGGGCTACTGTCGGGAACGGTCTTCCTTTTATCGGCAACATCTGCAAAACGCCAAACCTGCCTCTCTTGAATCCTTTGCCGATGTTGCCCAATTGCCGTTTGTCACCGAGGCCGACTTGCGAGCCTCTGGTGCGAAAATGGTCTGCGTCAGCCAGGATGCGATTTCCCGAATCATCACCATGCACAGCTCAGGAACCACCGGTGCCCCAAAACGGCTATTCTTCACGGCTGAAGATCTCGACAGCACCTTGGATTTTTTCCACCTCGGCATGCAGCACATGGTTGATCCCGGCCAGAGAGTGGCCATTCTCCTGCCCGGGGCCACCCCCGATTCTACCGGCCATTTGCTGGCCAGGGCCCTGGAACGATTCCAGGTGACCAGCCACATTATCGGATTGGTCACCCAACCCGACGAGGCGGTTCGGGCGCTTGCACAATTACATCCCGATGCCCTGGTCGGCTTTCCGGTGCAGATCCTTGCCATTGCCCGTATGGCAGAATATCTCCAAATTTCCCTGGGCAAGATTCGCTCGGTGCTACTCTGCTCCGACTATATTCCGCAGAGCCTGAGCGCTGAGTTGGAGTCCCTTTGGGGTTGTGAGATCTTTACTCACTACGGCACCACCGAGACCGGCCTTGGCGGCGGTGTTGACTGTTGGGCCCATTGCGGCACCCACCTACGCGAGGCAGACCTGCTTTTTGAAATCATCGATCCGCACAGAGCGCAACCGTTGGCTGATGGGCAATGGGGGGAAATCGTTTTTTCCACCCTGATCAGAAATGGCATGCCGCTGATCCGCTACCGTACCGGCGACCTGGGCCGCATCCTGCCCGGCACCTGCCCCTGCGGCAGTTCCATCCGCCGCCTAGATCAGGTTCGAGGGCGCCTCAACCAAGTACGCAGCCTTGAGAACGGCCACCAACTCGGCATGCACGATCTCGATGAAGCCCTCTTTCCTCTCCCCGGTCTGCTGGATTTCAGCGCATGTTTGCAACAAACAAATAATCGGGAGCAACTCTGCTTACGCTTGAAGCTCCTTCCTTCCCGGAGTGAATTTTGGCAGCACTCGGCCCGAGAACTCCTCTCCACCATTCCGGCAGTGAGCGGCCTGGGCCTCTCATTCGACGCACCACCCGAGACCACTATCCATCCGGCAAAACGCACCCTTGATGACCATCGTAAGGATATCCAGTCATGAAAAAACTAATTCAACAGATTTGTTCCACCTTGGGTGACGGTCAGGACCTGGT
>JAQUEZ010000040.1 GCA_028684915.1 Desulfobulbus sp.
CATATCGAAATCCGCTGCCGTCGTAAATCGCCTTTGTGGGCCGTTCTGGATATTTGATTTAATTTCTGAGGGTTAAAGCTCAGCGGAGGTACCAGGTGAAATTGTCGAGATCAGGAGGTCTGACCTTGGGGGATGTGTGATGCGCGATCATTCATTCCGTGCTCGCCAGTGAGTGTAGTAAACAGGCAATGGTATGAGTATGAGAAGCTGGCAAAAAAAGAAAAGCCGTAGCACAGTTTGCTGCGGCTTTATTGAGTGTCAATTAGTGTCAATTTTAGCTTTTTGACCAATTGCGTAACTCATTGATATTATGGTGCTCCAGAGAGGATTCGAACCTCCGGCACCAGGATTAGGAATCCTGTGCTCTATCCACCTGAGCTACTGGAGCATTGTGACATGAAAAATGAAACGGCCCGAACGACGGAGAAGAAGAGGGCGCGTTCAGGCCGCTGAAAATACCCATTTCAGCCGCACCATGCAAGAAATTCTTCCCTTTTTCCCGGCTTAAGCCGACTCGCCGTCGGCGAGGAAGTTCTTACCGTGGAAATTGTCCTTGTTGTAGCCGAAGTTGACGATGCAGTTGCGGCCAACGCTAACCTCGGCAGGAATACGGGCTTCCTTGCCCACCAACGAGATCCCGGTATAAAGATGCTTGGGATAGGCCTTGTTTACCTCGGTGAGGTTATCGCCCTGCCCCACCACAGCCCCTTTGCCTACTTGGACCCGCTTGTCAAGAATAGCCAGATCGACCTTGGCATCCTCTTCAAGTACACAGTCTTCAAAGATGACCGAGTTGCTGACCACCGCGCCCTTCTTCACCCAGACTCCTGGAGAGAGTACCGAGTTGACCACGGTTCCCTCGATAATGCAGCCAGCGGCAACCAACGAGGAAGAGACCTGGCTTTCGCCAAGAAACCGTGCCGGGGCTCGATCCATGGGACGTCCACCGTATTCAGGATTGGGCCGGATTTCCCACTCCTCGGGTGAGATACCCGAGTTCTCGCGGATGATATCCATGTTGGTTTCCCAATAGGACTGGATCGTGCCTACATCGCGCCAGTAACCATAGAAAGGATAGGCATAGACCCGGTCTTCGTTGATTGCCCGGGGAATGATGTCCATGCCGAAATCAGCCTCTTTGCGGTCCCGCTCTAGGGTGCGCAGCAAATATTTGGTATCAAAGACATAAATACCCATGGAGGCGAGGTTAGTGCGGGGCACCTGGGGTTTTTCCTCCCAGTCGACGATTCGATTCTCGTTGTCGATGATCCCGGCGCCAAACTGGTGGATCTCACTCTTAGGCACCACCATCATGCCGATAGTGATATCGGCCCGCTTATGCTGGTGGTAGGAGAGCATGGCGTCGAAATCCATGTGATAGATATGATCGCCGGAAAGCACCACCACCTGCTCCGAGGGGTTGGCGAGGATAAAATCGATATTCTGACGGATGGCATCTGCCGTGCCCTTGTACCAGTCGGAATCTTGTTCGCCGGTACGCGGCGGCAGGATCTTGACTCCGCGGGTACGACCGGTGAAGTCCCAAGCCGATCCGTCGCCGATATGGGACATCAACGATAACGGCTTATATTGGGTGAGCACGCCTACCCGGGTCAGGCCGGAGTTCATCACGTTGGAGAGGCTAAAATCGATGATTCGATAAATGCCACCGAAAGGTACCGCCGGTTTGGCCCGATGCCCAACCAGAAGGTTCAATCGGCTGCCGATACCACCGGCAAGCAGCAGAACCAGGGCGTCGCCACTTTCTCTCATCACAGTTCCTCCCCATCTGCAAGTCGGTTGCTCTCCGGCCAACGGTCAGTAGGGATGCGCGGATTGATCCGACAGCCGCAACCGATCTGAAAGCCTTCGGGCACACTGTTATTCCAGCCGACAACAGTGACTCGACTGGCGGATTGACAGTCCGGAGTGCCCACCCGCACTTGCTTATTGAACACCGTGTTGACATCGCTGACCACCCGGTTGAGATGGACACCCTCATGGATAATGTTGTCGAAAAAAACGATCGAATCGTTGACTTCGGCGCCAGCCATAACATGCACGCCAGGAAAAAGAATCGAGTTACGCACCTTGCCCTCGATGATGCAACCGTTGTGGGCCATTGAATTTTCCAGGCTGCCCTGGGCGCCGATCTTGACCGGTTGGCGGTCGGCAATGTTTCTGTGACCGAGGTTGGTGCGGATTCCCCAGGCCTCGAGATCAATCTTCGGTTCCGGGCCGAGCAGATCCATCGAGGTTTGCCAGTACTCGTCGATGGTGCGAGTATAGCCCCAGTAGCCACGGAACTTGTAGCCGTAGACCTTGCATTTTTCCTGCATCATCATCGGGATAATATCGCGACCAAACTCGTAGGACTCGCTCTTTTGGTTGCGCTTGAGCATCTCAAAGAGTACTGAAGGCCGGAAACAAAACACGGTCAACGAGGCCCAGCGCCCCTTGGGCGCGGCAGGTTTTTCCTCATAGGAGAGCAGCGGCCCGCCGTCTTCGAAGTCGCCGGCGATCTCTGCCACCCCGAAACGCGAAGCCGATTTCGGCTCCACCTCGATGAAGGCGGCAGTGAGGTCGGCATCGTGCTCGTGGTGGAAGCGGATCATTTTGCGGTAATCCATCTGGTAGATATGATCGCCGGAGAGGATCATAATCACCGAGGGGCCGTAATACTGGATGAAATCGAGGTTTTGATAGACCGCATCGGCACTGCCCCGATACCAGTGGGGATTCTCGTAATCTTTGAATGGCGGAAGAATGGAGATGCCACGATTACGGCCGATCATATCCCAGGCAGCGCCGGTACCGATATGATTAATCAGAGAATAGGAGCGATACTGGCTGAGAATCGCGATCCGCTCAATGCCCGAGTGGAGCAAATTGGAGAGGGGAAAATCGATGACGCGGGCAAGTCCGCCAAAAGGAACAGCAGATTTAGGCCGGTAATGCGTCAACACACCCAATTCATCGACGCGGCCACCCGCCAGGATCATCGCCAAGGTCGAGGGTCTGTACATAGAACACCGTGCTGATGGTAGATCGGTACCGACTTCGGGCCCTAGGCCGACAAGCTGGCACCGAATAAGATTTTTGATTACGCCATATTATGCCTAACCCCTTAAAAGGTGCAAGCAATATCTCGCACCGCTGCAGGGAACGCGCAGACGATGCGTCTTATTTGATGTGCTGGGTGACGATCCGGATAAGGGTCTTGGTGGTGAACTCCTGCCCTTCACGCAACGGCAGGTTTTTCAGGGGAGATTCAGCCCGAGCCGCCTCCTTGTGGCCACCAGCCGGTCCAAAGCGGCCAAAGGCGACCTTGGCAAGTTTCCCGGCATTCTTGCGGTAGCCGTCGCAACGGAAGATCGCCACCAACTTTTCACCGTGTACACCGGAAACAATGACCCAGTCAAACGACTCTACCCGATTAAAGAAGTCGGCAATGATCACCAATATATCAGGGGTACTCACTTTACCCAGGTGGACGTAAGCCCGCCCCTTGCTTGCCTTGACCTCGTTAAGAGCTATGCGGAAATAGCGCAGCTCCGAGCGTCTGAGCTCGGTGAGCTCGAATTTACGTACCAGATTGAGATTGGCAATATTGAACAGATAGCGGAAGCAGGTGCCGTCGGCGGCCTGCATATTCTGCTTCTGGAAATTCTGGGTATCGACCTTGACCCCGTAAAAAAGGGCCGTGGCTAGGGCCACCGAGGGTTTGATCCCGGCGGCACGCAGATATTCCACCATCATTGAGGAGACCGCACCGTACTCGGGCCGAATATCGATGAACGCTGCATCCCAGCCGGTGGTGACCGGATGATGATCGATAACCGCGTTAAACGTCATCTTTTCAAAGATAGCCAGATGGTTGGGTTGGGAATCGACGAGAATTTTTTTGGTGTACTCTTTGACGGGGAGGGTGTGGAGCCGTTCAATGGGGGCTTTGAGGCGTTCCACCATTGTCAGGTTATTCAACCTTCGGATCTCGTTGGGGTAGCCGATAGTCACGCTGTGCACCCGGTAACTGAGCAGCCGTTTGAGCGCCAAGGCCGAAGCGATTGCATCCGGATCCGCGTTGATCACGATCAACACGGTATCGCTTCGTTCGAAGATGGCCCAGAACCCGTTGAGGCGGGCTATAGCTGAGTTTTTACTGGGACTTCGTGTTATATTGTTGTCGGCAATTTTCTCGAGTCGTTTCTGCATAGAAAAGGTTCGGAAAAGTGACACGGTGTTCCCTTGAAGCGAACACTGTGTAAAGGGCTAATCCGCCGTTTTTAGTGAGTTCAAGTGAAACGGCACTCCGGGCACCGCCGTAAAGACAGTGGCGCCAGAGGCTTCAAGGTAAAAGCTTCCCATGCATTGCCCGTAATAAAAGACAAAAAACAAACAAAACCAAACCTGCAACTTACACAGAGACAGTCGGAAGTGCAAGCTCCGTCTTTCCGGAAGTGTGACCAATGGGCGATTAATCGCTTCGGGTTCTTTCTTGACGAGAACAGATGCAGCGGGTACTACACCGCCAAGAAACAGCGTCTTTTTCGGCTCATCCTGATCATGTGCAGCCGTTGACGAATGCACGGTGGTCCGTTATACAGTTACTCACTGCGCTCTGCCAACGAACGACGAAAATGAACTTTTCGCCTTGTAACTCATTGTTTTTTTACACTACCCGACGCTTTCCCCTTCGGGTTTCGACGAGCTGACCAACACTTCCCATGATACTGCTTTACCGCTATATTCTCGCCAATTTCATTCGCAATTTAGGGATGATCATGGCCGGTTTCATTTCCCTGTATATCCTGATCGATTTCTTTGAAAAGATCGATAATTTCATGGAAAAAGGCAAATCTCTTTCTCTGGTAGCCCATTTTTTTGCCGCCAACATCCCCTTCATCATCGACTTGATGAGCCCGGTCTGTATCCTTCTGTCGGGCGTGGTCACCCTAGGCGTCCTCAACCACAGCAACGAGTTGATCGCGCTGAAGGCCTGCGGTATTCCACTGAAAAAGATCACCCGCCCAATCATCGGCGCGGCCATGGCCTGTATCCTAATTTTTCTCGCCATGGCCCAGGTGGTATTACCCAAAACAGTCTCCTTGACCAACGAGATCTGGAACAAGGAGGTGCGGGGCAAGGTGCCGTTGGGTATCTACCGCAACGGCCGCTATTACTATCGCGGATTAAAGGGATTTTACTCTTTTGCCCGTTTGGACGCACAGGTCAATCTGTTTAATAATTTTTCCTATACCATCTGGAATGGCAAGTATGGTGCCGAGACCCTGATCTCAGCCGAATCCGCCTCCTGGGACACCAACGGTTGGACCCTGGAGAACGGCCAGGTGCAGCGGGCCGCCGGGACGCAGCGCATGACCACCGAAGTCTTTAGCAAACGCCACTTCGACTTTCCCGAAACCCCAAGCGACTTTTTCGTTCCTGCCTACCGCACCATGGAACTTTCCCTGGTGCAACTCTACCGGGAAACGCGTAACAGCCACTCCCCGGAGGAGCACAACAAGGCGCTAACCAATTTTTACGGCCGAGTCAGCTACACACTGCTTGGCCTGCCGCTGCTGCTTTTGGGGCTGCCCCTGCTGCTGATGGTCTACCGCCGCTGGGGCCGGGATTTATCACTAGCCATACCGGTAAGTTGCGGCATGGCCTTTGTCTGTTGGGGTGTTTACAATACGCTGCAATCGATGGCCGCAGCCGGATACATGTCGCCGCTTCTGGCGGCAATCTCCGTGCACCTGGTGGTGGGCTCCCTCGGCCTCTATCTGCTGATACGGGAGGATTGCTAACATGGTCCGCATCGGCATCGTCGGGGTGCCGCCGCTGTCGGTGATCGCCGACATCAACTTTCGCGGAGATACCATCGTCGACCTGGATGAACCCCAGGTAACGGCCTCGATCGACCAAACCGCCCCCTTCATCCCCCGGGTCTACTGTGCCATTCTCCGCACCGTGGTGCTTAACTGTCTCCATCTGCAACTCGACCAGGTGGTGATCGACGTCGGCCCCGGAAAATGCGACTGCGCCCTCCATGTGAGCGAGGTGCTGTCCGATATACTCGATATTCCCATCATCCGTACCCGCAATCAAGACCGCGCACCCTTTGGTAATCCTCTCTGTACGGCCGAGATGCCATTGATCGAAAAATTCAGCCGCATCACCAAGGGGGTGCAGTCGGCGGTACCTTACGTTTCGACGCCTCCCTGCCGCCCCAGTTGCGGGTTCTGGGGCGTACCACCCCGCGATTTCTCCCTGCTCAGCCCCTTTCCCAATACTACCCACGTCTTCGGCTGGACCCGGTGCATGGAAAACAAGACCCCGGCAGATTTGGAGATGGAAAAGGTCTTTGACGCCTCTATCCCCACTGTCTTTTTTGCCCAGTCCTTCTGCGCCAAATCCGCCCTGGCCAAACACCTGGCCGGCAAGCATCCGCGCGCTATCGCCATTGACTGCGACGTCACCCGTGGGAGTTCTACCAGGGCCAAGATCGAGGCCTTCCTCGAGTTATCCGGTATTGAACCCAATCGGAGTGTTCCTGATGCTGCTCGCTGATTTTGGCACCTCCTACTGCAAGATCCTCGACACAACCAAGAGCAACACGCCAAGCATCGTGCCCACACGGGCTCTGCCGCGCGACTTCAAGGCCGATCTGGCCACCGGCCACAATGCCACCCTCCGCAGCGTAAGGAGCATCAACGAGCTGACCGCACTCGCCCGGGGCGGCAAAGCGTTGATCGGAAAGGAAGACTTTGTCCTGCTTGACTGCGGCAGCCGCGACATTAAATTTGTCCGTTTTGAGGGTGGCGAGGTGGTGGATATGGGGTGGAATGCCGAATGCGGCGCCTCCATGGGGTTCACCATTGAGTTGCTCTCCACCTATTATCAACTCGACTACGCCACCCTGCCGGTTCCCAGCACCGGGTTCTCCATCACCTGCGGTGTGCTCGGTATGAGCCATATTTTTGATGCGGTGGTCTCCGGAGCCTCCGAGGCCGAGGCGGTTGCCAAATTCGTGCGCGGCATTGCCCTCAATGCCTACCGCTTTGCCAACCAGCCCGCAGCCCTCTACCTCTCTGGAGGTCTTTGCGACAATCCGCTCTTTGTCGACAGCTTTCCCTGCGAGGTCTCCCCCTTAGGGCGATTTGTGCTCATCGAAGGGCTTCGAGCCACCTTAGCGGCCGAATCAACGCCCTAATATAAAAAAAAGCCGGGCTCTTATTGAACCCGGCTTTAAAACCATCAAGGCAAGAAGTAGATCAATCTTTCTTCTTCTTGTCCTTGTCTTTTTTCTTTTTTTTATCCTTCTTGTCTTTCTTTTTGTCCTTCTCTTTCTCGCTCTCTTGGAGAGGACAGTTGCCGCACCTCTTCCCTTTTTTCAGGTATCCGCCACAGCATTTTGTTTTTTTTCCCACGGCGCTCCTCCTTTTCAAACATCCGTAGATGGTGAACAAACAAAGTCGTCTATGTAAAAGGTATGTCTCGGAGCACCGATTGGGAAGAGAATTCATACAAATTCCTAAAAGAAATCTGTCTAAAATAGATACAACAAGTAACTCATTAATGACGTCGTAAAGACTTCAATCTCCTGCGTCGCAACGTTTTTCCCGACGCTCGACATACTGTATGTGTGCCTTCGAGCCGGGAAAAAACTGCTCAATGTATATCGGTGTATTTACCTAGCCATCTCTGAGAGGGTGATGGACTTTGTACGAGTCCATCACCCATCAAGCAAGGGGGTTTTCGAGCTCTGTGCCCGAAGGAAACCTATTCTTTTTTGGCGTTCTCAGCCTTTTCTTTGGCCGGAGGCTGGATCTCGAGCAGCTCCACCTGGAAATTCAGCATCGAACCGGGCTCGATAACCGGAGGAGCACCACGATCGCCGTACGCCAAATCCGGTGGGATAAACAGCTCAACAGTCGAGCCCACTTCCATCAGAGGCAGTGCCTCTTGCCAACCGGCAATTACCTGGTTGACCTGGAACACGGCGGGCTCGTTACGCTTATAAGAGCTATCGAATTCCTTGCCGTCGATCAGAGTGCCCTTATACTGCACCTTGACGGTATCGGTAGGAAGCGGTTTAGCGCCCTGGCCTTTTTTAATCACCTTATACTGCAGGCCAGACTTGGTCTCAACCACGCCTTCCTTTGCCTTATTGGCTTTGAGGAACTCCTCGGCGGCCTTGCGATTTTTCTGGATCATGGATACAGCCTTCTTGACCTGCTTTTCCTGCTGCCGTTTGGCAAAGGCCTGCTGGATGGCAGCAGCATCAGCCGGGCTGAGCAGCGGTTTGTTGCCGGTGTAGCCATCGACAATTCCCTGCTGGAGTACGTTCAGATCGAACTTCTCCTCAAGCCCCTTGAAATATTCCCCCAAATCAAGCCCCATGGCATAACTGAGCTTTTGCTCATCGTTCTTCAACTCCGTCGGCTGATCGGCCGCACAAGCCGTGCCCACTGTAACAAACAGGGACAGCAACCCGGACATCAACAATTTCATACAGTTCTCCTTGAACAAAGTTGGGAATGGGATGGCCTCATCATATGTCCGGCGGTGGGTCATGCCAAGACCCGGATGACGGCCAGGTCGGTTCGATGCAGCCTGTGGTGGATTGGGCGGCCCTTTTTTCAGCCCCCACTCCGATACGCGAGCGCAACACTTACGGCACAAGCTAAGCACCCTTGCGCCTTAAGTGTCCACAATTTTTTTAAGCTCTTCTTCTTTTTATAATTTGCGGCGATCAATGACCCGTTTAGCCTTCCCCTCGGAGCGCTCCAAACGCTTCTCCTCGACCAGTTTGACATCGACACTCAAGCCCAACTCGGAGGCGAGACGACTCTTGATGGTATCGATTACTTTGCGCTGTTTTTTCATTTCGTCAAAGAAGATCGACTCCATCACCTCGACCATAACCGTGATCTTATCGGCGTGATTTTCCCGCTCAACGATGATCTGATAATGGGGTTCTGTGCCCTCAACTTCAAACAGAACCTTTTCGATCTGCATCGGAAAGACATTGACGCCTTTAATGATCAGCATATCATCGGATCGCCCCATAACCCGCTGCATCCGTTTCATGGTCCGACCGCAGGCACAGGTGCCGGGGATAAACCGGGTAAGGTCGCGGGTGCGGTAGCGGATCATAGGAAAGGCCTCTTTGGTCAGAGTGGTAATCACCAGCTCGCCGACCTCGCCCTCGGCCACAGGTTCAAAGGTTTTGGGATCAAGGATCTCCAGCAAAAAATGATCTTCGTTGATGTGCAGACCGTTACACTCTTGGCACTCACCGGCCACGCCAGGCCCCATCACCTCGGAAAGACCGTAGTTGTCGGTGGCGATGATGCCCAGTTTCTGGTGGATTTCTTGACGCATGGCCTCGGACCAGGGCTCGCCGCCAAACAGTCCATAGCGCAGGGAGAGGCCGTTAGGGTTAATCCCCATTTCCATCATTGCATCCGCCAACACCAAGGCATAGGACGGGGTGCAGACCAGGGCGGTGGTTTTGAAATCCTGCATGATCTGGATCTGGCGCTTGGTGTTACCCGCAGATATGGGAATAACCGAGGCGCCGATGGTCTCGGCACCGTAATGGAGGCCAAAACCGCCAGTGAACAGGCCATAGCCGAAGGCAATCTGGATCACATCATTTTTAGTCACACCGGCAGCGGTGATCACCCGAGCCACCAAGTTGGACCAGGTTTTAATGTCGTTGCGGCTGTAGCCGACCACCGTGGCCTGGCCTGAGGTTCCGGAGGAGGAATGCACCCGGACCACGTCACGCAGGGGGACGGCGAACAGACCGTAGGGATAGTTATCGCGCAGATCCTGCTTCTCGGTAAACGGTAACCGTCGCAGGTCGTCCAGGGAGCGGATATCGTCGTAGTTAAATTTGATCTGCTCGAATTTTTTCTTATAGAAGGGGACGTTGGTTCCCACCCGGTACAGCGTCGACTGCAGACGCTCGAGTTGGAGTTGTTCCAGATCCTCCCTTGCCATACATTCGCGTTCCGGTTCCCAGTACATAATAAATTGTTTCGTGTGTTAGGGGGTTAGTCTGTTTGGTTGTCGGTTAAACAATTTCGGACGCAACAACCTATTCTGCAATTTTTTCCCGCCCAAGGTAGGCGCGCTGCACATCGGTATTAGCGAGAAGATGGGTGGCCGGCCCTTGGACGATCACCTTGCCGACCTCAAGCACGTAGCCGCGATCGGCGATGCCCAGAGCCGCCTTGGCATTTTGTTCGATGAGCAGCACCGTGTTCCCCTCCTCACGAAGGCGCCGGATAATCTGAAAGATATCGCGCACAATCAGGGGGGCCAGTCCGGTGGAGGGCTCATCCATCATGACCAGCCGCGGTTTGGACATCAGCGCCCGTCCCATAGCCAGCATCTGTTGTTCACCGCCGGAAAGGGTGCCGGCCAGTTGCTGACGCCGTTCACGGAGGATGGGAAAGAGCTCATATTGGTGCAAAAGCTCCTTATGGACCGCAGTCCGCCCTTCCCGCTTTTGCAACACATGACCGCCGAGCAGCAGATTTTCCTCCACCGACATCGAGGCAAAGACCTGACGATTTTCCGGGACCAGGGCACAGCCCGAGGCCACGATCTGCCCCACCGAGCTGCGGCCGCAGCCACGATCAAGGAAGCTGATTTCGCCCTTGGTCGGTTTGATCAGACCGATGAGGGTATGCAGTAGGGTCGTCTTGCCGGCACCGTTGGCGCCGATCATGGTCACGATCTCACCGGGATCAACGTGGAGCGAGATATTTTTCAGGACCCGGAGTTTGCCGTAACCGGCATCGAGGTTTCGAATCTTGAGCATGGGGAATCGATTGGGGCAAAGAAAAAAACCGCCTAGACGGTTTCGTCCTCACCCAGATAAATTTTAATGACTTCCTCGTTCTGCTGAATATTGACCGGGACGTCCTCGGCCAGCTTAGAGCCAAAGCTAAGGACCACGATCTCATCGGAGATATCCATGACCAACGACATATCGTGCTCAACAAGCAGCACGGTGATGCCCATATCGCGGATGGTGCAGATAAGGCGAGCCACCTCGGCGGTCTCGTAGATGTTGAGCCCCGCTGCCGGTTCATCGAGCAGGAGGAGCTTGGGTTCCAGGGCAAGGGCTCGGGCCATTTCCACTGCTCGCTGTTGACCAAAGGCCAGGCTTGCGGCCTCGACATCGGCCAGCTCGGCGATACCCATCAGATCGAGCAACTCCAGGGAGCGGGCACGGTTGGCCCGTTCTTCCTTCCAGGTGGAAGGCAGCGAAAGCATTCCGGCAAAAAAACCGCATTTGCTCTGGGTATGGCGACCGACCATGACACATTCCAGGGCACTCATGCCGTGAAAAAGTTTGATGTTCTGGAAGGTGCGGGCCATACCGAGGCGAGCAATCTCGTGGGTCTTTTTCGTCTGAATTGGTCGACCGCGAAAGTTGATCCTGCCAGCAGTCACCGGCAGATTGCCGGCAATGAGATTAAACAAGGTGGTCTTGCCGGCACCGTTGGGGCCGATCACCGCCTTGATGCTGCCGGTGGCCACCTTAAAGCTGACATCGTTGACCGCATGCAGCCCACCAAAGCGCTTATGTACGCCCTGGAGCTCGAGCATGGTTTCCAGGCTGCTTGGCGGCCCGACCTTGCTAGCGGGGGTGCTCATGAGTGGCCTCCCAGAATCAGCTGACGAAGCAGTGGACGCAGCTTCAGGCTGAGAATTCCATCCGGGGCAAAGAGCATCACCAGGATCAAAATGGTGCCGAAAACCGCATCGTCATAGGTCCCAAAGACCCCTCGCAAGGAGAGGAAGGTCAGCCCCACCCCCATGATCAGGATACCCCAAAGGTTGAGCATACCGCCCACCGCCACCAGGGCCACATAACGCACCGACTTCATCACCGAAGCCTCGCTCGGGCCGATGCCGCCGTTGTAGTGGGTAAGCAGAACCCCGGCAAGGGCAGCATAGACCGCACTGAGAACAAAGACCTGGAGTTTAAACCGGGCAGTGTTAACTCCGGAGGCTTCGGCAGCCTCTTCCGAACTGTGCAGAGAACGCAGGGCTCGGCCGACCCGGGACCCGATCAGGTTGATCAAAAAAAGCATGCCCAGGATAAGCAGGACCCAAGCGGTATAAAAGTTGAGCACCCGATGGGCACTGTCGCCGCTGATGGTCAAAAAAGGCAGCAGATGAAATCCCGGAACTTCGGTGATACCGTCGGCCTCACCGAAATAAGGCGTGGCCAGAAAAAGACGGTAAACAATGGTGCCGAATCCCAAGGTAGCCATGGCCAGATAATGGCCCTTGAGCTTGAGCACCGGAATACCGAGGAGCAAGGCGACGAGGGCGGCAGTGAACACGGCAAAGAGGCAGGCCACCCAGGGCGTAATCGTCACCAGGGTGGAGCCGTAGATATCCTGGCCGTGCACCAACGCCCCGGCCTGATCTAGGAGCTGCAGCCACCAACTCTGGCCAAAGGGCTCCAGGTTGCGAGTGGTCAGCCCTGCAGCCAGATAGCCGCCGATGGCGAAAAATCCAGCATGGCCGATGGAAATCTGGCCGGCATAGCCCATAAGTACGCCCAGGCCGATAATCACCATGCCATAGTAGGCCGACATGGTCAACTGGGTCAGATAATACTGGGTGTCGGTGAGCACGGTAACTCCATGCAGCAGCACCACCAGCAGACAGAGCCCGAGCAACGGGAGATGTTTTCGGGGCTTCATCAGAAATCCTTTAAGCGTGCCGCGTCACTGGACCCGAACAGTCCGTGCGGTTTAACAAAGAGAATAATCAGGAGAATAGTGATCGAAATCGCGTCCTGGAAAGCCAACGGTACCACCGATACCGAGAAGGCCTCGATGATTCCGAGCAGAATACCCGCAGCCACCGCCGCCGCCGAATTGCCTAAGCCGCCGAGGATAGCCACGGTGAAGCCCTTGATCGCAAGCGAGGTCCCGCTATCGTACTGGGTATAGGTGATCGGCGACATGACGCAGCCAGCCAGAGCACCGATACCGGCGCTGAGCATGAACGATAGGGTGACCATGTTGCGGGCATTGATACCGCAAAGCAGGGCTGCTGTTCGATTGGCCGAACAGGCACGCATCTCCCGGCCCACCGGCGTGTTCTTGAAAAACAGGCTCAGACCCATCATCATCACACCGCAGGCGACAATAACCCAGACTACCTGGGGCGAAATATGCACGCTGCCCAGGGAAAAAGTAGTGATCTCGTTGCCGTAAAAATAGGGCAGACTGCGGATCGACTCACCCCAAATATGGAGGGCAGCTTCCCGCAGAAGAATGGAGATACCGATGGTGATAATAATCATCCGTAACACCGAGGGGCTCCTCAGCCAGCGGATAAACAACGTCTCAATCAGCGCACCGACAAGCATGGTGATCACCACCGAACCGGCAATGGCCCACGGCAGGGGCAAGTAGTGCAGCAGGGAGATCGAAATCATCCCCCCCAGCATAACAAATTCGCCTTGGGCGAAATTGATGATACCGGTGGCGTTATAGATGATGTTGAACCCGATGGCGACAATGGCGTAAATCGAGCCATAGGTGATGCCGGCAAAGAGGTATTGAAAAAAGAGATCCGGACTCATAAAAAAATTGCTGACCGACGAGGTGACACCCCGCCGGTCAGTCCTTTGCAAGCAGCGTTATTTACCCTGATACAGGATGAATTTACCGTCCTTGACCGTCATCATGGCAAAGGAATCGATGGTGAGTCCGTTGTGGTCCTGCGGGGTGAAAGAGAAGATCCCGCCGACCCCGGCGAAATTCTTCAGGCCCTCCACCGCGTCGCGAACCTTGGCGCGATCATTACCGCCCTTCTTTATCGCGGCCACGACCATGTTCATGGCGTCATAGGCATAACCGCCAAAGGCAGAGGTTGCTTCCTTGTACTTGGCCTCATAGTCTTTTTTGTACCGACTCAACAGGGCCTTTTGCGGATTGGCCTTATCCAGGGCCTCGACCACCAGGAGGCGGCCGCAGGGAAAGATGATTCCCTCGGCAGCAGCACCGGCAGCCTCTGCGTATTTGATATTACCGAAACCGTGGCTCTGGAACAGGGGCACCTGCCAACCGGCTTGGCGCATGTTCTTGGCAATGATCGCCTGGGCGGGAACCACTGACCAGTTGATCACGGCCTGGATGGAGCTATCGGCCTTAAGTTTGGCCACCAGGGCACTGAGATCGGTGGCCTTGCTGTCATAGGTTTCAGACGCCACAACTTTGACACCAAAGCTCGGTGCCATCTTTTCCAACTGGGCCTTACCGGCCTTACCGAAGCCGTCATTACCAGCGGCAATGGCGATGGTGTTGATCTTCAGGCGCTGCATCTCCTCAAAGATCATCTGGGCGGCAAAAGAATCCTTTTGCGGGGTCTTAAAAACATAAGAAGCCACCGGGTCAACGATTACCTCGGCAGCGGCACAGGAGATCAGGGTTGTTTTGCCGGCCTCGGCGATCTTCTTCACCGCCATGGACTCACCGGAGGTCGAGGGCCCGATAATGGCCACGACTTTATCTTCCTCGATCAACTGTTTGGTGAAGGAGACCGCTTTTTCGGAGCTACCGGCAGTGTCCTTGATGATCAACTCGAGAGTATCGCCGTTGATCCCCCCGGCCTTGTTGATTTTTTCGACCACCATCTCGGCACTTCTCGCCTCGGGTCCTCCCAGGAAAGAGGCCGGTCCGGTGACGGCAAAAATCGCTCCCACCTTGATGGTTCCAGCCCAAGCCGGAGCCAGCATGGTGGTTAGGGCAATGCAACAGGCCGCCCCTCCCAAAGCCACTTGTATGATACTGCGTTTCATGGTTCCCCCCTTGAGTTAGTGTTGATGGCGTCGTCAAAACTTCGATCGACTGGGTCGCAGCGTTTTCCTTGACACTCGACATACCTGCTGTAGGCCTTCGCGCCGAAAATAACACTACGCCCTGTGTATCTGTGTTTTTACTGAGCCATCTCTTAGAGTGTGATGGACTTTTTACGAATCCACCCGTGTTGCTCCTGCAGAAAAGAAGGCCCTGTCCGATTGATCATCTCAACCGGACAAGGCCTGGGACTGCATATAATTAGAGGCCGCAGATCTGGGCCCCGGTCAACAGGACAAAACCGTTGCCCTGTAAAACCTCGATCGCCTTGTCCATTTCGTCGAAACGGAAGATCAGCACCGCATTGGCTCCGCTCTTGTTGACAAAGGCATACATATATTCAACGTTCAGGGCTGCCGCGTGGACAACTTTAAGCACGCTGGCCAAGCCGCCGGACCGATCCGGCACCTCGACGGCGACCACGTTGGTCTTGCCCACGGTGAAACCGCCGGCACGCAGGGTCTCCTTGGCCAGATCGACCTTGTCGACGATCAAGCGCAGAATGCCAAAATCGGCGGTATCGGCCACGGACAGAGCACGGATATTGATCTCGTTCTCCGCCAGGATACGGGTGATTTCCGCCAGACGTCCGGATTTATTCTCCAGAAAAACCGCAATCTGTTCTACACGCATACGATCCTCCATAATTAAGGTGGAAAGTCTGTAGGTGGCGAGTCACTCAAGCAATCGACAAAATTCCCCCTCACAGACTACAGTCTAGATACCCTCAATCGCTTAAATTTTGCGGCGATCTATAACCCGTTGCGCCTTCCCTTCGGAACGCTGGATCGAACGCGGCTCCACCAGTTTGACCTTAGTGGTGACACCGAGCATATCCTTGATCTCCGCCTGAATCTTCTTGGTCAGGTTTTCGAGAACGCGGATCTCGTCGGAAAAGATATGATCGCTCACCTCCACCAGAACCGACATCACATCGAGGTTGCCCTCACGGCTAACCTCGATCTGGTAGTGGGGCTCAACGCCCTCGATGCCCACCAGGACATGCTCCACCTGCGACGGGAAAACGTTGACTCCGCGGATAATGAGCATATCGTCGGTACGGCCGGAGACCTTCTCCATCCGGATCAGGGTACGGCCGCAGCCACAGGGTTCGATGAACAGGCGGGAGATATCCTTGGTCCGATAACGGATCAGCGGGAAAGCCTCTTTGGTCAGGGTGGTGAAGACCAACTCCCCGGTCTCGCCGTAGGGCAGCACTTCAAAGGTGTCGGGATCGATAATCTCGGGGAGGAAATTATCCTCGAGAATGTGCATGCCATGATCGGAATGGAGACATTCCATGGACACGCCCGGACCGATAATCTCCGATAAACCGTAGATATCAAGGGCTTTGATACCCAACTTGCGCTCCACTTCCTCCCGCATGTTGCGGCTCCAGGGCTCGGCACCGTGGATGCCCACCCGCAGTTTCAACTGCTCCGGTGCCACGCCGGAATCAGCCATGGCGTCGGCCAGGTTGAGGGCATAGGACGGGGTAGAAAGCAGGACCGTGGAACCAAAATCACGCATAATGTTGATCTGCCGTTTGGAATTGCCGCCGGAAACCGGAATGACCGTCGCTCCTAGGGCCTCGATCCCGTAATGGGCACCAAGACCACCGGTGAACAGACCGTAGCCATAGGCGTTGTGCACCATATCGCCCCGGGTCACTCCTGCCATGGTCAGACAGCGGGCCATGACCGATGCCCAGAGGTCGATATCTGCCTGGGTATAGCCGACCACGGTCGATTTTCCGGTGGTGCCGGAAGAGGCATGCACGCGGATAACATCGTCCATGGGCGTTGCGAACAGGCCAAAGGGGTAGTTATCCCGCAGGTCATCCTTGGTGGTAAACGGCAGCTTGCTCAGATCTTTGAGCGACTGGATATCGCCGGGCTTGACCCCGGCCCGATCCATCTTCTCCCGATAGGGCAACACCTTATCGTACATCCGGTGCACTAGGGCCTGCAATCGCTTCAGTTGGATCGATTCCAGTCCGGATCGCGGCAGCGTTTCGATTTCTTCCACCCACATCATCGCATCACCTCGCTGTAGTTTTTGCCTAAAACGCATCGTTTAGGCGTAAACCGCCGCCCGACCGGCGGAAAAGGCTTTTTTGTTGACCTCGCGGAACCGCTCCTTGACCGTGCTGTCGATCACCTCAAGGAAAACCTCCGGATTGACCGCAAGGAAGTTGGACATCGCCCCAACCATGGCCACGTTGGCGGTACGCAACTCGCCTACAGACTCGGCCACGGCAAAGGCATCAATGGCAACCACGTTGATGTGGCGCGACTTGAGCTCATCAAGAATATTGTCCGGATACTTGGCCTTGCCGAGTGCCACCGACGGGGGCAGAATTTTCTGCGTGTTGACCACCACCGCACTGTCTTTGTGCAGATAGGGCAGATAACGGACCGCCTCGAGGATCTCAAAGGCAACGAGAATATCGGCACTCCCCGGCTCGATCAGCGGCGAGTAGACCTTCTCGCCATAACGCAGGTGAGCCTCAACCGAACCACCGCGCTGAGCCATGCCGTGGACCTCGCTTTTCTTGCAGTCAAACCCGGCTGCCAACTGTGCGTAGGCGGTCAATTCGCTGGCCAGCAGGATGCCCTGCCCGCCCACACCGGAAAAGAGAATATTGCCGCTCTGTTTCATTACTTGGCCTCCTTTCGGGTGATCGCATCGAATTTACATACACAGGCGCACTGACCGCAGCCGTTGCACTGGACCTCGGCAATCTGGGCAAAACCTTTTTGTTTTTCGCGGTAGCCACGCGCCACCGCCTCTTCCGGGGTGAGCGGTGTCCAACTGATCGCCGGACAGCCCATCTGGACGCAGACGGAACAGCCGGTACAGTTGTCAAGATTGGTGAAGTACACCGGTTTTTTGCGTTTGACCTCCGAAGGCAGGAGCACGCAGGGGGCGCGACTGATGACCACCGAGGGCTCGGGAATGGCAATCTCCTCTTTGAGGACCTTACGGGTGGCCTCGACATCGTGCGGATTGACCACGGTTACCCGCTTGACGCCCAGAGCCTGACAGAGCATCTCGATATTGAGCGCAGGCGCCTCCTCACCACGGATGTTATGGCCGGATGCCGGATTTTCCTGGTGGCCGGTCATGGCGGTGGTCCGGTTATCAAGGATGATCACCGTGGCGTAGGAGTTGTTGTACACCAGGTTCAGGAGACCAGTGATACCGGAATGCATGAAGGTCGAGTCGCCAAGCACGGCCACCACCTTGCCCTCGCCCTGTTTGCCGAGCGCCTTGGACATACCGTGGGCCATGGTGATGGAAGCACCCATGCAGACGCAGGCATCCATAGCCGAAAGCGGGGGCAAAAAACCCAGAGTGTAACAACCGATGTCGCCGGAAATGAACACATCCTTCATCTTGGATAAGCCGAAGAACAGACCCCGGTGCGGACAACCGGCACACATGTTCGGTGGGCGCATCGGCAGTTCAAGAGGCGCAAACATCTCACCAAGGGTTTCCGGAACAATGGCCTTGCGCACGATAAAAGAGTTGAGCTCGCCCTGGTTGGGGATCAGATCCTTGCCGCGGCAGGCAATGCCCATAGCTTTGAGATGGGTCTCGATAAAGGGATCGAGTTCTTCGACCACTATCAGTTCCTCAACCGTGGCGGCAAAATCGCGAATCATCTTCTCGGGAAGCGGCCAGACCATGCCCAGCTTGAGCACCGGTGCGTCAGGGAAGACTTCTTTTACATAGTTATAAGGCACGCCGGAGGTAATGAAACCGCGTTTGCCGGTGCCCGGTTCGACGCGATTCTCGGCCAGGGTCTCGGCCAATTCGCGCGCGGCCTGCATCCGTTTTTCCACCGCCACCCGACGCACCCGGGCATTCCCGGGGAGCATGACCATCTTGGCCGGGGATTTTTCTATCGACGGCTCGGGGACCTCGCATTTGCTGCCCTTTGCCACCACACCCTTGACATGGGCGATACGGGTAGTGATGCGGATGATCACCGGGGTGTCCAACTGCTCACTCAGCCGATAGGCGGTGGCCATCATCTCCTTGGCCTCGGACGGATCGGAAGGTTCCATCAACGGCAGCTTGGCGGCGTAAGCGTAGTTGCGGTTGTCCTGCTCGTTCTGGGAGCTGTGCATCTGAGGATCGTCGGCATTGAGGATCACCAGACCACCGCGCACACCAGTATAGGCGGCGGTGAACAGGGGGTCGGCGGCCACATTCATACCAACATGTTTCATGGTTGCCAGCGCTCGGGCACCGGCAAAGGAGGCACCGATAGCCACCTCAAGTCCGACCTTCTCGTTGGGGGCCCATTCGGTGTACACGCCTTCATAGCGGGACAGATTGCCCATGATCTCGGTCGACGGTGTTCCCGGATAGCCGGAAGCCACCCGCACACCTGCCTCCCAGGCACCCAAGGCTATTGCCTCGTTGCCGGAAAGCCACAATTTGTTCTCCTTGTCAAACACCACGTCATTCCTCCTGTGCACGCCCAAACCGGGCG
The DNA here is from genome assembly GCA_028684915.1 of Desulfobulbus sp. Next base: position 19,414 of record JAQUEZ010000040.1, read on the forward strand.
GGTCGAAATGCTGTTGCCATGCGGCTCGGGCAAGCGGACAGAGACGGACAGATACGGCGTCCTCCTGTCGGCAGCTCGCGTCACCCAATGGAGCCGTTTCGCCTCCAGAGGCAAAAACGGCGATTTTTCATAAAAAAACGGACGGTTACTTTCTCATCTTCTTACTCGCATAGACCTGTTTGCGAGCTTAGCGAGTTTATGGTTTTCAAAATAAACAACCCCAGCGACACACCGCGCATCGTCGCTCTCCCTGAGGATGACGAACGATTTTTCGTTTTTATTTATTAATCAAACCATTATTTTTCAGCGACCATCCTTACCTTGAATGGCGTTGGTTAGGCAAGAGCTTTTTCCCGCGCTTGCCCCTTGGCCCCACCAAGGGCAGGAGCCCACCCGGTCCTATTTTGCGGTACCTGCATTTGGCTGCGCCTGGGTCTTGCGTAGGCTTAGCGACCAGTCGGCTTGCTCGTGGCTCATATTCGAGGTGGCAGTGATAACCTCGGTCGATTGCATCAGCCGGACCATCTCTTGGTTAAAGCGGGAGAGGGAGATGTTCTTGGTGGTGGCAAGAATGCCCGTGAGCCAGCCCAGAGCTTCCCCGGTTTTTGCTGACATCCGCTGGGGATAGATCACCAGGCTACCGGTGTTGGCCTTATTGATTTGCTCCGCAAGAGGCCCTCCGAGCTGGGCGGTCACCGGGCCTGCCAGGCTGTCCACCTTGGCCGTGGACTCCAGGATCTCCTTCAGGGCCTGCTTACTCGTTGCCAGGTACAGCATGGAATCGGTCAGGGTCAGCGCCGGTTGGGCATCCTTGTCCGACAACAGCGGCCAGCAGTACACGGTATGCCCGGCCACCTGCTCCTGCTCCTCCTTGATCATACCGCTCTGGGCAATCTTGGTCCGAAGGGCATCGACCACTTTTTGGGCAACCCCGGGGTCACGGACGCTAACAAAAAAGCTCATCCTTGGCGCCGGAAACAGGGCTGCACGGACGATATCATCCAGCACCCCGCCATACTGGGGGCCAAAGGCTTTGCCCAGATCTTCAAGCGAGACACCCAGCAGATCGCGCACCGAGGCGTCGGCCTGCTGATACGCCAGATTATTTTCCGCCAATGTCTGGCTGATCAACTCCGGTCGCAGCGAGGAGGCCCAGCTGTAGGCCAGGGACTTGTCCCGCAAGAGAAAAAGGGTCGGGTTGGGATGCGTGGCCGCATCGACCGCTGACCTCACCAAGGGGCTAAGTTGCTCATAACGGTAGGTGGAACGAGCCCGGCTCTCGACACCCTGCTCTCCGGCATAGGCTAGAGAATAGATCGCGACTATCCCTTGGAGCATGGGTGCGGCTTGCTTGAACTCCAGGTTTGGAGCTTCACCAAGGAGCCTGGCCAGTTCTCCGGGGTTTACAAACAGGCGGGAATAGGTTGTCTCCTGGGGAACGGTCTGCCAATACGTCACAGCCCCAGCAAAATTCTCAGCCCCCTCGAGTTGGCGTCCGCCCTTGTCGGCGGCAAGCAGGCAACGTTTGATCGCGGCCGGGTTGTAGGCCAAAAACACCATCTTGCCCTCGGTGTAACCATAGAGGACCTGCCCCGGCTCGATCACCACACGGGTCAATTCCAGCTCATCCACCACTTCGCGGCTGATATTGGCATTTTTCACCATACGGCTGAACAGATCCAGGGCACCGGCAACCGTGGTCCGGGAAATAACGACCAGACTATTGCGCAGGGCATTGGCCGGATTCACCTGCAGGGCAGCGCCTTCCACAGGGAGCAGTGCCACCGCCGCATCATCGCCAAACACCGCTTTAAAAGCCGGATTGGTCATCACATCTGCCACGCTATCAAACATCCGGTCGTACTCGGCCCGATCCTGTAATGTACCACCCATCTCCGAGATCACCGCATGCATGGTATCTTTAGCCAGGAATTTACCCAGAGCAGTAGAGGCAAAGCTGTCGCTCAACTGGCCCAGATGGAGCAGGTTGAGGGTGGCCACCGCATCCTGGGGCAGATAGTGGGCATATTCGTTGCTCTTACCGCCTCTGAGCAAGGTGAAATACACCCCAACGCCAAGGAGAAACACGGCAAGGCCAAGAGCCACGATCTTTTTCATCGGCTTTCTCCGCTTGCGGGCCGCCTGCCGACCCGTGGATTTCATAGTGGATGTGCGCATCAGTCTTCGGTCCCTGCCATTTCCTGTTCTATAGCCTCAATGGCCTGTTGTGCCTCTTCCCACCGCTGATACGCTCGCTCCAGATGTCGCTCCACCTGGCTGTATTCCTTGCTGGTGGCACCCCACTTCTCCTGGTCGGCATAGAGGTCGGGATCGGCCATCATAGCCTCGAGTTCTTCCTTGCGGCCTTCATACTTTTCGATCTCGCGCTCGGCCTCATCACTCTTCTTTTTCCAGGGCCCCATTTTTTTATTGAGCAGTTGCCGCTCCTGGGCCCGCTGCTTGCGCTGGCTTTTCCTATCGACCGGCGCCGTGTCGGCCGCCTCTTTCATCTTGGCCGCCGTTGAGCCCGCTGTGGTTCGAGTGTCCTGGCTGGCTTGGCCCTCCATTTTTCGTCGCCACTCGAGGTAATCATCCACGTTCCCCTCATGGATGGCAGCCTTGCCATTTCTAATCTCCAGCACCTTGTTGACAAAGGAATTGACGAAGAAGCGGTTATGGGAAACGACGATGATCGTGCCCTCGTACTGGGCCATGGCATCCTGGAGGATCTCCTGGGAACTCATGTCCAGGTGGTTGGTGGGCTCATCGAGCAGCAGCAGGTTGGCCGGCCGGACCAGCATCTTGGCCAGAGCGACCCGCGACTTCTCGCCACCGGAGAGGATCCGCACCTGTTTTTCCACCTCGTCGCCGGTGAAGAGAAAGGCGCCGAGCAGGGAGCGAACCTGGGTAATGGACATCTCCGAGGCTGTGTGATAGACCGTATCGAGGATACTGAGATCGCCAGGAAGCTCCTGGGCCTGATGCTGGCCAAAGTAGGAAAGAATGACATTGTGCCCGAGTTTGATCTCGCCCTCGGCGGACTCGACCCCGGCAATAATCTTCATCAGGGTGGTTTTACCCGCACCGTTGACACCGACCACCGCCAGCTTGTCGCCGCGCTGCAGGGAGAGATTGACCCCGTCGAACACCTTTCTCCCGTGGTAGCTCTTGCAGAGTTTATCAAGGTTCAACACATCGCGGCCGGAGGCTGCGGCCGGGGGAAAGGAAAAATGGATTGTCCGGTCGGTTTCCGAGAGTTCGAGCCGCTCCAGCTTTTCTAGCTGCTTGACTCGGCTCTGCACCTGCTTGGCCTTGGTCGATTTGGCGCGAAACCGGGTGATGAACCGCTCGCTTTGGCGAATCTGGGCCTGCTGGTTCTCAAAGGCTGACCGCTCCAATTCCATCCGCTGCGCTTTCTCCACCAGGTAATGGGAATAGTTGCCGCGAAAAACCGACATTTTGCCCAGACTCAGCTCCCAGGTGGTCGAGGTCACCCGATCAAGGAAGGAGCGGTCATGGGAGATGATCACCATGGAACCCTGGTAACCAAGAAGAAAATCCTCAAGCCAGGTGAGCGAATCCAGATCCAGATGGTTGGTGGGCTCATCCAAAAGCAGCAGCGAAGGCCGCTTAAGGAGTAACTTGGCCAACAGCAGACGCATGATCCAGCCACCGGAAAAGCTCTTCACCTCATTCTCCAAATCATCGGGAGAAAAGCCCAAGCCAAAAAGCACCCGTTCCACCTGGGGGCGGATACGAAAAACATCACTGCCTTCAAGCTGGTGCTGCAGTTCCCCTTGGCGATTGAGCAGGGAGTCGATCTCCGGACTGTCGGCCGCCAAAAGAGCAAGCTCTTCGCTGATTGTATCCAGCTCTTCCTGCTGGGCGAGCACATCGTCAAAGGCGGATTCGGCCTCGGCAAAGAGACTACGGCTGCCAAGTTCGATACTCACCTCCTGGGGAAGGTAAGCCACGGAAAACCAGGAGGCCCGGTTGACGACCCCAGGATCGACCTCCTGTTGGCCGCACATGATTTTGAGCAGCGTCGATTTGCCCGCCCCGTTGACCCCGGCCAGACCGACCCGGTCGCCGGTGTGGATCTGTACCGAGACGTTGCGAAAGATATGTTTATTGCCGTATTGCAGGTTGAGATCGTTGATACTGAGCATGTGAAAAAAGTATGAAGTCTCTAGCGTTATAGACGGAAGGGTTGAGAGGATGAAAGACTACAGATTATTCAGTTCCTCAAGGAGCCTCACCGTCTGTCGCGGTTGGTTCGAGTCGGTTCGCAGGTTGAAGCGATCCAACAAGCCCAGCTGCTGAAGCCGATTGAGGTTTTGCGAGTGCAGGCCGCGGAAGATGGACTGATCGCGGTCATTGATCACCACGTGCACCGACTTTCCTGCGGGTAGGCGGGCCAAGGCCCTACGGGTCTTTTGCAGCATCAGTCGGGCTTTGACCATCTCGCCGAAGGCCGGGTGATACGGTCCGGCCACCAGGGAATGCTCCAACTCCGGACCCGGTTGCAGGCCCATCCGTACCACTGTGATCCCCTGATCGTCAAACCGTTTTTTCATATACGCTGCCTGAAGCACCGCCCGCGAAAGGCTGAGCGGCCGGAATACACCCCGGTGATAAAGGCTTTCCAGACCACTGCCTTTGAGCACCAACAGTGGATACAGCCGGACCAAATCAGGCTGAAGCGCAATCACCTGGTCCACGGTTCGCCGTAGTGAAGCAAAGCTTTGCCCGGGCAGACCCAGCATCAGTTGGATACCCAACTGAAGACCAGCGCCTTTGATCAGGTGGGCGGCGCGAATGGTATCACCAGCGCTGTGGCCACGCCCTGCCAGCTGCAGCAGTTGATCGTCGCAAGACTGGACCCCAAGCTCAACAATGCCCACTTGGTTGGCACAGAGCAGTTGCAATCGCTGGGCATCGATATAGTCCGGCCGGGTGGAGAGGCGAATCTCCTGTACCAACCCCTTTTGCAGATAGGGTTGCACCACGGCAAGCAAAGCCTGCTGTCTTGCAAGCGGCAGCCCGGTGAAGCTGCCGCCGTAAAAGGCCACCTGCACCTGATGCCGTTTGCTGGATCGGCGGTGTTCAAGCCAGGTTTGGATGGTTTGACCCACCTCCTCGGCGCTGATCGGCGTTTCGCCCTGGCCGCTGATCTGGTGCTGGTTACAGAAAATGCAGCAGTGGGGACAGCCCTCGTGAGGGATGAAAACAGGAATGACCAGCGGTTTGCCAGGCTCTCCTTGAGCAGCGTCTGCAAAATTGAGTTTTTTGACCCGCTCCAGCAATCAGGTTTCCTCCGTACGCAGTTGCTCCAGGGCTTCTCGGGCGGCCTGCTGCTCGGCCTCTTTTTTACTGGACGCCTGACCGCTTCCCAAGGAAGAGCCGCGAAAATTGACGGTTATCGAAAACATACGGGCATGGGCCGGCCCCTCTTCACTCACCAGGACATACTCCGGGCCTTCGTTATATCGTTCCTGGAGTAATTCCTGAAGCGCACTCTTGGCATCGGCACAGACCAACCGCTCCTGATGCTGATCGATATGGGGCTCAAAAAACCGGCGGACAAAGGACAAGGCCTGGTCATAGCCGCCATCAAGAAACAGGGCGCCGACCAGGGCCTCGTAGGCGCAGGAGAGGATCGAGGATTTATCCCGACCATTGGATGCGGCCTCGCCCTTGCCCAAAAGCAGGTGTTGCCCCAGATCGATCTCCCGGGCCCGTTCTGCCAGACCATACTCGTTCACCAGAGCGGATCGGATACGGGTCAGCTTCCCCTCGCGCATCTCCGGAAAACGGATAAAAAGAATATAGCCCACCGTGAGGTCGAGCACCGCATCGCCGAGAAACTCCTGGGTCTCGTTATGGCGGCCGTCATCGAGCCGCTCAAAGGCGAAAGAACTATGAATGAGAGAGAGTTGCAGCAATCGCAGGTCGCGGAATTGATAACCGATCCGATCCTGCAACTCGTGCAACCCTTCCTCGTTATCCTGAATCAGGGCTGTCATTGTGGTTCCCATGGGTCTGTTTTCCCCTTGTCAAAAATTAAATCTATGGTATAAAGCCGCACATCAAGGCGACGTAGCCAAGAGGTAAGGCAGTGGTCTGCAAAACCATTATTCAGCGGTTCAAATCCGCTCGTCGCCTCCAGCAAACATACAAGCGGTCACAGAGTATACTCTGTGACCGCTTTTTTGTTGCGTAGGGCCGTCTATATTACTTGATGAGATCCATCGGGTCAAGCAAGAGGTGGGAAACAAAAAAGCAGAGCCTGATGGCTCTGCTTTTTTGTTTCGGTAATTCGGAAATGATGAATCAGCTTCTTCTGCGCCGAGTAATGCCTGCCAGACCAACGAGCCCGGTTCCGAAGAGGAACATGGTGGCTGGTTCGGGGACGGGGTCCCCAATTTCAGTAATGTGACTAATTCTACCAATATTCACATTGTTAGCAGTAATATCAAACCCCATTTCCGTAAGACTAAAAACAGCCCAGTTCAACTCTTCAAGGTTGTGAAAAAGAAAATGGTTCTCCGTAATGGAGGTACCACCTACTCCCAATTTCAACACATAAAACTGAGTTTCATTGCCCAAATCCCAGGCATAAACCCGACTTAAAAGAGTAGAACCATCATAAACCTGCCAGAAGGTACCATCGTCTGGATCGTTATTTTTCTCACCAAGTGTCCAACCACCACCAAATCCATTTGCGGTCAAAACTTCATTAATCCAGCCCGTTAATTCTGGATCCCCTGCATTCCCGAGATCCTCAGAAGCAAGAAGATCATCTTGAAGGCCAACGTCAGTTCCCGAATTTAGATCGATAGTCAAAGCATTTGCATTGCAAATCCAGGAGCTAATTCCTAACACCAAAAGCATTGCAATTTTCTTTAGCATGGTTTCCCTCTTTTAGTTAACAATCCCCGTTGGGTCGATTCTTCACCCATTTTTTTGCAAAAACCATGCCTCAGCAGCACAATTACACAAGCACAACCAACGAAACAATAGGGAGCAGATCATATTTTTAAATACACCACAAAACAAACAAAACTATCGATTTAAATTCAACATATTAAGCCCACGTCCACCCTCCAAGCTGCCCCCAAATCTTCCACTGGAGAATCATCAGGTTAAAAGTCCATCTGTCCTCAATGAACCAATAATCACGCACAAACAGGCCACTCCGACCCTAAGAAAGTCCATAATTCCGGATTTTCCCCCGGAACAATTGCCGACAATTGACTTTTGCCGTTCAGTCTGCCTATCGAAGCATTAGGCCGATTAACCACAAAGGAAATTTCAATGCAAAAACATCGAGACTTCAATCATACCAATGCATAGAACTGTTCAGGTAAAGGGGCCACGCCTTTACGACCGAGGATATTGGAACAAAGTACGAACTGATCGGCGACAAAGGAATAATTTTGAAAAATCAATATGTTTCATATAGTTGCTGCTACCCCCTGCCAAAATATACTAAAGGCGAGCCAAGATGTTTGGGGGGCTAAATTTCCGGTTTTCCGATTCCAGCCCAAGGTGAGAAAAACGGGGAGTTATTTTCCACTGGAGCACCTGCAACAAACTCGTTTTCCTGGACGCCACCCTAGGCTGCACGGGGATTTCCGTGTGGCGAGAAGAAGCTGACACCTTCAAACTGGGGGGAATTTGAGAGGAGAAATCTCGAATAGGTCTGACGAATGTCCAGAAAAACGGAACCCTCAACTTCGCCGATGAAGTTGAGGGCCAGATGGAACTGTTCCAGCGGGGCCCAAGGGGCATGAGAAGACCGCAACAGAGCGTGCTCAAACGATCGCAAATTCCTTCGGCTGGTCGAGAGCTTACCTGGAAAAAGGGGGGGCCGACAGGGTTTATCCACGAGATCTCTCCCGTTGGTCCAAAGACATCGTGACTGGGTCCGGCTCATTGCCCAAGCAACCGAGAGCAGCGTCGCCCTGCCTGTCAGCAAACGGGAGAAAACGAAAATCAATTGAGATTAGAGCCTCTTGCCAAATGAGCTTTTGGCGAGTTTTGTCGTCATTCTCGCGTAAGCGGGAATCCAAAATTCTTTGATTTTTCGAGGACTAGATTCCCGATGACTACCTCGGGAATGACAAACCCGTCTTTTTGCAAAAGGCTCGTTATTCAGCTGCGCCAGTCCATGCCGATATCACAGGCCTTGGCAGAATGAGTCAGCGCTCCAACCGAGATGATATCCACCCCGGTTTCGGCAATACCGCGTACGGTCTCCAGGTTGACCCCGCCCGAGGCCTCGACCACGGCGCGACCATTAATCAAACCAACCGCCTCGCGCATGGTGGCCAGATCCATATTATCGAGCATGATTACCCCAACACCGCAGAGGAGGCACTCCTCTACTTGGACCAGGGTATCGGTTTCCACCTCGACATTGATGGTGTGCGGCACCCGCAGACGCACCCGACGCACCGCCTCGCTGATCGAACCACAGGCTGCGATGTGGTTATCTTTAATCAGCACGCCGTCACTTAAGCTATAGCGGTGATTATGGCCGCCGCTGGAGCGGACCGCGTACTTCTCGAGCATACGCAAACCCGGTGTGGTTTTGCGGGTGTCCACCACCTTGGCCTTGGTGTGCTTGACCTGATCGGCAAAGGCCGAAGTGAGGGTGGCAATGCCGCAGAGCCGTTGCACCAGGTTGAGGGCTACCCGCTCGCCACGCAGCAGGGTGCGAGTGGCTCCCTTGAAATGGAGCAGGACCTCGCCCTCTTCAACCCGGGTACCGTCGGCAATGGCGTTGTCGCAGATGACGCAAGAATCAAGCAGCTGAAAAACCCGGGCTGCCACCGTGCCCATGCCGACCACGGTCATGGGATGACGGGCAACGAAACAGGACTCGGAGCGATCCTCCCGCGAGAAGATGGACTCGGTGGTAATGTCGCCGTGTTCCAGATCTTCGAGGAGAAAACCGCGCAGCAGGGTATCAAGTAAAAAAGTATCCATATCAGCGCAGCTTGCTCAAGCGTTCGGTGGATTCAATGTTCTTCTCAAGGCGGGCACGAATCTCCGCTTCTTTTTCCCGCTCCTTGACCACCACATCCGCAGGCGCGTTGTTGATGAACTTCTCGTTACCGAGCTTACCCACAATCCGTGCCAGCTCCTTGTCCAGCTTGCCCTTCTCCTTGGTGAGTTTTTCCAGCTCACCTTCCACATCGATCAGCCCCTTGAGCGGCACCACCAGCTCGACCTCCTGGATCAGGGCGTGGCCAGCATCGTCGGGCACCGTGCCCTCAGCGACAATGGTGAATGCGCTAGCGCGAACCATGGACTGGATTCCGGAGGCAAAGTCGGTCAGCAGTTGCCGTTTTGCCGCATCTGGACAGATGAGCATGGCCTCGATCTTGGCGCTGGGATGGACCTCGGCCTCGGTGCGGATGGTGCGCAGGCCGGAAATAACGCCCATCAACAGGTTCATGGAAGCCTCGGCTTCAGCATCTTCCCAGGCGGGATTAATCTCCGGGAAGGGCTCGACCATGATTGAGCTGCGGGTTCCGGGCAGTTGGCTCCAGATCTCCTCGGTGACAAAGGGGGTGATGGGATGCATCAGTTTGAGCACCTGCTCCAGTACGGTCAAAAGCACCGCCTTGGCCTGGTCACGGGCAACGGTATCATCGCTGAATAAATCAGCCTTGATCCACTCCAGATACCAATCACAAAATTCATGCCAGACAAACTGGTAGGAGGCGGAGGCCACCTCGTTAAAGTTGTAGCCATCCAGGGCTGCCCGCACATCCTTGATGGTTCCATTGATACGGCTGAGTATCCAGCGGTGCGCCAGGGCCAGCTGCGCAGGCTCTTTAACCAGCTCGACAATATTCGCATCGGCCTCTTTGAGATGCATCTGGGCAAAACGGGCCGCATTCCACAACTTATTGATAAAGCGTCGATAGCCGTCGATCCGTTCCTCGTCCATGCGGATCTCACGCCCCTGGGCAGCAAAGGCGGTGAGGGTAAAGCGGAAGGCATCGGTGCCGTACTGCTCGATCATCACCAGCGGGTCGATGACGTTGCCGGTGGACTTGGACATTTTTTTGCCGAACTTGTCGCGCACCAAGGCATGGAGATAGACGTCATGAAACGGGACCTCATCCATGATGTGCAGCCCCATCATCATCATCCGCGCCACCCAGAAAAAGAGGATGTCAAAGCTGGTGATGAGCACCGAGGTCGGATAAAAGGTGGCCAATTCCTTGGTTTGTTCCGGCCAACCCAAGGTGGAAAAAGGCCAGAGCGCGGAGCTGAACCAGGTATCGAGCACATCGTTTTCCTGTTGCAGTGTGTTCGAGCCGCAGAAGGGGCAGACCTGTGGATCCTCGACCTCGACCACCAGTTGGCCGCAGCCCTCGCAGGTCCAGGCGGGAATACGGTGCCCCCACCATATCTGGCGAGAGATACACCAGTCGCGGATATTCTCCATCCAGGAATAAAAGGTACGGTCCCAGGTGTTGGGGTAGATATTGATCCGCCCTTCCTGTACCGCAGCCACCGCCTTGTCGGCCAAAGGCCGGACGGAGACAAACCACTGCTTGGAGGTGGTGGGCTCGACCACGGTGGCGCAGCGGTAGCATTTGCCCACCGCGTGCTGATACGGTTCGATCTTGTCTAAAAAGCCCTGCTCTTCCAAGTCGTTGACGATCTGTTTACGGCAGGCGAACCGGTCCAGCCCCGCATAGGAGCCCGCCTCGGCGTTCATCACGCCTTTGTCGTCCATAACCTTGATCCGCGGTAAGTCATGGCGGAGGCCGATCTCGTAGTCGTCGCGGTCATGGGCCGGGGTGACCTTGAGTGCACCGGTACCAAACTCGCGCTGCACATGGTGATCATAGACCACCGGGATGGTGCGCTCAGTCAGCGGCAGGCTGATGCCGATCTCTTTGAGGTGCTGATACCGTTCGTCATCGGGATGGACGGCCACCGCAGTATCACCGAGCATGGTTTCCGGACGGGTGGTGGCCACCACTACATAGCCCGAGCCATCGGCATAGGGATAGCGGATATGGTAGAGCTTGCCGTCGGTCGGGTCGTGCTCGACCTCGTCGTCGGCAAGGGCGGTATGACAGCGCGGACACCAGTTAACGATATAATCGCCCTTATAAATCAAGCCTTCCTTGTACAAGCGGACAAAGACTTCGCGCACCGCCTTGGACAACCCCTCGTCCATGGTGAATCGCTCACGGTCCCAGTCACAGGAGGCGCCCATGCGTTTGAGCTGATTGATGATGGTACCGCCCTTCTCTTCCTTCCAGCTCCAGACCCGCTCGATGAACTTCTCCCGGCCCAGATCGTGACGGGTCAGCTTTTCCGTCGCTAGTTGCCGTTCGACCACGTTCTGGGTGGCAATACCGGCATGATCGGTACCCGGCACCCAAAGGGTGTTGTCGCCCTTCATCCGGTGATAACGCACCAGGAGATCCTGAAGGGTGTTGTTAAGGGCATGGCCGATGTGGAGCACGCCGGTGACGTTGGGAGGCGGAATAACAATGGAAAAACCATCCTTGCCCTCTTCCATCCGGGCACTGAAGGTTTTCTCTTCCAGCCAATGGGTGTACCAACGCTGCTCGACCTCATTAAATTCGTAGGCCTTGGGCAAATCGTATTTCTCAGGACGGTTACAATCAGTTTCGTTCATAGGGGGTTGCTGTAATGGCCGCCAGGAGGCGGGAAGGTTAGACAAAAGAAAAGCCCAGCCTTAGAGCATACTCCAGGGCTTGGGCATAAATATCTGTGAATAGAGGGTCATGGCATAGCGATCGGTCATCCCGGCAATAAAGTCGCAGACCCGACGATGCCGCTTCTGTTCCTCCTCCACCGAGTGCGAGGGATCGCGTTTGCGGCAGCAGGAACTGATACCGTTTTCCGGAAACTCATGTTCCAGGAAGTAGCCATAGAGGTCGCGAATAATGCGTTGCGCCTTTTCAAACTCGTTATGCACCCGGTAATTGCGGTAGACGTGGTCGTACAAAAAAGTCCGCAGTTCGGTGATGGTCTCATTCATCCGTTCGCTCAGATGGAGCCTGCCGTCATCGCGAGTCATAGTGGTCTTAACCATATCCACCACCATGCTGTTAATCCGCTGCGAGGCTCGGTCTCCCAGCACTGCCCGCAGGTGCTCGGGCAGGTCGTTACTTTGGAGCATGCCGGCGCGCAGGGCATCGTCCATGTCATGATTGACATAGGCCATGATATCCGCCACCCGCACCAACTGGCCCTCCAGGGTAGCGGCAAGCTCGGTGGTATCGTCGGGCAAAATTTCCCCGTAGCCCTTGGAGTGCTTAAGAATCCCGTTGCGTACCTCCCAGGTGAGGTTGAGCCCGCGACCGCTGTTCTCAAGGAAATCAACAATGCGCAGGCTCTGGCGGTAATGCTTGAACCCTTTGGGATGGAGCAGGTTCAGGCTGTACTCGCCCGCATGACCAAAGGGGGTATGACCGAGGTCGTGGCCCAGGGCTATGGCCTCGGTTAAATATTCATTGAGCCGCAGACAGACCGCCATGGTGCGGGCGATCTGCGAGACCTCGAGCACATGGGTCAGTCGGGTGCGGTAATGATCGCCGGCCGGCGCGAGAAAGACCTGGGTCTTATGCTTAAGCCGGCGAAAGGTCTTAGAGTGGATGATTCGGTCACGGTCGCGCTGGAAGGCGGTCCGCAGGCAACAGGGATCCTGCTCACCGAAAAGCCGCCCGCGTGAGCTCCTGCTGAAACAAGCATGGGGCGAGAGGATTTGTATTTCCAATTCCTCGAGTTGCTCCCTGATTGTCTCACCCATCACATCACCTCAATCTATCAAGGCTGCCAAAGCAGGTAGGCCTTAATAAAAGGATCCAGCCGACCATCGAGCACCGCATCCACATTCCCCTCTTCGGTGTTGGTGCGATGATCTTTGATCAGCCGATAAGGCTGCAGCACGTACGAGCGGATCTGGCTCCCCCAGGCGATATCTTTCTTGTCGCCCTGGAGATTCTCATTGCTGCGGCGCTTTTCTTCCTCTTCCCGGTCAAAAAGTCGCGACATGAGCATCTTCATTGCCATGTCCTTATTGCGGTGCTGGCTACGCTCATTCTGACACTGGACCACAATCCCGGAGGGAAAGTGGGTGATACGAATGGCGGAGTCGGTCTTATTGACGTGCTGACCGCCCGAGCCGCTGGCGCGAAAGGTATCGATACGGATATCCTTGTCGTTGATCTCGATCGCCACATCGTCGTCAAGCTCCGGCATGACCATCACCGAGGCAAAGGAGGTATGGCGGCGACCACTGGCATCAAAGGGTGAAATGCGCACCAGCCGGTGAATACCGATCTCAGAACGCAGATAGCCATACGAGTATTTCCCCTTGACGAGAATGGTCACGCTCTTGGTTCCGGCTTCGTCGCCGGGGAGCAGGTCGAGGATATCGGCCTTGAATCCCTTGAGCTCCGCCCAGCGCAGGTACATACGCAGCAGAATGCCGACCCAGTCCTGGGCCTCGGTACCGCCGGCACCGGCGTGGATGGTGAGGATGGCATTGTTGGAATCATGCTCGCCACTGAACATGCACTCCAGCTCGACCAGATCGATACGGCTCTTGAGTGCATCCAGGCCGGAAACGACCTCCTGGTACGTGTCCTCGTCGTTCTCTTCCTTGGCTAGATCCAGCAGCATCTCGGCATCTTCCAACTCGCCGAAATTCTTATCCCAGATCCCGACCAAATCCTGCAACTGACCCAGTTGGCGTTGCACCCTTTTGGCCTCTGTCTGATCATCCCAGAAGTTGGGGCTGACCGTCTGCCGCTCCAGCAGTTCTACTTGTTCACGCTTGCCATCTAAGTCAAAGATGCTCCTTCAGGACAAGCATTCTGCCCTTGAGACTCGCAAGTAATTGTCTCGATTCTGCTGATTCGGTAATATCGGCCATGGTTCACCTCGTGCAAAAAAACAAAAGAGAAGAGCCTCGTAAAAATCCACCAAACGAAAAGCCACGTCTCATAAAACAGCTTGTCACAAAGCTCGAGACGTCGTTTCCGTGATTCCTTACGAGAACGACAAAAAAGAAACGAGCACGCCAAAGGCGTCTCGCTATTTTCAATCTACATCCGACGGCGGGACGAATGGGGAGAGGGGGCGCGAAACACGTCCATTTCAAAATCGACAGTTTGTCCCTTGTGAGACTTTCCCCACCGTCCTTTGAGGCATAATTCATGCTTCGCCGAACAAGGGTTCTATACTAAACAGATTCGCCGCAAGTCTCAAGGAAGAAAGGCCGGATACGGCCGGAAAACCTTGTTCTCCATACTCTTTACCTCTCTTCGCCCTCATTCCTCCCGACGACCGCGCACTAATAGCATCACGACCAGGCCCATGGCGCAGACGGAACCGAACCGAAATCCCTGGCGATTATAGACCGTGGTCACCTCGACCATAGGCACCTGGGCCACGAGGGCAGACTCGGTAAAAATATCACTTTTTTCAATTACATGTCCCACAGGATCAACAAAACCGCTCACCCCGGTATTGGCGGCCCGAATCAGGCTCCGCTTGTTTTCAACCGCACGGAACACGGCCATGGCCAAGGACTGATAGGGGGCGCTGGAACGGCCGTACCAGGCATCGTTGGTAATATTAACCAGGAGGTTGGCACCACCAAGCACCGCATCATGGGCGATCATCGGAAAAATCGACTCATAGCAGATCAGCATTCCAAGCCGCATCGGCCCAAGTGTTATCGGCCCCTTTTCTTCACCAGGGGTGAAATCCCCGACACTGACCACCAGGGGTTCAAGAAAGGGAAGATACTTGCGCAGCGGCACATATTCGCCAAAGGGCACCAGGTGCTGCTTGGCATGACGGCCGTGTAGACGTCCATCGGGTCCAACGAGAATTGCCCCGTTGTAGTAACGGATCTGCTGATTGCCGTCGGCCGGTTTTGGTAGGGTGTAGAGCGGTGCGCCGGTAAGTAACCAAGCGTTATGCGCCCCAGTGAAGGCACTCACCCGCCCCATGAGCGGATCCTGTTGGGGATAAAAGGGCAATGCGGTCTCCGGCCAGACCACCAACTCGATGTCCTGGCCGCTGATGGCTTGCCGCGAAAGCTTGATATAGGTGTCCACAGTCGCAGCCTTGACTTCGGACGACCACTTCAACGCCTGATCAATATTGCCCTGCACCACCGCCACCCGGGCCTGCATCGAGCGGGCGGCAATCATGGCCACGACCTGGTAGCGCACCATGGAGTACCCGCCGATGAAAACGAGAAAGGCCACTGCCGCAACCAACAGACGGCGCTCAGAATGTACGCCCCAACGCACTGCCCGCCGTTGGCGGTCAATGAGGGCCACAAGCAGTCCGTTGCATAACACCAGGGTAAAGGAGATCAGATGGTGACCGCCGATATCAGCGGCCTGGATCAACTTGGGCTGAGCAAAAAGGCCATAGCCCAGGTCCATCCAGGGAAACCCGCTGAACAGGATTCCCTTCGCATATTCCAGGCCAACCCAGAGCACCGGTGCCCCCCAGACCAGAGGCACAATCGAGCGCTCACGATGCCAGGAACGACCGGCCACCCGACTCAGAAGAAAACAAAACAGGGCCGGATACGCCGCCATATAGGAGGAAAGCAGAAAAAGAGCCGGAACCGAAACCCAAAGGGACAGCCCACCGTATTGTCCGAGCACGATCAGAATCCAATACAGCAGGGTCAAATGGTACACCAGACCGAAAAGAAACCCAGCCAGGGCACTGCGCCCAGGACGGGCGTAGAGGGCCACCAGCAGCAGGGGCACCAGAGCGAAAAACAGCAGCGGCCACCAACCTACCCGGCCGGGCATGGCCAAGGCAAGCAGGGCAGCGGAGGCAAGGCTGGCAAAAAGCAGGGAGGGAAAAGAATCAGGGTTGCGTCTGGGTTTCATCATTGCGGACAATGCGTATACTCTTGATCCGGCGGGGATCGGCGCCAAGTACCTTAAACGAGAGGCCACTTTCCTGGACCAGGGTCCCAGAAGGCGGCACCTTGCCTAGTCGATGGATGATAAAACCGCCGACGGACTCAAACGGCCCTTCGGGCAGGCTCACCCGAAAATGGGCCTCAACCTCTTCGATATCGATCTTGGCATCCACAATCACGGTTCGTTCATCCACCACCCGAAGTTCGCTGACTTCGTCGTCGTGCTCGTCATCGATCTCGCCGACGATCTCCTCGATCACGTCCTCAAGGGTGACTAGGCCGCGCACGCCGCCGAACTCATCGACCACCATCACCATATGCATCTTTTTGAGCTGAAACTCGCGCAGTAACTCGGTGAGCGGTTTGGATTCGGGAATAAAGGTGACTGGATTAAGAAATTCCTTGAGCTGAAAATCGGCCTCATCCCCACGGCTACAGATACGCAGAAGATCCTTGACGTGGAGAATACCAATGATCTGGTCGGGATTTTCGATGTAGATAGGGATGCGGGTATACCCCTCCTCGTTGACCAGCCGAATCAACTCCGGGATCGAGGTTTTGATGTCGGCGCAGACCATTTCCGCCGATGGGGTCATGATTTCAGAAGCGAGGGTCTCCCGAAAATCAAAGATGGAGTTGATCAACCGTTCTTCGTGAACGGAGATCAGGCCCTGCTCCTCGCCCTCTTCCAGCAATTCCTGAATTTCGTGCTCCAACTCTTCGGTAGTATCAGGACCGCCGCGAAAGCCAAGGGCAGATTTTACTTTTTCAAAAAACGACTTACCAGGGGGGTCCTCGTCCGACGGTACCGGCCCGTCAGGCGACGGATCAACATTTTCCATATAAAATGACCATCTCCTCAAATAGATCAAAAAAACGAATAGCCTGAAACTAGGATAACCATGGGCAAAGTCAAGGGGTATTTCTCGATTCGCCCGCTCTTATCCTAAAAAAACGGTATTGGGTGGTAATCACTGCATCCAAACAATGCTTTTTTGCTGCAGCTTCCTCTTGACGCACGCCGGTGGGTATGCTATTAGATGCGCTCGCATGTGGGCCAGAACAGCCCGCATCCAAAACTGACAACGCGTTTTGGGCCGTTAGCTCAGCTGGTAGAGCAGTTGACTCTTAATCAATTGGTCCGGAGTTCGAATCTCCGACGGCCCACCATACATATCAAGCACTTAGTCGTCATGGACTAGGTGCTTTTTTATTTGGTGCTACCCCGGTGCTACCTTTGGAAAAAACACCCCTAAGAAGGGGGCAGCATTAAACCCCGCATCCCTCGCTTTCTTCCTGATCGTCTCCACCGCTCCCCCAGTCTTTGCCGCCCACTCCTACCCGGAAAAATACTACCAGGCCAAATGGTGCGCCGCGCATCATAGGCAAACTGAGATCGTGCTTGAAGACCAGACGCGGGCGGACTGCTTCTCCGCCATACTGCTGCTCAACTGATTGATTTTCAAGAAGTTATTTTTTAGTGACCCGCATTATCCCTCACTAGACCCCTCATCGAACAGCCTGTTAAATTCGCTACGTTTAGCCTTTAAAGACTGGCACCTAATTCTACTTTGTCACATTATCCGGCCGCAGCCTGGTCAAGTTATGGCGCTCATGCATACGGTCGCCCGGACGATCTTCTCCGTGAGCACTCTTGCTACCTCGACTTGGGCAAGGACGACCGAGCACGGCAAGAGGCGTATCGCGCTTTGTTCAATGAGCGGCAGGCCAGCGAATTCCGCCTCGTCCGCAGAATTTGTGGGTAGCTCTTTGAAAATAAGCCCCAGAACCTGAGCCCGGCCGGAGGTGTAGGTGTGGGGCGCCTGTCGCCCCGTCACCCTTGCCACCTTCAGGTGGAGCGTGGGGGCTCGGCTATGTCAAGGCTGGGCGCACAGCGCACACCCGCAGGGCTTGGCCTTGATAGAGTCGGGGCTCCATGCTACCGACCGCACCATACTGAAAAACAGTGCATGGGGTTGAGCCAACGACCGATCCCAATACACCTGCTCGGATTGGATGATGCAAAATACGTTAAAACAGTACTTTGTGTTGCAGGATGTTACCGGTCAACCCACAGATTCTGCGGAGGAACCCGAATTCCTTGCAGCGATCCGTGCAGCGGTCTGGTCTTGGGTGGAGAACGGTTCGCGCCGACAAACCAGGCCGACCCAAGAAAAGACGCTCCGATCCGGATGCGCCTGAAAATAAACAACATTTCGAGGGATGGATGGATGAGAATAAATAAATTGGGCTCCGTCCCCGGTTTTCCACTCTTGGACCAATCCCGAATGTTCCGCGCTGCTTCCATGGTATAACCACCTGATTTTACGGGGTATTATACCATGGCAAAAGCAGAATTTAAAGAACGAACAACTATAAATCATTAAAATTATTATATAAGTCCGCCAGGTCTTCTCTGTGAGTCGATTCCATAACTATCGGATGCACCCAGTTGCGGCAGGGTGTTTGAAAATCGCAGGGCATTGAATTGAGGGAGCGATCCGCTTCAGCGTGAGGGCCATTCCTCCGACGAGCAACACTTTGGCCCATTCTCGGAACGACCCTCCCACTTCCGCTCCCACCGAGGTGTAGCCAAGATCGGGGAGCCGGCAAAGCGGGCGCAGATTCATCCCTGGGCGAGAGAGGAAACCTCCGTCTTCCCATTGAAAATACTTATCATGGATGTCCCCTATTATTATTAATGAGTTCTGTGAACATCCAGTTATAAAATAATTTCGTGCGAAAAGCCTTGTGCCGCAATGGCTTTGAATGAGTAACGACAATCCAATGATACAATCTGTTGGGTTTTTGGATAAAAATGTTAAGTTATCGGAAGTTTGTGCATGTCAAGCTATCCCTGTTCTGCGCGGCAACAGGGGTGGCGTCTTGATTTACAAATGGTAATTTAACACGGAGAAGAGTTGATGAAAAAGGAACTATTGGCTGGATTAGCAATAGGTGTGTTTTTGGTTGGAATGTCAGGGATTGCGAATGCTGCCGGATCAGACACTTCCGATCCTCCCGATATTATCGTAGGCCCCGGCCCTATTGTCATTAGCGGTCCTGTCAGTGATCCCCTCCCCCCTTCTTTCGGACCAATAAGTACAGACATGGCCTCTAGCGAAGAGCCTGACCATTCTGGTAGCGTTATCTATACCATTGGAAGTCCCGTGCCCGAACCAGCCACTATGGAACAACACATAGATTTTCGAATTGTAAAAAATAAATCAAATGTCCATATGCTAGGATATGAAGATTGGGCAGTAAATGAAAATTATGAACAAGAGAATGTAAAAGTAAAAGCAAGCAGAAATTATAAAATCTCAGGTGTGTTTACACTTGTGCTTCACGATGAAACTGAGTGTTATTATTCAAATTTCGATTTTTCAAATTCTAACGTGAAATCGGATATAAATATAGCCGGACAATTCTATTTTTCAGAATCATACTTTAGCGGACGTATTGAAAACGGTAATTTTTATGGAAGTGATGATTCATGTGATTTTTTTACGAATTGTGGTTCCTGCTGGTCAATGGGATTAACAAGTGTTTTTTCTGGAAATTTTGATGGATATAATTTGGTTATTTCAGGTAAAGAACCTCATTCCCGACCGGATTATAGTAACCCTTATATTTACAAATATACAATTCATGCTGTTAAAATTCCTAATAGGCCCAAATTATCTGGCAAGATGCTAGTTAATAATCCTACCCATGAATGGTCATGGGTGAGTGGTGGAGGGGGAAATGGATATTTTAGATATTCTTTAGACAATTCAAATTGGATCGAAACATATAATAAATTTTGCATTCCTGATGCGCCTCTCTCCGAAGGTGAACATTTATTATATGTGCAAGAAAATGATGACAAAGGAAATTGGTCAAGAATTAGTTCGCGTAAAATTCTAATTGATACAACGCCCCCTAATTCACCTGTAATTGAAAATCCTATTTTTAAAAATCGAAGCTATTATATAGGGTTTAAAAGTGGTGGTGGAGATGGTTCGGGTATATTTAGATATAAATTTAACAATAATAAATCATGGTCAAAAGTTAATAGCAATGAAATTATTATTAATAAATTTAGACCTTTTGGTTTGTCAGTTTTGTATGTTCAGGAGTCTGATAGCGCTGGAAATTGGTCAAAATCAGCCCGAAAAACTATTCATTTCACACAATACTCATATAAATAAGATAAGCCTAGTGTCACGTCACGCTTTAAATGTTAGTAAAAATGGAAACTATTCTCCGGAGATCGTTCAAGACATTTTTACTCTGAGATTTGGTGGAGAATTAATGCCATCATGCGACATAATCTCTGCCGCTACGGCTTAGCCTGACGGTGCAATATAGATGGGATAACGGCCATTGGCATCGACGAAATCTGCTGGCGAAAACGCAAGGATAAATTTGTCACCCTGGTGTATCAGCTTGACCAGGGAAAGAGACGCCTGCTTTGGATCGGCCCTGACC
>JAQUEZ010000219.1 GCA_028684915.1 Desulfobulbus sp.
AAAAAAATTACCCATTAAGGATACGAATGACCGAAAACGATCAAAACGAACAAGAAAAGAAAGCGCCTCCTGTGCGAAAAGCCAAAACCGGCGCATGGTGGAAAAGCGTGCCCAAAGCGGCCGCCGCCGAGGCGGCAAAGGCTGCGCAGGCAGCGGCGGAAGCGGCTGAAGCGGCGGCGGCGACTGCACCAGTTGAACTAATCGCACCGGCCGTCCCGGATGCACTCAAAGAGCGACAGGAGGAGTCGCCCCCCGTGGTTTCTCCTCCTCAGCCCGATGCGTCTGCGCCTGTCGCTGATCAACCGCTTGAGGTGATCGAGCCCGTCGCGGCGGAAAGCGTGACTGAAGAGGTCGTGACGTCTGCGGCGGCGCCAGGCGTAGCCGATGAAGCGGCCCCGGCGGTTGCCGACTCAGGAAACGAGGAGGCGGCGGAAGAGCCGGCTCCGCCCAAGAAAAGGCGGCCCCGGCGCAGCGGTAAAAAACGCGCCAAACCGGTTGACGCGTCCCAGGATACGGAAGAACCAGCTGAAAAGGCGCGGGAAACACCCGTTGATCCGGCGGTTGATTCGGATGGCGACGAAGACGACGATTCGGATCGGGTGGTCGACGACGGGTCGGAATTCCCCGACAAGGCGGTGGTCTACAAGCTGCTGATCAACGCTGAGGAGCCGGAAGAATGCCGGATCGCCTTGGTGGAAGACGGGCGGCTTGAATCCTTCCACGTCACCACCATTGATCGCGAGCCCACCAAAAACAATATTTATAAAGGCCGGATTGTCTCGATCGAGGCCAATCTCCAGGCCGCCTTTGTCGACATCGGCACCGGCCGCAACGGATTCCTGCCGTTCAATGAAATCCATCCCGAGTACTATCGGCAGGACGTCAACGAGCGCAATCGCAATCTGATTGCCCAGCAGCAGTGGAAAAAGCTCAAAATCGAAGAGGTGATGCAGAAGGGGCAGGAGGTGCTGGTGCAGGTGGTCAAGGAGGTCACTGGCAACAAAGGCGCCAACATGACCACCTATCTGTCTCTGCCTGGCCGCTGTTTGGTGTTGATGCCGGGCAGCGACAGCTCCGGCATCTCGCGCAAGATTGTCGGCGAAGAGCGCAGGGCCAATCTGCGCGAAATCATGAGCGAGTTTGAAATCCCCGAAGGCGTCGGATACATCATTCGAACCGCCAGCGCCGAGATCACCCACGCCGCTCTGGAAAAGGATCTGCACACCCTGCTCGCGCTCTGGGAAGAGGTCAAAAAGCGCGGCCAGACCATGGACGCGCCCGCCCTGGTGTTCGAGGAGCAGGACACGGTGGTCCGTTTTCTGCGGGATCATTTCTTCGCGGATATTCAAGAGATCCTGGTCGACACCCAGGAGTCGCTAGCCAATGTCGACGCCTTCATCGACCTGCTGCCGGCCAAACAGAAAAACGTCAAGGTTCGGCTGCATCGCGGCACCAAGCCTATCTTCAACCAGTTCAACATCGAAGAGCAGATCGAATCGATCTACAAACCGCAGGTGGCCTTGCCTTCCGGCGGCTCGATTGTGATCAACCCCACCGAGGCGCTGGTGGCCATCGACGTCAACTCCGGCCGGACTTCAAAGAATTCCGATTTTGACGACACTATCTTCCTCGCCAACATGGAAGCCGCGGCGGAATTGGCCCGGCAACTCAGGTTGCGCGATCTTGGCGGACTGATCGTGGTCGATTTCATCGATATGCGGAATAAAAAGCATATTCGGGAAGTTGAGCGGCAGGTGAAGGTCAGCATGAAGCGCGACAAGGCCAAGGTCGACATCAGCAAGATTTCCCGCTTCGGCCTGATGCAGATTTCCCGGCAGAAGATGGGCGCGCCCATCGAGAAAGGCAGTTACCGGACCTGCGAATACTGTGAGGGGCGCGGCGTGGTGCGTTCGGTGGAAACTTTGGCGTTGTACCACCTGCGGCGCATTCAGACCGGCATCAGCCGTAAAAAAGTGGCCCGCGTCGAATGCCGCCTGCCGCTTGACGTCGCCCAGTATCTGCTCAATAAAAAACGAGCGGAGTTGGCTGATCTTGAAGCCAAGCACCAGGCGAAGATCGACATTATTCCCCGGGTGGAGATGAAACCGTCGGAAAATCAAATCGATTTTCTGGAAACGGAAGCGACTCGGTAGACGATTGGGATGAAGGCCGGCGCTGTCTTGGCTTGCAAGGTTGAGAGGCAAGGCTCCGTCAAGGACGTGCGGTAAGAAAAAGCTTGATTATCGATCAGGTTCAGAGTATATGAGGGGACCATTTTGCGCCTGTAGCTCAGCTGGATAGAGCGTCGGACTACGAATCCGTAGGTCGGGAGTTCGAATCTCTCCAGGCGCGCCAGTACTCAAGGGTTTAGAGAATTTCTCTAAACCCTTTTTTCTTTTCCCCGGTCTCCCCCCGGTCCGCACGCGAGATTGCCTGTTCGATAAGGGATCTTCCGGATAATAGTTTTGGCCCTTCCCATGCAAGCATCCCAATTTTCCTCAGCCCGCCTGCTCGTCACCGTCTGCGTTATCAGCTTTGGCTGCTTTTTGGGTTCTTTCATGAGGATTCCCATTGTTCCGCTCCTCGCCACCTCGTTGGGCGCGGATACGGTGCAAGTCGGGCTGGTCAACAGCGCGTTCATGGTGATGACGGGGGCGCTCTCCATCCCGTTGGGTCTCCTTTCGGATCGACTGGGCCGGCGACTGCCGTTGCTGAGCGGACTCCTCCTGCTGTCAGGCTCTTCTTTTCTGCTGTACTGGAGCCAGAGCCCGCTCCAAATGGGGTGCATCTATCTCCTGTTCGGCATGGGGCTGTCAGCGATTTCGCCAACGCTGATGTCGTATGTCGCTGACTTCACCCCTCCTGGAGCATTAGGCCACGCGTTCGGATGGTACACCATGGCCTTGTACGGCGGCATGACCCTCGGCCCGGCAACCGGCGGCCTGCTCGGAGCGGCGCTGGGGTTGCGATCGGTCTTCCTTGTTGCCGGCGTTTTGATCTTGCTGATGTTCTTCGTGGCATACTTTTTTCTCCCCACCCATTCCCGCCGCATTGAACCCACCTCAGGCGTTGCCTCCACCTTGAAAAATCTGCTCAGCAACCAGTCGCTCATTGCCTGTTTGCTCGCCACCCTTGGCGGTTGCGTAGGTTTTGGCATGTTCGTTTCCTTTATGCCGCTCTACATCAAGGATTTGGGACTGAGCACAACTGCGGTGGGATTTGTGTTTGCAACCCAGGCGTTAGCGAATGCCGTGTCCCGCGTTCCGGCCGGATGGTTGTATGATCATCTGTCGAACCGAACCCTCCTGGTGACGGCCGGTTCCACTGCGCTTGCCATGGCGATGGTCGCTTTCGGCTTCTGTCGTTCCCTGCCGTCTCTTTTGGCAACCGCCGCCGGCATGGGATTCAGTATGGGGATGGCGTTTACAGTCATCTGCACCCTGATTGCCGACTCTGTGCCGAAAAAAATGAGAGGCTTGGCCATGGGGTGCTACAACACCAGCGTCTATGCCGGGATGCTGACCTGTTCGCTTGGCATGGGAGTGGTGATTCGAAAGTATGGTTTTCAGGCAGGCTTTTCTTTGACCGGAGCGGTCATGATGTGCATGCTGCTGCTGTTTAACGTCCTGTATCACCCTGCAAAGGCATAGGCGCTTTTTTTATCGGTTTCAAGAGGCGGACTTCGTGGCCAGAGTGGACCAGCAAGAAGCAGGAAATCAAATGCAGAAAACAGCTCAAGGATAAGCGACCACGCTGGAAAGCAAATTTTCCGGTCAATCATCGGGACTGCATTATCTACACACGACGAGACTGTTGCCAAGAAAGGTTCTCTTCGGCAATTTTCTTGCAATAAAACCAAATGCTTCTTGTCTTGAGAAGCGAGCTCAAAAGGGGAAAATCGAAAATGTCCATTGTTACAATCGCTCGAGGTTCTTACAGCCGTGGCAAAGAGGTGGCTGAAAGGTTGGCAAAAAAATTAGGATACGAATGCATCTCTCGGGAGATTCTGCTTGAGGCGTCGAAGGAATTTAATATCCCAGAGATCAAGCTTGTCAGAGCGCTTCACGATTCCCCTAAAATCTTTGCGTCCGACGGCGCGTCGCACTATGTGAAGTACTACCGTTCAGCTATTTTACGCCATGCACGCAATGACAATATGGTCTATCATGGACTGGCCGGGCATTTTTTTCTCAAAGACATCCCACATGTTCTAAAAATCAGAATCAACGCCGATATGGAGACGCGGGTGCAAGAGGAGATGGCCAGAGAAAACATCTCTGCTCAAGAGGCTCTGCGCATCCTGAAGAATGATGATGAAGAACGCCGGAAGTGGAGTATACAAGTGTACGGCACCGACACCTGGGACAGCCGTCTTTATGACATGGTCATTAACATCAGCACGCTCACGATTGACGACACGGTTGACGTCATTGCCTATATTTTGCAAAAACCAACGTTCCAGTCGACGTTTGAATCAAGAAAACTGGTTGCGGACATGGCAATGGCGGCAAAACAACAGGCAGACATCATGAAAGCAATGGGCACAACACTGTTCTGATATGCGCCATCCTGAACACCACCGCATTCATCGTTCCGGCTGGCTGCGAGCAGCGGTCTTGGGCGCGAATGACGGCATCGTTTCAACCGCCAGTCTGATTATTGGCGTTGCGGCAGCTAATGCATCCCGAGAGAGCATTCTTTTAGCGGGCACGGCTGGCTTGGTGGCCGGAGCGCTGTCGATGGCCGCCGGCGAGTATGTTTCAGTGAAATCCCAAGAGGACACGGAGCGTGCTGATCTCCAGATGGAGTCCGATGCGCTCGAGAATGATCGAGACGAGGAAGAGAAGGAGCTGGCGGCTATCTATCGAGATCGTGGCCTGGATGAGCAGCTTGCTCAAGAGGTGGCGCGCCAATTGATGCAACATGACGCGCTGGCGGCCCATGCGCGTGATGAGATCGGGATCACCACCGAATTAAGCGCGCACCCCCTGCAGGCGGCCTTCTGGTCAGCCGGCGCATTTTCTCTGGGCGCGGCAATTCCGCTCGCAACCGCAACGCTTGCTCCAGCTTCTTCACTGCTGTGGGTTGTCCCGCTCCTGGCGATTGGCTTGCTGGGGGCGCTCGGCGCGGTCGCCGCGGCAACCGGGGGCGCTTCACTCTCTCGTGGCGCTGTGCGTGTATGTTTTTGGGGTACGGCGGCCATGGGGATAACTGCTGCAGTCGGCAAGCTGTTTGGCATTGCGGGATGAGTCAGCCCTGCAGACCGATTCAGTTGCAGGAGACCAACCTTTGCCGTATCTTTCTCGCGGGAATACCCCCTGCCCTGCCATCGGCGGTCGTCCCCTTCAGTCACGTTATACAATGTAAGGCCAACATCTCTCTTTTTACCATTTTTTTAACTTAACCGAGGAGTTATCGATGAGCAAAACCCTTGTGCAAATGACAGCGGAAATCATCCAATCGCAGATCAGCAGCAAACAGATGAGCACCGATGAAATCAAAGCCGCCCTGAACGAAACCTTCCAGGCGCTCAAATCACTGCAGGACGCTGAAGCAAGCGGGATAATAGAGCCTGGCGCAGAGGCAACCGCGCCGACTGTTGATCCTAAGAAATCCATCCAGAAGAATAAGGTGGTCTGCTTGGAATGCGGGCAAGAGTTCAAGATGCTGTCTCCGAAGCACCTGAGGTCGCATGGCCTTGATGCCAAGGAATACCGCAAAAAATATGGTTTTTCCGCCCGGCAGCCCCTGTGTGCGAAAGCGCTTTCCGAGAAACGGTCCGCCTCTGGGAAGGAACGCGGCATTCCGGCCAACCTGCAAAAAGCCATAGTCGCCCGGACCAAGAAAAAACCTGTTGCAGATGAATAACAATAGAGGGGTTTCAACAAGAATGAAGAAAAACGTCACACGAAAAGAATTGGCCCTCTCGGTCACGGAAAAGTTGGGCGTTGCCCAGCGGAACGCAGCGGAAATCGTCGACACCGTTTTTGCGACCTTGAAAAATACCTTGGTCCAAGGCGAATCAATCAAGCTGGTTCAATTTGGCAGCTTGAATGTTCGGGATAAATCCCCGCGCCGGGGTCGCAACCCGCAAACCGGCCAGTCTCTGACCATTGCCAAGCGACAGATGATCAGTTTCCGTCCGAGCAGACAGTTGCGCGAAAGGTTGAACGACAATCTTTAAGCGCTGAAAATGGCGGCAACCGATAGAAAATGCACGGGATATTGAAGCAATTTCTCGTACATCCTCATCTCAACCTCTCAAGACAACGATTATGAAAATAGTAGGTATTTACGGCAGTCCACGCGTTAAGGGCAATTCAGCGCAACTTCTTGATGCTGTTCTGGATCAAGCAGCAGGGCAGGGCGCACAGATTGTGAAACACCATCTCAACAGTCTGTCTATCAGGGGGTGCCAAGCCTGTTATAGCTGCCGCTTGAAAGGCAACGAAGGCAAATGCGCTCTAAAGGATGACATGAACCCAATTCTTGACGATGTGCTCACGTCAAACGCTGTGGTTCTCGCCTCTCCCGTGTATATGTGGCAGATGACCGCTCAAGCGAAACTGTTTACTGATCGCCTGATGCCGGTGCTCAAGCCGGATTACTCCTCTTGGCTCACTGGTCAAAAACTCCTCTCCATTTACACCCAAGGACAGCCGGACATTTCCAAATTTGCGCCGTATTTCGAGCATGTTAACCAAATGTTCGCCTTCCTAGGCTTCCAAACCTTGGCCCCCCTGGTTTTTGGTGGACTACGGAATATTGACGACATTCAAAAGCATCCAGCAGCATTCGAGCAGGTCCAGCAGGCTGTTAACGGCTTGCTGGCGGAATGAGATGATTTTATTTGAAGAGTAGCATTGGGAATAAGTGTGCCACGAGGCTTCTGATTCGCAATTGCAATCAAGACACTCACGCGAACCACTAACCCCCTGCTGTTGCAAATGTAGCGATGGTGTCGAGCCGGCACACGCAGCTAACCCCTTGCCTTATGAAATCGCCCGAGCCGAGCAGGTTATTCTCGTCGCTTTCTGATAACACTTGCCAACCCGGCAAGGCCTATCCCGAAAAGGAGCATGGTCGTTGCTTCTGGGACAGGAGTCGTTTGAAAATTTGCTTTCAGATATATAGAAGCGTCGTCATTGCCAGACCAAATCCATTGCGCCAATTCATCGATACCTTGGATCTTGCCGAGGCTCACACTTGTCCAAATATTATTTCCTCCATTGTTGCCATAGGAGGTAACCGAAGCCCATTCCAATCCATCCAATGAATATTCCCATTGGGAAACAGCGGCAGAGTACAATGGGCCGCCCGCAATATCCCCTGTGAGTTCGGCTAGGAATGCAGCAGGATCCCCGCCACCGATGGAGTTGCTAGGCGTTGAGTAACCAGCATTATGCATTTGCCATATAAACGAATAGTTATGGCTAGCCAGAAGATTCGCCAGGATGAGCGAGTCTGACTTGGTCCAATCGCCGGAATGCTCACCTACACCCAAGGATGACGTTACGCCGCCATCAACAAGATAAAAATTATCGACCACGTTGTCGCCGGTATAAGTCACCGCCACAGACAGCGCATTCGCCGCGCTGTTTCCACCCAACAGAAACAATCCACTGGTCAATCCCACGAGTATTTTTCGTCGCATATCCCTCTCCGATTATGTTTGCGCCATGACGCATTTCTTTGAAATCAACAAAGACTCTCCGGTCAGTGGTCAATGCAAAAATGGGGGCCTTGTCTCAAAGAAAAACAACCTGCATTCAAGCAGCTGAATTTGTACGTTTTTTTAATAAACTTGAGTCTGATGCAATCAAACAGGAGTAAACGTCATTTCCTGAATAGGCGTGCGGGAAATCCGAAATTCTTATGTGTAATTCAATCACCTCTCGCAGCGGTTGTCGACAACAAGCAAAGCAGCACCACTGGTGGATTTACCCATGTGGAATTAAATGGTTATGTATTGCCCTGGTGCAGAAAAAGGAGACGCAAGTTAAGAGCGTTTAATCTGTTCTGAGGAGGTGTTCACATGCAAAACAGTACGCAGAAAATTCACAGACGAATTCAAGGAAGGGGCCGTCAAGCTGGTCACGGAACAAGGCTACAAGATTTTTGGGCTCCTCAGTAGAATCTACGGGTAGACTTATGGCTGGACAGATCACCAAGTCCATGATACAAGGCGATTTTCTATTTATGATGGAAAACAGCTTTGCAATTCTTTCATTGAATTCTGTATTTTTTTGTTGCTTGACTGCTGACATGGCTTGATCCTCCTGGCATTATCCATTTGTTCTTATCATGAAACCTTGAGGCTCCTTGTATTCTACTTGTTAGTTTTTTGGATTTTTTTTGGCTCTGTTGGGCTTTTGTTAGGGAATATTTAAGAAACAGTTACTTGTCACTTCACCTATTTATGAAAAATGACCGGAGGCGTTTATGCTCTTTGATCAGGAAACTGTTACAAAGGTAGTGAAAATTTTACACGAAGAAATTGTACCGGCACAGGGCTGTACAGAGCCTATTGCAATTGCTCTAGTAGCAGCTAAAGCAAGAGAGGTGCTTGGCGAGATTCCCGAGCATGTTAAAATGTTTGTTTCGGGAAATATAATCAAAAATGTAAAAAGCGTGGTCGTGCCCAACAGCGGCGGGATGGTCGGCATGGAGACTGCGGCTGCCATGGGCATTGTGGCGGGTGACTGTAAAAAAGATTTGATGGTTATCAGTGATATAACCGAGGAGGATATGGTTGCAGTACGAAAATACCTAGATAAATCCTCTTTTGAAATGATTCACGAAAAGACACCTATCAAACTATATGTACGTATTGAGGTCTCTGCGGGAGAAAAAAGCGCGTTGGTTGAGGTGCAGTATCTGCATACCAATCTGACCAAAGTAGTCAAAAATGGACAGGTGCTTCTTGATCGCGGTTTTAGTCCCGAGAGCTTTAATACCACACAGGAAGACCGCTCTGTCTTGTCGGTAAGTCTTATTTACGATCTGGCCAAAACCATTGATCTTGATCTGATACGCCCCCTGTTCGAGCAGGTCATCTCCTTGAACTGCATCATTGCGGATGAAGGGCTTCAAAATACGTACGGGGTGAACATCGGAAGCAGTATTGTCAAAAATATTGAACAGGGAATTTACGGTGACGACCTGCGCAACCGCTGTGCAAGCTATGCCGCAGCTGGAAGTGACGCACGAATGAGCGGCTGTCCTCTGCCGGTCATGACCACCAGCGGAAGCGGCAATCAGGGCATGACAGCTTCCCTTCCTGTAATCAAATTTGCACTACTTAAAGGGCATTCCAGGGATGAACTCATAAGAGCCCTTTTTCTATCGCACCTCTGTACTGTGCACATCAAAACACAAGTAGGGCGTTTGTCTGCCTATTGCGGAGCCATGTGCGCGGCAGCCGGAGTCAGCGGGGCCATAACATTTCTGATTGGGAAAGACATGGCCACTGTAGCTCACGCTATAGTCAATACACTTGGCAATATTTCCGGTATAATCTGTGATGGAGCCAAGCCTTCATGTGCCATGAAAATCGCCACCGGAATCTATGCCGCTTTTGACTCGGCTACTCTGGCTGCCTATCACAAGGATCTGCATGGAGGCGAAGGCATTGTGGGCAATGTCGTGGAGGCCACGATCCGCAATATCGGCGAACTTGCCAGTGCGGGAATGGAGCAGACCGATGAAGTGATTCTAAAGATTATGACGACAGAGTAAGGGCATGAAATCAAAAACACCAGAAATGAAGATGAGTTCCCAAGACTGGGGATGGGTAGCTATCAATATAGGCATGGGCATTGGGGCTGGAATTGTATTCCTTCCGATTCAGGCCGGAATTGTCGGCTTATGGACTTTTCTGTTGGCGATAATTGTAGCTTATCCAGCCCTGTATCAATTTCAAAGGCTTTTTATCAGGTTCCTCAGCAGAATCTGTGGGTAGCCCTCGGGGTCGGCAGGTCACCAAGCCCATGATATAAAGCTATTTTTAGCCCGTCGTATGTGCGAAATCCATAGGATCGCTTCGTGATCACCTTTGCCTT
>JAQUEZ010000041.1 GCA_028684915.1 Desulfobulbus sp.
CGCCGAACCGGCGATTTCGCGGTGAACAGGCAATTACCGCGGGTGGCATTGCAGCCACCAGGAGCACCAGAGCTTTGCCTGGCGCACAAACGATTGCAGGGTGCCGGAGGTGCAAGGCATCGGCCTGAGCAGCGTACACCTGTAGGTAAACAGGCCGATAACACCGTAGATTCGGTGCCCCGTGATCGCTTACCTTTTTTAGGGCACAAATGGGAGAAGGGGAGCCGCTCTCGCCGCCCCCCCTTTTTTTTTATTTACTCTTCGATTTTTCCTTCTTTCAGCCGTTTGTTATAGATGCTCTTGAGTTTGTAGAGATCCTGTTGCAACTCAAAGACACCGTGCCAGTGAGCATAGTCAGGTCCACCCATGGCGGCACCCTGGCGCATCCGTCGCCCTTCATGGTGCCAGAGATGGTAGTAGACGTTCTGGAATTCATCGTCCCAAGGATTGACTTTCAAGAGTTTCTTGTCCTCAAGTTCCTTGCGCATGGCCTCGGCTGGCTGATAGTAGCCCTCGTTGTAGAGCTCGACATTCAGGTCGGCCTGCTCAAAGAAGTTTTCGGTGTGGAGAGTACTGTGGCAGTTGCTGCAGACCTGCGTCATTTTCTTCCGGCCTTCGACACCTTCGCCGGTGAGCGGGCTGAGCGGATCGGGTGAGTTGCGAACTTTGGATTCCTTGGCCCAGAGGTTCCATTTCAACCGTTCCGAGACGTTGTGGGTCGTGGTCAACTCGCCGATACCACTCATGTGGCAGACGGCGCAGGTCGGGGCGCGATAGTCGCCCGGTTCCCAGGCATCCGGTGCGCTGGAGAAGTTCCAGCCGGCGCTCTCGGAGTTGTAGATATGGCCGTGTTTGCTGTTGTTGAAGATTTCGATATCGGGATGATCCGGTCCGAGATGGCAGGACGCACAGGCGGCCGGCTTTCTTGCCTCGGCAATGCTGAAACTGTGGCGGGTATGACAGACCACGCAGTTGCCCACAGTGCCGTCCGGCCAGACAGTACCGACACCGGCTGCAGGCCAACTTTCCTTGGTCGGGCGTTTGTCTGCGCCCATGCTGATTATGGAGCCATGGCATTGCATACAGCCAGCCATCTCAGAAGCCCGCTTGAATTTGTCCATGCCCTGGCCTTCATGTTTTTCGATCAGGGCGGTCATGCCTTTGTAATTCCGACCTTCAGGCACATTGTATTGCAGGCTGGCACGGAAATGGCCGCTTTTTTTGAACTGCTCGACCTCGTTGTTATGGCAGCGCCCGCAGGTAGCCGGGGTGACCATGGTGGTCACATAAATCTCGGTTCCTTTGATGCCGGGGCAGTTCTGAGCAGCCATGGGCGAGCCCTTGTCTACACTATGGCAGTCGATACAGGAAACGCCGACATGGCCATGCCGACTCTCTGTCCAATCGGCAACGATGCCCGGATGTTTTTTCGCATGGCATTCAACGCATTTTTGTCCTTCCGGGGTCAGGCCGCGTTCGACCTTAAGGGTCTTGATGGGGCTGTCCAGGGCGAGCGCCGGGGCAACCGACCCGACAGCTAAGATCACCGCGAGTAGTAAACGCATTTTCCTCCTCCTTATAGCTGCTGTTTGATGAGATATCCCTTGATGTCTTTATGACCGACATGCTGATGGCAGTGTACACAGGTTTTAACGATGCCCATTTTATAGTCTCGATGGGCGAGATAAGCTTTGGGGATTTCGTAACGGATGGCGTCTAAGTTATGGCATTTTCGGCAGCCCGAGTCGTAGGTGAACTCTTCTCGGCGCTTCAGGTTGCCTATCCAATCGAAGCTTTTGGCCCAGAACATCTCTCCGAGAACATCCTCGGCCCCATTGTAGGCTTTGGTGGTGACATAGGAAAAGACGTTGTTGTGGGGAAGATGGCAGTCAGCGCAATGCGCCTGGACACCGAATTTGTTGCGCCCGCCATGGATATCTTCCTCGTAGGCTTGGGCAACGGCTTTCATCGAGTGGCAGGAAGCGCAGAATTCGACTCCTGAGGTTCGTTCAATCATTTCGGCTCCTCCCAATGCCAAACCGAGTCCAACGAGGATGCCGCATAGGAGGAGAAAGAGCATTTTCTTCATGTTTATCCCTGAAGCTAAAAAAATATCTGCCTTACGGTTTCAACCATGAATGAACTGTATAAACAGTCGAACTGATCAGGGTATTAAAGGGGAGAACAAAGAAAGGGGCCAGAACGGTAACAGGTGCTGGGATGCGGGAACAGCCCGAAAACATACCTGCTTGAGGGCGCGTGAAAAAGAATAAGAACGGATGGATTAAAGAACCATCTCGATAACTAAAGCAAGATTCAGTTTTACTGTCAAGGTCTGTTGCTGTGGGAAATGACACTTTTGTCACTGAGCTCGAAGCGCGGCGGTGCGGTTAATTAAAAATTACTATTTTTCATAAAAATTAATTTTTAGTTAATTTTTATTGCTTCTCTGAAGTTGAACCGTTAATAGGTAACCAACCAACAGACGGGTTGCAGTCATAAGGGCAAAGAATCTGTGGGCTGCATTTCCGACAAAGACGCGTGTCAACCTGAGAGGTTCCCTATGTCTATCGGTTCGAAAAAACATCAAATTCTTCATATCCTTTCGCAAAACCTTAGCAACCCCCAACCTGAATTGGTCCGCTCCGATGTCATCGCCCGCCAACTTCAGCTCAGTCTGCCGGAGACCGAACTACTGCTTAAGGTTATGAACCATATGGGGGTAATTGAGAGTAATGTGGACCACCGCCTTTCCCTGATCACCCGCAAGGGAATGGAATGGCTCCAGCAGGCATCTGTTTGATGAATGCGGACGCGGTTCCTGAGCAGCATTCGTCGAGTTATGGACAGTATATCAGGGCGTTGATGGAGATCAGCCGCGCCGTGACTTCTGACCTGTTTTTGGAAGACGTTTTTAAATTGATGGTGATGGTGGTCGCCAGGGTCACCGGTGTAGACATTTGCTCGCTGTGGTTGATCGACGAGGATGCCAGCCCACCAGTGCTTCGCCTTAAAGCCACACAGGCTATCGAGGTTGAATATATGACTGATCGGGCCCTAAGCATGAACGAAGGCGTGGTCGGTCATGTGGCCACCACTCGTAATCCGCTGGTCATTCCCGATGTCCTACAGTGCGATATTTTTAAGGAAAAAAAAATGGCGCGGAAGCTGGGTCTGGTTTCCATGGCCGGTGTCCCGCTGTTTGGCAAAAAAGGGCAGGTGGTTGGGGTGCTTAATTGCTTCACCTCTGCAGTCCATCAATTTTCTCAGACGGATCTTAACTTGTTGGCGGCGGTGGCAAATCATGCGGCGATGGCCATTCATACGAGCGAGTTAATTGTGCGCACTCGCTTAATTGAAGAGGAACTTAAATCCCGCAAGACCATCGAGCGCGCCAAAGAAGTCATTATGGAGCGATTGCAAGTCAACGGGGATGAGGCCTACCGCTGGTTGAGGAAGCGAAGCATGGATGCGCGCAAATCTATGCTTGA
This sequence comes from Desulfobulbus sp., assembly GCA_028684915.1. The sequence goes on from JAQUEZ010000041.1 coordinate 3,492, forward strand.
GGTCTCAGAGGCCATTTTGCTTACCATCGAACTGTATACGTGATCGATCCGACCGGATGGGAAAATAGATTATTTAAACTAATTTATTGACACTTTTATTAACTTCTAATAAATATTCGCTCGTGGCGAGTACAATGGCGTACCCTCCACTAGCAACATATTTGTATGTGGCACGACAACGGCGTCTGTCTCCTCTTTTCAGGGACAGACGTTTTTTTTTTGTAACCGATCACGGGGGAACCCCAAAGGCACCGTTTATCAACGGACCTGTAAGCGATTGCAGGGTGCCGGAGGTGCAAGGCATCGGCCTGTGCAGCGTACACCTGTACGTAAACAGACCGATAACACCGCAGATTCGGTGCCCCGTGATCGCTTATTTTTTTTTGCTTCGGCGGTACTTCACCGCCCACCTTTTTAACAGACGAGGAATACTATGCGATTTTCGAAAAACAACGATGTTCTTGGCACCACCAACAGAGGTAATCCTGCGGAATCAGGTCTGTGTACCCTTTGCCGCGCAGACTGCATGGGCCAATGCGAAACCTGGAAATCCAGTCTGGTTGGGCGGAAACTGCTCTATCCCCGCGATTTCGGTGTGGTTACCGCCGGGGCCAATAACACCACCCATGTGGGTGTTTCCTACAATTCACTGCGCATCCAGGGGTATGCCTACGGCGCCCAGGGTATGGCCCAGGGATTGTCCTGTAACCCGGATAACTGCATCTTCCCCAATGTTGATCTGACCACGGAATTCGGCAACACGGTCAAGACCAAAAGTCGTATCCCGTTGATGACCGGTGCCCTCGGCTCAACATTTATCGCAGCAAAATACTGGGATTCCTTTGCCATCGGCGGCGCGCTCGCCGGTATACCGATCGTGGTCGGAGAAAACGTGGTCGGTGTGGACAAGGCCTCGGAGATTAAAAACGGTCGCATCACCAAGGCACCGGAACTGGACCGCCGCATCGACACCTATCTGCGCTACTTTGACGGGTTTGGTGCAGTCATCGTGCAACTCAATGTGGAAGACACCCGCAATGGCGTGGCCGAGTATGTTGTCGAAAAATACGGCAATCGGTGCATCGTCGAACTCAAGTGGGGGCAGGGGGCCAAGGATATCGGTGGGGAAATCCAGGTTACCAATATCAATTATGCTCAGTTCCTCAAGACCCGTGGCTATATCGTTGATCCCGATCCCACGCTGCCGGAAGTGCAGATGGCCTTTGAAAAGGGTGCGATCAAGTCTTTTGCCCGCCACAGTCGACTCGGTGGAACCGATTTAGCGACAGTGGATTTAGTGCGGGAAGACTTCATGAAGTCAGTGGACTATCTACGGAAAATCGGTTTCAACCGGATCTCGCTTAAAACCGGATCGTATGGCATGGAAGAGCTGGCCATGGCGATCAAGTTTGCCTCCGAGGCTGGTCTTGATTTGCTTACCATAGATGGATCCGGTGGCGGCACCGGAATGAGCCCCTGGAACATGATGCAGAGTTGGGGTGTGCCCTCAATCAATCTCCACGCTAAGGCCTATGAGTATGCCTCAATCCTTGCCGCACAGGGCAAGCGGGTGGTGGATCTCTCCTTTGCCGGGGGCTTTGCCTTGGAGGATTCGATCTTCAAGGGCTTGGCCCTGGGCGCGCCGTTCACCAAGCTGATTTGCATGGGGCGCGGAATCATGATTCCTGGCTTCCTTGGTGCCAACATCGAGGGGGCACTCCATCCAGAACGCCGTGAACAGCTCAATGGTAACTGGGATAAACTTCCGGCAAGCATCAGTACCATGGGCAATTCGGCCGAGGCAATTTTTGCCTCCTACTACGATGTGGAGAAGAAGGTGGGGCGAGATGAGATGAAGAATATCCCCTATGGGGCGATTGCGATGTGGACCATGACAGACAAGCTGGCCTGCGGGCTGCAACAATTGATGGCCGGGGCGCGTAAGTTTCAGCTCAGCAAGATCAGCCGTAACGACATCTTTGCCGGCAATCGCGAGACCTCCCGTGAGACCGGTATCACCTATATGACCGATTCAAGGGACGAAAGCGCTAAGAAGATTCTGAGTTTCTGATTGCTTTTCTGAAGACCTTTCCGGGCAGGGGCTATCCCTGCCCGGATTTATGTTGCATCCACCTGCAAGCCGGAACGTACCGTCTACACGCAGTGAGCAGGCGATGTTGACTGTGCTTTACGAACGCAATCGAAACCACAGCAGTTCGGCGACGGTATCGCCACTATTGTGCCACTGTTGCGGGACCTCTTTGCGGAGATAGATCAAATCACCAGGCCCGGCTTCCTGGTTCTGGCCGTCGACCCATAGGGTCAGGTGCCCGTGCAGCAGGTAGCCCACCTCCTCGCCCTTGTGGTTGAAGAAGTGCCCGGCGAGTTTCCGCCCCGGTTCGATGCGCAGCAGGTAGGGATCCGCCGTCGTATCACAGATATCCGGCGGCAACAGCCGTTGCCCGGTGACCGTGCCCTTGCAGGTTTTTTCCAAAAAGACTCCCACGCCCTCGTAGTTATGGAACACGCAACCGTTTTGACTGGGTGTCAACCCCTCGAAAAAGGTGGTGACGCCAACTGCCAGGCTTTCCGCCAGTCGAAAAAGGGCAGGGATGGAGGGGTAGATCTGGTTCTTTTCTATCTGGGAAATGCTACTTGGGGTGACCCCGGTACGTTCGGCAAGATCCTTCTGCGATAAGCCCTGTTTTAGACGTACCGCCTTGATCCGGCCGCCTAGGTCAAACCGACCCGGAAGACCCCGCGGCAACTCAAAGGCAATCTCGCCCTGCTCACAGGTAAAGACTTGGGCCTCGTTGATGGAAGGGGAGGTGCGTTTTTCCGCCTTGAGAATTTTGAGAATCGATTTCCCGTTTTTCACCGACAGATCAATAGCGACCTGGGCAATCTTGTTGATGTTCGCTTTCAGGCGGTTGGAGTGGGCACTCTTCTCCACGATCCAGTAGGCAATAGTATCGAGTTCGTAGAGCCGGGGACAGGTACGAGCATAGAACTTGGTCACCTGTTCCTCGCCGCCCCAGAGATCCTGCATGCCAGTCAGGCTGTCCATGATAAAGCCGATATCGCCGCTCAGGTTCCCGTGCAGGCCATAAATGGCCTCACCCACTTGGGTAGGGTTGGCTGGATCGTTAACTCTGATCACCTGGTAGGGCCACTGGGCACCGTCTTTTTCGTAAAACTTGTTGAATACCTCGGAACTGTCACCCTTGCCGTTGGTAAAACAGTCGAGGATGGTTAAATTCTGTTTTTCTGCCAATGGGCCGAGAAAGGTGACCACATTTTTCGGGGAGCGGTCAAAGCTGACATAGACCACCGGTTTCCGGGCCGCGAGCGACTGGCGAATAAACTGGAAGCAGAACGCCGAGGAAAAACTGCCTGCGTCTTCATACCACAACACATTGTCCCCGATGTAGAGATCGCCCAGCAGGCTGTCGAGCTGTTCAATTCCGGAAGAAATTCGTTTCTTTTTCAGTTGATCCATGGGGTGTGAGGTGTGCGATTGATGGCGGTTGTTGTTCATATTGAAAGAAGATGTTTTATATCTACGTCACTCATATCACGGCGCAAGCAGTTTCAACCCCAAGGGTGCTTCAATCTCCCGTCGTGCTGTGCAATTTTTCAGTTCATGAATCACCACTTCCATCACGTGCCAGACACGCACTCCATGCCGAATACAACCGACTATCGTCTGCGAATTTCGGCCGCAGGCCAGATGCATATGCAGAAGCGGAACACCGTCCGCGTCGCGAAACAGGGTGCCGGTTCCGGTAACTTCGTGAACATGGTGTAGTGTTTCTTGCATCGGTTGCAGCGGCAAACCACGATCCTCAGCCGGGCCGACCACAAGCCGACTGCCATCATCCGCCCCGCCGACAATGATCAACGAGGCCGCATCGATTTGTTGGTCTTGGGCGAACTGCTCAATTACCTCATGGACGATCTCGCCATCTTCCAGGCGTAAGACAAAGACCCGCCCGGGTTCTGCAGTGGTGTAACGCATTGTTTTCTCCTTCTTTGCGGGACCGTAAGGAATCCCTTGGTCCACAGTGGTCCTTTAATCCAGAACAATTTCACCTTGGCTGAAGTAACAGGCAATCAGCGATTGAATTGCATCACGCAATCCCTGATCTTCACGACCCGCAAAGTCATGGTAAAGCTTGGGCGCAATAGTGGCAAAGGTATCGACTATTGCCGGATCAAAATGACTGCCGCGTCCTTGTTGTATTAAATCCATAGTGGCCTCAAAGGAAAGAGGCTCTTTGTAGGGCCGCTTGGAGCTGAGGGCATCAAAGACGTCGGCCACGGCAAAGATCCGTGCGGACAAGGGAATCGCTTCGCCCGCTACGCCTTCCGGGTAGCCGCTGCCGTCATACTGTTCATGATGGCCACCGACCACCAGGGCCGCATCGGCTAGCCAGCTCGAACTGCTGATGATGTCCAAGCCATAGCGGACATGTGCCTGCATCTCGTTAAATTCCAGTTGATTCAGTTTGCCGGGTTTGAGCAGAATATCGTCCCGAACACCGATCTTACCCACATCATGGAGGAAGGCACCTTTGATAATCGTTTGGATAGCCTTGTTCTCCAGATGCAACGCCTCGGCCAGGCGGACAGCATACAGGGTTACGCGGAAATTATGGATATCGGTGTCACTGTCGCGTTTTGCGATAGCGCTGGCCAAAAGGGTGAGGGTATCGAGATTGGCTTCGAGCAGGTTGTGCGAAAATTGGGTGAGTTTGTTCACTAGTTGCAAGATGACCGGATAAAGGATCAGGCTCGTGGCCCCGACGATCAGCAGTGCCAGGAATACGCTGCGATGTAGTTTCCTCTGAATTGCCTTGAGGGTTTTGTCGGAAGGGACAAAAATTGCTTGCGCAGAGGGTGGGTTCGTCGCTGAGGTTTCAAGCAGCGGCATGAGTACCCAAATATGTAGTTTGTCGCCGATAAACAACGTTTCTGCCTGTTCGCCCTGGACAGGTGCAGTGGGCAAACGAGCGTGGGCGAAACGAACTACCGGATCGATCAAGGGATAGTCGGTGGCGAGGTGTTCCTCGTTATCGGTTGTGCCCGGTTGGAAAAAATCGACGTAAACAAATTGGCCGTTTGGGTGTTGGACTGTTATCGTCAGTCGGTCCTTAAGCGTCTGGTGGAAGGCTGCGCGAGGCGTTAAACCTTTTTCCTGGACTAAGCGAAGGGTCTGGGCGGTCAGAAGGCGGATTTCGTTTCGGGCTTCCTCGACCACCTGCGATTGGAGATTTTGCCGCTCGGAGAGATAGACCGCTACCGTACTCAGCAAACTGATAACCACCACCATGAATGCCAGACGCAGCGTTAGGGTGCGGTAGACAAAGGTCCGTAAGGAAAGGGGACGCGGCCTAGGCATAAATGTCTTCAAAGCCCCCTTCAGGATAGTGCTTGAAATAAAACAATAAAATGAACCAGCTGTGGGGATGTTGCTCTAGCATGGGTTGAAATTTCCTGTGTTTTGCAATAGGCTTTTCTCCTCTTTCCTCAAAAGGATATTTTAACATCACGCTTGAAAAGAGACGAGAGATATTGTCGGCGTAAAGTGGGCTGCCGCTGTCTTCGACAGCGTTTGACAATACTGATGGACTCGGGAAAAATTAAAATCCGAGAAGTGATGTGCCGAAAATACAGTAGGTTGCGAAGTTCGAAACGTCGTTCTCGAGAGTTTTTACGAGACCATCAATACTCACGCGACGAATTTTCCTGTTCAACGGAGCCACATTCCCTATGACCATTATCCGTTCTGTCTGTCCCTACGATTGCCCTGATACCTGCGGCCTGTTGGTTACCATTGAAGATAATCGAGTGGTGCGAGTGGTCGGCGACCCGGAGCATCCAATCACTCGGGGGTTTCTTTGCCCTAAGATGACCCACTACGAACAGACGGTCCATTCGCCGCGCCGGTTGACCACACCGCTGCTGCGCATTGGCCCTAAGGGCAGTGGCTCCTTTGCACCGATCAGCTGGGCGGAGGCCGTAGGTCGTATCTGCGAGCGTTGGCAGGGGCTGATGAGCGAGTTTGGTGGCGAATCCATTCTGCCCTACTCCTATGCCGGGACCATGGGCATGGTGCAGCGCAATGCCGGTCATCCTTTTTTTCATTATCTCGGCGCTTCACGGCTTGATCGGACCATTTGCGCACCGGCCAAGGATGCGGGCTGGAAAATGATCATGGGCGAAACGGCGGCCATGCAGCCTTCTGAAATGCTGGCAAGCGATTTGATCATCCTTTGGGGGCTTAATGCTGCCGCCACCAGCATCCATGCCATGCGCGATGCGCTCAATGCGCGAAAAAAAGGCGCCAAACTCTGGGTGATCGATACGTATCACACGCCCACAGCCGAGGCTGCCGACGAGGTCTTCCTGGTCAAACCGGGGATGGACGGTGGACTGGCCCTAGCGATGATGCATGTTCTGGTTCGCGACCGGCTTGTTGACATGACCTTTATCCGTGACAATATTTTTGGATTTGAGGAGTTCGCGCAAACTGTGCTCCCCCAGTATTCACCCCAGGCCATGGCCGAGCGGTGCGGTCTGTCCGAAGCGGTGATCGAGCGTATGGCCAGAAGCTATGCCCAGGCCCAAGCACCGTTTATTCGTTTGGGCAGCGGCCTGACCCGGTACGGCAACGGGGCCATGACCGTACGCACCATCACCTGCCTGCCCGCATTGGTCGGAGCTTGGCAGCGGACCGGTGGCGGTATCTTTTTAAGCACCTCAACCGGCTCTGCCTTTCCACTCTCTAAGGTAACTCGCGAGGACTTTTGCCGCCAGCCGACCCGCTTGGTGAACATGAACCAGTTGGGGGACGCATTGACCACGCTGAGCGATCCGCCGATTAAATCACTGTATGTCTACCATTCCAATCCCGCCGCTATTGCCCCGGATCAGGGAGCGGTGGTGCGGGGACTCTTGCGTGAGGATCTGTTCACCGTGGTCCATGAGCGGTTTCTCACCGACACCGCCCGCTATGCCGATATTGTTCTTCCGGCCACCACTTCGCTTGAGCATGAGGATCTCTACCGGGCCTATGGCAGCTACTCGGTGCAGGTCGCGCGCGCAGTGATACCACCGGTGGGCGAAGCTAAATCCAACTGGGAGGTTTTTCAATTGCTCGCCCGAGGGATGGGTTGGAACGAGCCATTTTTTGCCCAAACCGGCTCAGAGATGATAAGCCAACTCCTGTTCGAAAAAAATTTCTGGCGGGATACGGTGACCAACAGCCGGCTGCAAGGCGGCGAACCGGTTTTGCTGCAGGTGCCGAACGAGGCCAAGCAAAACTGGAAGACGCCTTCAGGTCGGATCGAGATCAAAAATGAGCGCGAAACCGAACCGTTTCCCCGGTTGTTGCCCACCCACGCCGAGGAGGATGGTTTTCCTCTGCGGCTGCAGTCGGCTCCGAATCGATATGCGCTCAACTCCAGCTTTTATGAACGCGACGACCTGCGGCAGAAACAAGATTGCATGCAGCTGCTGATGCATCCTGAGGATGCTATACAACGGAGCCTGAACAACGGTCAGGTGGTGCTGGCAAGCAACGACCTCGGGCAGGTGCAGTTCAGTCTCAAGATCACCGAGCGCACACCACCCGGTACCGTGGTGAGTGAAGGCGTTTGGTGGCGAGAGTTTGTGCCGGGAGAATATGGTATCAACGCCCTAATGTCGCAACGCCTCACCGACAGCGGCCGGGGCAGTACACTGTATGATGTGACCATTGAGGTGCGGGGGATGTAGGCTTTTTTCTTCCGCTAAGATTTTGCCCAAAAAGAGGAAGACAATGTTCATTATTTCTTTGCATTATATCGCCGATCTTGATGAGATTGATCAACACCTTGATGCCCACGTGGTCTACCTGAAAAGGCAGTACGCAGCCGGGAATTTTCTCGCTTCAGGGCGCAAGGTCCCGAGGACGGGTGGGGTCATCCTGGCATCTGTATCCAATAGGGAAAAATTGACCTCTATCTTGGCGGAAGATCCGTTTCAAAAGGCCGGGCTTGCCGAGTATACCGTGACCGAATTCATCCCAAGCATGGTGGCTGAAGGGCTGGAAACGCTGCTCAACCGTTAGTCAATGTGGAGTTTGTGCTTCCGGATTAACATTTTTGGCCTTATGCTCCCAGCGCCACAGACGCGCGCCCATTTTTTTATTGAGGCATATACCGCATGGTGACACCCCTCTTTTCCATTACTCCGCCGACCTACACCTCACTTCCCAGCGAAAGTCTGCGTTTGCTTTGGAACGATGAGTTCGATGCCCCAACAGGAACCCCGCCTGACCCGGTAAAATGGGGCTATGATTTGGGCGGCAAGGGCTGGGGCAATCAGGAATATCAATATTATACTGATGCCCCCGAAAATGCGGCCCAGGACGGTAATAGCAACCTCGTGATAACTGCCCGTGAGACCAGTGAACAGGAGCGGGACAGACTGGGGTGCTGGTATGGTCCGGCCCGGTATTCCTCGGCCCGCCTGCTGACCCAGGGGAAGTTTTCTTTCACTCACGGGGTGGTCGAGGCTCGGATCCGGGTCCCTTACGGTCCGGGCATCTGGCCGGCCCTGTGGATGCTCGGTGAGGATTTCGGCCCTGTGGCCTGGCCACACTGCGGCGAAATCGACATCATGGAAAATATCGGCCGTGAGCCGGATATCGTCCACGGTACCATCCATGGTCCCGGGTATTGCGGCGGTGATGGCATCGGCGGTCCTCTTGCCTTGCCGCAAGGGCAGGCCTTTACCGACGATTTTCATCTTTTTGCGATCGAGTGGCTTGCTGGGCAAATCCGCTGGTATATGGACGGGCAGCAGTATTTTTCGGTGGATCGGGAGCAGATTCCCGAGGGTGCCCCCTGGCCTTTTGAGCACCCCTTTTTTCTGCTGCTGAATCTGGCTGTAGGCGGTTTTTGGCCCGGTGATCCCGATGAGACCACCGTTTTCCCCCAGACCCTGGTGGTGGACTATGTCCGCGTTTTTCAGGCTGCCTGAGTGTGATGGACTTTTTAGGAGGCCCTCATAATTGAGGAGTGATATCATGATGGATGTGGAGATCAGTTTTGACAGTAGCGCCGTTGATTGGCCCCTTGTTGCCGATACCCTGAAACAGGTCGGCATGGCCCATCATCAACCGGAGGAGCATCGCCGGGCTTTTGCTGCCAGTTATGTCACTGTTTTTGCCCGTTATGACGGCCAGCTGGTCGGTTTTGGCCGCGCAATTTCCGATGGAGTCTATCAAGCGGCAATCTACGATGTGGCGGTCCGTCCCGAGTATCAGGGGCGAGGGGTCGGTTCTTTGATTGTCGAAAAGATTCTGGGCCATCTGCCCCCAAAAAGCAATGTGGTCCTCTACGCTTCACCCGGTAAGGAACCCTTTTATGAATCTTTGAGATTCCGGCGGATGAAGACAGGTATGGCGCTGTTCGTCGATGGTGAAGCCATGGCGGCCAAGGGCTTTACCGAATAGGCATGGGCTGATGCAAACCGTGACCTGTGCAGTGCTTCGGCAAGATGCAACGATTCTACTCGCCCGACGTAAACCCGGTCGGGCGCAGGCCGGGTACTGGGAATTTCCAGGTGGAAAGGTCGAGGAGTCCGAAACGATCCAGGCCTGTTTGGAGCGGGAAATTGCCGAAGAACTGGGTGTCGTCATCAGGGCAGGGGCAATTCTTGCCAGCAGCGACTATCAGTACGAGCACGGAACGATCCGTCTGGTCGCCTTGGCTGCCGAGATCATCTCCGGTACCTTACATCCCACCGTGCATGATCAACTGGCATGGGTCCCGGTCGAACAGCTGCTCGAGTACCGGTTGGCTCCTGCCGACATCCCTATAGCTGCCTCTTTGCTGGATTCGTAAAAAGTCCAGCACACACTAAAAAATCCGCCCTCAGTCAAAACACTGCGATGTAGTCGCGCAACATTTTTATGACGCCATCAACCTTAACCGGAGAGTCCATGATAACTGCCATCGTTGAATTTCAACTTCCAGAGCCGATCACCATTGCTCAGGCTAAAGAAATCTTCCTGAGCACCGCGCCCAAATACCTTGGCATGGCGGGTCTACTCCGGAAGTACTACTTTCTTTCTGAGGACGGCAGCAAGGCCGGGGGGATCTATCTCTGGCATTCCCGAACAGCGGCCGAAAGTGTCTATACCGATGAGTGGCGAGCCTTTGTTCGCGGAAAATACGGTACGGAGCCGTCGCTTATCTTCCTCGAAACGCCGGTGGTGGTCGACAATGTGGTGGACACCATTATTGCCGACTGAACACCTCGCCGGTCAATAACCAGAATTAGGAGCATAATGGCCCTTATTCATTGCCAATTCTTTTCACAGGTCCTGGGGTTGATGACAACCATGAGTGTCATTCTTCCTGATCCCGTACCTGCAGGGGACAACAAACCCTCGCCCGCAGCATCCTTGCCGACGCTCTATCTCCTCCATGGACGATCCGATGACCACAGTGCCTGGCAGAGGCGGACGGCCATTGAGCGTTATCTTGAGGGGCGGCAGCTAGCCGTGGTCATGCCCGAGGTGGGGCGTAGTTATTACACCGACATGCAGACTGGACAGCGTTACTGGACGTTTATCAGCGAAGAAGTGCCATTGATAGCACGTCATTTTTTCCCTCTTTCAGACAAGCGGGAGGAAAACTACCTTGCCGGCCTGTCCATGGGCGGCTACGGGGCCTTCAAGCTCGCGCTGAGCTATCCGGAGCGATATGCGGCTGCAGCCAGCCTCTCCGGTGCTTTGGATGTGGTGCGACTTGCCGGGACCGAGTTGGAGGCGGGCTTGCACGAGTTAGTCCATGTGTTTGGTGATCCCCATTCGCTGGCCGGCAGTGGCAATGATCTTTTTGCCCTGGCAGAGTCAGCGCTGCAAAGTGGAGAAAAACTGCCGCAATTGTACCAGTGGTGTGGATCCGAGGATTTTCTCTATCTGGACAATCGCCGATTTCGTAGACATCTTGATACATTGGGGATTGCGGTAGACTACGATGAAGGTCCGGGTGGGCACGAGTGGTCTTGTTGGGATGCTCAAATTCAGAGGGTGCTCGATTGGTTATCGGTTGTTCGCGGGCAACGCGATGTGGATATTGGCAATTAAAAGTCGAAGTTAGGTCTTGCTAAAAAGTCGAGGCGCGCTTATAAATAGTGGTATGATGCTGGTATTGATGTAAGCATCCGTTTCATCCTGCAGGACTCTGCGGAAAGAGCTTTGCTTGGAGTGTTTTTCCCGGCTCGAAGGTATACATAAGGTAGGTCGAGCGTCGGGAAAAACGTTACGACGCAGTAGATCGAAGTTTTTACGACGTCATCATGATACGTCATGCTGTACGAGGGAGAATAGTTATGAAATATACCTGTTTGAATTGTGGCTCAAGATCATATGATTCCGGCCAACTTTGTAACCCAACCAGTGAAGAACTTGACGCCAATTTCTGCGCGACTGCCACTGATCAGGTTTGTGATGAAAAGCGTATTGACATGCACTATACCTGCGAGGCCTGTGGCGGACTCTCACCGGATGCCGATCATCTGTGCAAACCGATTCAGTTTCGTTAACCAATACGGAGCGATCTCGTAGTTTCTCTTCAATAAATACCGTTGTCAGCGGTAAAGACGGGGGAAGGGGACTGAACGGAGGGATTTCATTCTTATTCAATCTCCCTCCCCTTAAAATAAAAAAAAGAGCGATTCAACAGCAGGTTGAATCGCTCTTTTTTTGTGGGATGCGGTCTCGTTAGGGTTGTTTGCGTATTGGCTGCCATTCGTAGATGCCACCGTCGGCCATGAGGCTCAGGTAAAGCTTGCCGTCACGTAGCAGGTAAGAACGAACAACGCTCAGGTCGCGGGCGATGCGCTCATCAAGCGAAGGCGGTGGGCAGCGCATGCGGGTCATTGCAATCGGGCCGAACTTGAGTTGACCCGATTTTCCGGAGGCTACCGGTATAGACTGCCACTGGCCCATGCCTCGATTGCAGTTCAGTCGCAAGCTTACCCGACCCTCATCGAGGAATTGGAGGGTATAACGTCCGGGTTCTTTCACCCTCGTAATGGGCTGCTGCTTAGGCATGGGCTGGATGTTGGACAATTGCCAGGAGGTCCATTCCAGTCCCTGGTGGGTGGCCTTGCCCGACAGGGGTTTGCCTTGCCGTGGTTCTTGGGCACAGGCCGCAAGCAGGAAGAAAAGCAGAACGAGCAAGAGTGGCAGGGGAATCGACAAAGTGTGGGACACGTCTGCTCGCATAACGCCTCTTTGGATGTATTTGTTCTGCCCGGACATTGTTCGCACTCTCTACCGCCGACTTTTTTCAGGCAAATCTTTTTACGTTGTCGAGGGGAGGCCGTTGGTGTGCAATATGAATAACTGTAAGAAAATCTTGATTTCCCAGGCCAACTGATGCATGGATGAGGAGGGCTTTATCTTCCGTTTCCATTGTACACGCTAGCTTAATCTTGATGACGTCGTAAAAACTTCGATCTCCTGCGTTGCAGCGTTTTTCCGGGCACTCGACATACCTGATGTGTGCCTTCGGGCTGATAAAAACACTACTCCTTGTATCCCTTTGTTTTTACTTAGCATCTTTTAGCGTGTGATGGACTTTTTACGAGTCCATCAATCTTTATGCTCTAGAATATCGAAACCGGCAAGGAGTAACCCATGATGAACAACCAAAGCGAATCACCTTATATCGCCCATGTCTTTGTCTGCACCAACGATCGAGGCGGGGTCCGTAAGTCCTGCGCCGACAACAACAGTGCCGAGGTCAAGGCCCAGCTGAAAGAAGCGGTTACCACCCGTGGCTGGAAGGGCAAGGTGCGGATCTCCACTTCAGGTTGCATGGGTCTGTGCACCCAGGGCGCTAATGTGATGATTTACCCCCAGAAGATCTGGTTTTCCGTGGTGACGCTTGAGCAGGTCGACACAATTCTTGCCGTGCTCGAGGAACTGATCGCTGCTCACGAGCAGGCGTGAAAATTCCGCTGAGAATCTGTTCGCGGGCTTGGACGGGGTTATTCTTTGCATTGTTTACCGTCACGGCTGTTATCATTTCGATCATAGGGAGAAATTTTAATCAAGAGAATCAAGAAGAGCTGCGGTTTTATGCACTCTGTTTTTATAACGTAATATAAGGAGGTTGGAAAACGCTGTTCGGCTATATCGTTAGTGGAAATCTTTCAAACACAGGGAGGACAACATGGAATTCAAAGAGATTGTGTTTCAGGTAGTCGAGGGAATTGCCACCATGACCCTTAACCGGGCCGACATTCGTAACGCCATCACCCATCCGGACATGATTGCCGAGATCATGGCGGTCTGCTCCGAGGTCAACTCGCGCATGGATGTGCGGGCGCTGATCGTCACCGCCGTTGATCCAGCCTTCTCCTCAGGCGGCAATGTCAAAGACATGAAAGAGCGCCAGGGGATGTTCGCCGGAACCCCGGCGGAATTGGTGGAACAGTACCGCAAGAACCTCCAGGAAGTCCTGCTGGCAGTGTATAATGTCGAGGTTCCCACTATCGCCGCCATCAACGGTTCTGCGGTCGGTGCCGGTTGCGGCCTGGCGCTGATGTGTGATATCCGGGTCGCCTCCACCAAGGCCACCTTTGGCGAGACCTTCTTGAATGTGGGGTTGATCCCCGGCGACGGTAGCGCGTTCACCCTTCCGCGCGTGGTCGGCATGGCCAAGGCCTGCGAACTGATCTTCACCGCCGAAACCATCGACGCAGCCACCGCTCTTGATCTCGGCCTCATTGGCCATGTGGTCGAGCACGAGGAACTGCTGACTAAAGCCACCTCCATTGGTCGCAAGATTGCCGGTCGCCCACCGCAGGCCGTACGCCTGACCAAGAAACTACTGCGCATGGGGGTTCATTCCACCTTGGCCGAAAGCATGACTCAGGCAGCTGCCTTCCAGTCGCTGTGTCACTTCACCGATGACCACATGGAAGCGCTTAATGCTATGTTTGAAAAGCGCAAACCCAACTACCAGGGCAAGTAGCCGGATGAACAGCCGTCCTGGCGCCCGGAGGGAAAATCCTTCCCGTTGGTCGTCATAGCCGGGGGATGCGTTTTCTTCCGCGAAACAATGGACGACCCCGATGTCATTTTGAACGAACCTGAGGAATCTCGCTGTGCATCGCGAAGTGTCGATCGTTCCCATGCACCAGCGTGGGAACGATCCCCTTGAGGAACACATGAAGAATACCATGTGGCTCACTTTCTCTGCATGAACCCTGAACTTGCTGGAATTGTACCATGGCTACCGCACTTTTTGACACCTGGACCGACCGTTACGACCTCTGGTTTGCCACTCCCATCGGCCAACTGGTTCGCTGGTATGAAGCCGAAATCCTCCTGAACTTTCTTGAGCCCCAACCGGGCGAGCGGATTCTTGATGTCGGTTGTGGCACTGGCATCTTCACCGTCGATGTACTCAAGTCCGGTGCCTGGGTGACCGGAATCGACCTCTCCGCATCAATGCTCGCACGAGCTGTAACACGCGGTGGCGAGAGTTTTGCCGGACTCTGCGCCGATATGTGTGCCTTGCCTTTTGCCGACAACAGCTTTGATCGAGTCTTTTCCATGACTGCAATTGAATTTGTCGCCGACGCTGCCAAGGCGATAGGCGAACTGAACCGGGTGGTTAAACCAGGTGGTCGGGTGGTCTTGACCTCGCTCAACAGCCTCAGCCCTTGGGCCGAGCAACGGCGCAGCAAGGCCGCCACCGAAGGCCACGCCCTTTTTGAACAGGCCTCTTTCCGTTCACCTGAAGAGATACGAAGTCTGATCCCTGTTGCCTGCCAGAGTAAAACCGCGATCCATTTTCTCAAGCAGGATCCGGTGGATAAGGTCCCGCAAATCGAGCAGAAGGGCATGGAACAGAATCTGGAGACCGGGGCGTTTTTGGCAGTGCGGTGGGATAAGGTTTGATGGCGTCGTAAAAACACCATTCCTTGTATATCTGTGTTTTTACTTAGCCATCTCTGAGAGTGTGATGGACTTTTTACGAGTCCATCCTGATTAGGATGCATTTCAAATTGCTGCGCCAATTCGGTCAGCGTCTTATCTCCGGCCAACGCCGCCAAGGCCACTTTCGCCTTGAACGTCGCTGAGTGTTTCCGTCTTGTTCCTTTTCCCCTTACTTGTTTTCCTTGGTTAGGCCCTTCATAGGGCGCTACTGGAAACAGATTTTCCACGTAAGGGTGTGTCCGATTTTCCGGCGCCACTTTTATGTTTTGTTGTTGACAGCCTGTAAGCGAGCGCTATATTTATCGTTAAATTGCGATATAGGAATATGGAGGGCAGGTGAAAACATTTATACGAATAATGAAAGCTTTGTCCGACCCGAACAGAGTACGGGTGGTCAAACTCCTCCAAGGGGAAGAACTCTGTGTCTGTGAAATCCAAGAGGTCTTGGGACTGGCGCAGTCAACGGTCTCTAAACATATGAAAATTTTGGAAGATGCGGGCTTGGTTGAAAAGAAAAGACAGGGAACCTGGATGATTTACAGCCTGGCTGATGGTAGAGAGTCGGTATTTGCCAAAAAAATGCTGATGGAACTTAGCGATTGGCTCAATGATGACAGCGAACTGAAAAGGATGCGCAATGCCCTACCAGCCGCCGCAGGATTACGTTATTGCGCACAAAAAGATTGAGGACATGCTCATGAAAGCAATCCACCCTTTCTACGTCAACTAACTAATAAATCAAAAAATACTATAAATTTCAACGTAAGGAGACAGGCTGTGAACCCCTTTCAACCCAGTTGTGGTTGCACCTGCAGTGCAGGTCCGAAACTAATTTTTTCCTGTTCCGGTGCCGCTGATGTCGGCGAACTTGCCGATCAAACGGCCAGAACACTGACCCGGAACGGGGATGGCAAGATGTTTTGCCTGGCAGGAATTGGTGGTCGGGTCAGCGGTATACTCAAGTCAACTGGAGCAGCATCTTCTATCCTGGCAATTGATGGCTGTTCCCTCGATTGCACTAAAAAATCCCTGGAAGAGGCGGGTTTTACCCGCATCAATCATCTTCGCCTCACTGATCTTGGCTTTGAAAAGGGGAGTTCCGACGTCAATCCTGACTCTATCGCCTTGATCGTTGACAAAGCAAAAATATTTCTCTCGGAATAGGCGCCTACATGAAAAGTTTTTATCCAAAAACAACAATAACGACTCTCCTCCTCTCTGGATATTTGGTGCTGCTTTCTGCTCTCATCTCTTTTGCCGATGATACGAAAGCAATACCAATGGCTCCTGTCCCCGGCAAGGTGACCATGGTCGATCTCGGCGCAAAAAAATGTATACCGTGCAAGATGATGGCACCGATCATGGCAGAACTTGAGAAGGAGTATAAAGATCGGGCAGCCATCGTCTTTATCGATGTCTGGGAAAATCCAGATGCTGCCCGGAAATACGGTATAGGGATCATCCCGACCCAGATTTTCTACGATGCGAGTGGTCAAGAAATGCTCCGTCATGAAGGATTTTTTGAAAAATCAGCCATAATTGCCGAGTTGGCAAAGCTCGGGGTCGAGTAGTTCATGGACCAATTCTTTCTCACCATCAATTCATGGATGGGCCAGGGCCCTTTTTGGGGAGCCCTTGGTTGTTTTCTTTGGGGGATGGTGAGCGTGCTGTTCAGCCCCTGTCACCTAGCCTCCATCCCACTCATCATTGGCTATGTAGGTGGACAGAATCAACTGATCGAAGGACGCAAGGCGGTGCTCTATGCCATCGTTTTTACAACCGGGCTCTTTATTACCATTGCGGCTGTCGGTCTCGTTTGTTCGTTGCTCGGTCGTATGCTCGGCGATGTGGGACCGTACTGGACTATAGCCATTGGCCTGCTGCTGATCTGGGTCGCCCTTGATATTTTCGGGATAGCCAAATGTTCTCTTCCTGGAGGGCATTTGTCCCGCTTGACGATTAAGGGTCTTACCGGGGCCTTTGTTCTCGGATTGGCCTATGGTGTACTCTCTGGATCCTGCACCTTTGGTTTTATCGCTCCGATTCTTGCCATTGTCTCGGTGCAAGCCAAGGTGTTCACCGGCGTGCTCTTTATTCTATTGTTCGCCATCGGCCACTGCATCCCCATTGTCGTTGCCGGCAGTTCGACTGCCCTGGTAAAATGCCTGCTTGCGAGCAGCCGTTGGCAGCAGGGGGGGAGATTTTTTCGCCGCCTGGCGGGTACGCTGATAATGCTACTTGGTATTTATTTCGTCGTTCAACCATTTTTTAATTGATGACGTCGTGAAAACTTCATTTCGCTGCGTCGCAGCTTTTTTCCCGACACTCATCGCCCCTGATGTATGCCTCCGTGGCGGTGAAAACGCGACTCCTTCTCTCCTGGAGATTCTCATGATCCACGACCATGCTCATGCTCCGACGAACTTCAATCGTGCTTTTGCCATTGGTACGATTTTAAATCTGCTCTTTGTCGTTATCGAGGCCGGTTATGGCACAATAGCCCATTCATTGGCCCTTATTGCCGATGCCGGTCATAATTTAAGCGACGTCATGACCCTGATCCTGGCCTGGGGCGCGATGGCATTGGCAAATCGGTCAGCTACAGCCAGGCACACCTTTGGTTTTAAAAAGGGAACTATCCTTGCCTCTCTCGGGAGTGCGCTGTTTTTGTGTGTGGCGATTGGAATCATCATCTGGGAGGCTGTTGGTCGCCTGCGTTCGCCAGTACCGGTGGATGGCATGACTATTCTGGTGGTAGCCGCTATTGGCGTGGTCATTAATACCGCGACCGCCTTGTTGTTTATGAGCGGCAGAAAAAAAGATCTCAATATCAAAGGAGCTTTTTTACACATGGCCGCCGATGCACTGGTTTCTGCCGGAGTGGTTGCTTCGGGGCTGCTTATAGCCGTCACCGGCTGGAACATTCTTGATCCGGTGATCTCGATAGCGATTGCCTGCGTTATTTTGCTTTCTGGCTGGGGACTTCTGAAAGACTCCCTGCATCTCACCATGGCCGGAGTTCCTGCCCAGATCGACGCGGCAGCTGTACTGGACTATCTAGCGGGGCTCCCCGGCGTACACTGTGTTCATGATCTCCATATCTGGGCAGCCAGTACCACGGAAAACATCCTTACCGCCCATTTGGTTATGCAGGATGGCGGTAGCGACGAGTTCTTATTTCAGACGGCCGAACGTCTGTATCATGATTTCAATATTCACCACACGACCATCCAGATCGAACGAAGTGATATCCGAGGGTCGTGTTATATCGAGAATAGGACCGGGCAAGGTGCATGCTGGCCAGGAAGAAAGGAAAGTTTTTCCCCTTCTTGTGTTTCGGGATGTCCTTTACAGTAAGCTGGGGATTGGCAGCAGAGAGCACGTAGTGAATCCGTAGGCAAGGAAAGGCAAAAAAATGACGCCAAAATTAAAAATTCTTTTTCTCTGTACGGGCAATTCATGCCGCAGCCAAATGGCTGAAGGCTGGACACGAAAGCTCAAGGGTGATCTCATTGAAGTCTATTCTGCAGGCATTGAGACGCACGGGCTGAATTCGTTGGCTGTTGAAGTCATGCATGAAGTTGGTGTCGATATCTCCACGCACACTTCCAAGCATCTGGATACCCTTGGAAATCTGGATTTCGATGGTGTGATCACTGTTTGCGATAATGCGCGTGAGACCTGCCCGATTTTTCCCGGTGCAAAAAAGATTCTCCATTTCGGTTTCAGCGATCCTCCGGCACTGGCAAAGAAGCTTGCCGAGCAAGGAGCCAACGAAGAGGAACAGCGTAACTGCTACCGCCTTGTTCGTGATGAGATCCGCGCTTTTGTGGAAACACTACCGGCAGCTCTGAAGTAAAATTTTACTGTAAATTTCAGATATTCTAGAAGGAGAGACAATGAATAATCGACCGAAACTTTTAGGTTTTCTCGACAGATTTCTCACTCTGTGGATATTTCTTGCCATGTTTGCAGGCGTCATGCTTGGCTATTCCTGGCCACCGGTCCAGAAGCTTGTCAACGCATTTCAAGTCGGCACGACCAATATCCCCATCGCAATTGGACTGATCATGATGATGTACCCACCGCTCGCCAAGGTCAAATATGAGCAACTGGGACAGGTGTTCAGGAATGGCAAAGTGCTGATGCTTTCCCTAGTTCAGAACTGGATTATCGGGCCGATTTTAATGGTTTTTCTGGCCATCATCTTCCTCTCTGGGCAGCAACACTACATGATAGGCCTCATTCTTATCGGTCTGGCTCGATGCATCGCGATGGTAATCGTCTGGAACGATTTAGCTGACGGTGATACCGAATATTGTGCTGGTCTTGTCGCTTTCAATTCGATCTTCCAGATTCTGTTTTTTTCTCTCTATGCCTGGATATTCATCACTCTGATTCCTGCTTGGTTCGGCCTTGGCGGGGCGATTGTCAATGTTTCCATCGGTGAGATCGCAAAATCGGTCTTTGTTTATCTTGGCATTCCTTTTATTGCCGGAATGATGAGTCGTTTTATTGGTATCAAGATGAAAGGCAAAGACTGGTACGAGACAGTATTTATCCCAAAAATTAGTCCGTTGACGCTTATTTTTCTTCTTTTCACCATTCTGGTGATGTTTTCGCTCAAAGGCGAATACATCGTGCAATTGCCTTTGGATGTACTGCGTATCGCCGTACCGCTGACCGTATACTTCCTGGTGATGTTTGCGGTTTCATTCTTTTTTTCGATGAAGGTTGGCGCGACCTACGAGCAGACCGTGACGCTCAGTTTCACCGCCGCTTCCAACAACTTCGAACTTGCGATTGCTGTTGCGATAGCGGTATTCGGGATTAATTCTGGAGAGGCATTTGCTACGGTTATCGGCCCGTTGGTCGAAGTGCCGGTGCTGATTGCCCTTGTTCATGTGGCTCGACGCATGAAATTGAAATACTTCCCGATAGAACAGCGAACACTCACAGGTGTTTGTCATGTCCGGCCCAAACAGTAAGGGGTATCCTGTTTACGGCGACAGGATAGGCCTGCAACCTGATCCCCATTTGTAAAATTGAGTCTTTGCAAAATTTGATGGCGTCGTAAAAACTTCGGTCTCCAGCATTGCAGCGCTTTTTTCGACGCTCGCAGTTGGCGACATCTCCGGTCAAGATACAAAATGAGCCCCTTGCACCATGTATAAAGGCGAACGTTTCAACAGTATCAGCCACCTCTTTGGTGCAATTGCAGCCTTGGCGGGGCTTGTTGTTGTGGTGGTTGTAGCTGCAAAACAAGGCGATCCATGGAAGATAGTGAGCTTCAGCATCTATGGAGCGACGTTGTTTTTTCTCTATACCGTTTCAACGCTCTATCATAGCCTACGCGGCAATGCGAAAAGGATATTTCGTAAACTCGACCATTATTCGATCTATTTCTTGATCGCGGGGACGTACACTCCATTCACTCTGGTTACCCTTCACGGCGGCTGGGGCTGGGCGATATTCGGAATTATTTGGGGATTAGCCATTCTGGGGATCTTGCTGGAGGCCTTGCCGCAGGGAAAAAATCGGATACTCTCGGTCGTTATATATGTGGCCATGGGTTGGCTACTCATGGTGGCTATCAAACCCTTGCTGGTAGCGTTGCCTCTTGTTGGATTCTGGTGGCTCCTGCTGGGTGGCTGTTTGTATACCGGCGGCTTGGTGTTTTATTTTCTGGATGAGAAGATGCCCCATTTTCATGGAATATGGCATCTGTTTGTTCTCGGAGGAAGCGTCTGCCACTACGTGACCATGCTCTTCTTCGTCGCCTGATTTCTTGATTGAACCGTGGTTTTGCTAGGGCGGATCCCCTTTGGTTTACTCCAGATTGTAGGCCTTGATCTTGCGCCAGAGAGTGGTCCGAGGAATATCGAGGATCTGGGCGGTCAACCCCTTGTTGTAGTTGGTGCTGGCTAGGACCTTGGCTATATAGCGCCGTTCCATCTCCTCAAGGGTGGGCATGCCGTCGCCTTCCAGGGTATCGAACTGCAAGTCCTGCAGATCGCCCGGCAGATCCTGGGGGCTGATCTCATTGCCGTCGGTCAGGGCCACGGCCCGCTCGACGATATTTTCCAACTCGCGGACATTACCGGGAAAACTGTAATTGCAGAGGATATCCAGGGCTTGGGCTTGAATACCGCTGACCTGCTTGTGAAAGGCAAGGCTGTATTTTTCAATGAAGAAGCGGATCAGCAGCGGGATATCTTCCCGGCGTTCGGTCAAGGTCGGCAGGCCGATGGTGACGACGTTGAGGCGAAAATAGAGATCCTCGCGAAAAGCACCGATCTCCATCTCCTGTTTGAGGTCCTTGTTGGTGGCGGCAATGATGCGGATATCGAGTTCGATGGGTTTGGTGCCGCCGACCCGTAAAATTTCCCGTTCCTGGATGACGTGCAGTAGTTTGACCTGCATCGCCAGGGGCATCTCCCCAATCTCATCAAGAAAGACCGTGCCTCCGGCTGCGGACTCAAGCAGGCCTACCTTAGTGGCAGCTGCCCCGGTGAAGGCGCCGCGCTCGTAGCCAAACAGTTCGCTGTTGATCAGTTCGTCGGTAAAGCCGCCGCAGTTAAAGGCGACAAAGGGATGGTCCTTTTTCGGGCTTAACTGGTGGATGGCTCGGGCCACCAGGGCCTTGCCGGTGCCGCTGCCGCCCTGGATGAGCACATTGCAATCCACCGGTGCCACCTTGCGGATGAGCGCAAAAAGGTCTTGGATTGCCGGGCTGTTACCGACAATGGCGGTAAGGCCGGATTCCCCCTTGAGCGCCTCGCGCAACCGCTGGTTTTCCAGGCGCATAGCTATCTTTTCACGGACACTTTTCACCAACAGCCTGATTTCGGCCAGGTTGACCGGCTTGGCAATGTAGTGAAACGCCCCCTTGCGGATCGCCTCGACCGCACTCTCCACGCTCTTATACCCGGTGATAATGATCACCTCGGTCTCCGGCCGCAAGGCCTTAATCCGGCTCAAAATCTCCAGACCGTCCATATCCGGGAGCCGCATGTCCAAGAGCACGATATCAAAGGGCTCCTGCATCATACGTTCCAAAAAGGAACGTCCGATGATGAAGGCCTCGATCGCAAAACCCTCTTTGGCCAGTGCCTGGCTCAGGCGGCGGCAGACAATTTCCTCGTCATCAACAATCCCAAGTCGCAGCATACTCATACCAATTCATAGGGGAAATCGTTGTCGGTGGGTTGGGTTACGTGGGGCAAGAGCACGGTAAAGGTGGCGCCTTGGCCCAGCTCGCTATGGACCTTAATTTTGCCACCGTGGCGTTTGACAATCGAATAACTCACCGCCAGACCCAATCCGGTGCCCTTGCCAACCTCCTTGGTGGAGAAAAAAGGTTCAAAGATTTTGTGTTGAATTTCCTGAGGGATGCCCCCGCCGGAATCCTGAACCAGAAAAGCAATAAAACTAGGTTGTTCCGCAAAGTCAACCGTGAGGCGAATGGTTGCTCCCTGCGGTGAGGCCTGGATGGCATTGAGCAGGAGGTTGGTGAATACCTGCTGCAGGTTGCCCAGGTTGCCGCAGATGGGGGGGAGGTTGTCGGCGACCAGGGTTTCAAAATGCAATCCGACAATTTTAATCTGATTTTTGAGTAAGTTGATGCTGCTGGACAAAATCAATTCCGGGGCCAGTTGGCTGAAAATTGGCCGTTCGGTACGGCTGAAGTCGAGCAGGTTTTTGACAATATCCGCAGCCCGCTCTGCCTGGGTAAGAATATCGCCAAGCATCTCCATGTTTTCCGGTTTGGTCTCCTCGGCCAGCTCTTCTTTGAGGCTCTCGGCGGTAAGAACGATGTTGTTGATCGGGTTGTTCAACTCATGGGCAATGCCGGCGGTAAAGGTGCCGATGGCGGCGATTTTTCGGGTTTGGATCAGGTCTTCCTGGTGCATCTCCAGTTCCTTGGCCATGTGATTGAAGGCCTGGATAAGACCGGAGATCTCCTCCAGGGGCACGCCATGGTAATCAAGGGGACTGAAATCCCCGCGCCCCACCGACCGGGTGGTTTGGACAATGAGAGCAAGCGGTTTGAGCAGGCCGTGGGAAATGAGCCAGACCACCAACAGCAACAGGGAAAAGAGAATGGCGAAAAAGGCAAAGGGGAGGATGGAGATGCTGACAATGGCTGCATGGATGCGTTTGCGTTTGCTTTCGCGAAATTGATCGGCATCGTTGGTCAGTGTTTTGCCGATGGTCCGCATCGTTGCCGGGGAAATCTTGGCGTTGACACTGAGGCCTGCGGCCATTGCCCGGTATTGCTTGAGATTTTCTTGAAATTGCTCAAAGGACTGTTTGCTAGTCAACAGGGTGAGATCGGTTGAAAGATCGGTCACTAGGGTATCGATTCGGTCAAGGTAATCGATGCTCTCCTCCATGCTGCGTGGGTCGCCGTAAATGAGGAAATTTTTTTCAAAGCGACGCACTTCCAGGATGTTGTTGAGCAGGTCATCGTAGCGCTCGCTGAGCAGGAGTCGTTCCTTGAGCGTGGCGAAATTCCACAGATTGAGTGCGGTCAGCGCGGCAATGGAAAGAAACGCCACTGAAAAGATCGTAAAAATTTTGCCTTTAATCGATCCGGGGTTGACCAGCCGACTCCCGGCCCCCATCACATCGTGTCCGAGTTTTCCCAGGTTAGCTCCCACGACCCTGTCCTCCAATTTTCGTTATTATTTCATTTTGAAACAAGATTGGGTGACAATACGTTATTTGGTTTCAAAGTGAAATGATAAAACGATAAATTTTCACCGTAATTTATTCAATGCTCTGAAAACATTAGTAAAATTTTAGTGGCATCTTCTTTGCTTTGTCAGGGGCAACGAGGAGGTCCATGGAGAAAATACTGGTAGCAATAGACGCAAGACGCGGTGCATGGGCTGCACTTTCCCACGCCTGTTCCCTAGCCAAACGAATTCAGGTTGATCTGAACGTGCTTCTGGTCAATCCCCAAACCAGCGGGAGGGGAGGGGCTGTGCACGGCGAACTTGAGCAGGTGGTCAGGACACGGCTGGAATTGCTGTTGGAAACCGCCAAGGCCGAGGGGATCACCATCAACTATTTTATGACGGAGGGGGCGTATGAGGATGAGGTAATCAATTTTGTCAATCACCACAAGATAGCACTCTTGGTCTATGAAACAAGAGGAAGGGACGCCCGCTCGACCGCAAAGGATGCAGTTGCGTTGCGAGCCCTCCGCCATCGGTTGAAGTGCAAGATGGAAGTCGTGGCGCCAATCAAGATAGCCTCGTGAAAACCAAGAGCTGGCATGTTGCGTAAGGACACACAATGACTTGTACATTGAGAATCGTCGTTTTCAGGTTGTCTCTGCAAACGATAATCACAACCATAGCAGAATAATTCAAGAGGATGAGATGGATCTTTCAATGAATCTATACCTCCCCATTGCCGGAGCCAGCGTCAACTGCCTGGCGATCTTCGGTCTTGGCGGAGTGGTTGGCCTGTTGTCGGGCATCTTTGGTGTCGGTGGCGGCTTTCTCATGACCCCGTTGCTGATCATGCTCGGTATCCCGCCGACCGTGGCCGCTGCATCGGATTCCAACCAGATTGTCGGTGCCTCGACCTCGGGGACCCTGGCTCATTTTCGCCAGGGCAATGTCGATATCAAGATGGGGCTGTTGCTGTTGATCGGTGGTATTGTCGGCGGCACCCTGGGGGTTCAGGTGATTGCCCTGCTGCGTAAGATGGGCAATGCCGACTTTTTGATCAGTATTACCTACGTGTTGATGCTTGGTTTTGTCGGCGGTTATATGTTTCTTGAGAGTTTGCAGGCCATGCGCAAATCCACCAGGGAAACAGTGACTGAAGCGCCGCGGAAAGAGTCGCTCTATGCCAAGATGATTCGCATCATGCCGATGCAGATGGATTTCAAGCGTTCCGGTATCCGACTCTCCATGTGGATGCCTTTCCTGCTCGGAATCATGGTTGGTGTGTTGGCTGCAATTATGGGTGTTGGCGGTGGATTTATCATGGTGCCGGTTATGGTCTATATGCTGCGCATGCCGATGCACGTGGTTGTTGGTACCTCCCTGTTCCAGATTCTTTTTACCTGCATGAACGTCACCGTAATGCAGGCTGCGAAAAACCATACCGTGGATTTTATCCTCGCCCTGCTGCTTCTGCTCGGCTCTGCCATCGGTGCCCAACTCGGGGCCAAGGTGGGTAAAAAACTCGGTGGTGAACATCTGAAAATTCTTCTGGCCTCATTGGTCCTCATCGTCATGGTAAAAATGCTCTATGACCTGCTGGCCACACCCGATATCCTGTTGGCTTATGCGGGAGGACACTGATATGCGCACAACACTTTTCACTCTGATTAAACCGTTGAGCTTAGCGGCCTTACTGTTCTGGGCACCTTGTGTTGGCTCAGCCGCCACGACCACCCTTAATGTCAGCCCGGCCGCCATTGTCATGGGCGCCCAGTACAACGGGGTTGAGCTTACCGTCAGCGGCGAAGTTCCGGCTGAATCGGATCTGATTATTCGTCTGGTCGGCACCCCAAGCGAGCTGCATTTACGCGAAAAAGGTAAGGTCTTTGGCCTGCTGTGGATGAATGTGGGCAAGGTTACCCTGTCCAACGTGCCCAGCGTCTGCCTGACCAGCGCCACCCGGCCTTTGCCACAGCTCGGCAAGGCTGCCGCTCCCTATCGTCTTGATGCCCTGACCAAGGCCATCGGGGTTGAAGAGGAGGGCAGGGATCAATCCATCGACATCCCCCATCAGTTGTTGCTGTTGAAATCCAAGGAAGGGCTCTACCGCGAAGCTGCGGAGGGCATTACCCTGGGACCGGTCAAGGACGGGATGCAGAGGTATACCGCCCATATCAAGGTACCCTCTTCGTTGAAACCGGGTGAATACAAGGTGGAAGCGGTTACCTTGCAAGACGATGCGGTGATCGGCGAGGCGGACACCACCATCAAGGCGGCCTTGTCCGGCTTCCCCAAATGGCTCAATGATCTGGCCTACCAGAAGAGTGTGCTTTATGGCATCATGGCCACAGTGATCGCCATTGCCAGCGGCCTGTTGATCGGTTTGATTTTCCAGAGCAAGGAAGCGCATTAATCCGGAACTATCATGGCAAACAGCCTGAAGAACCTACTCGCCTTTTGGCGTCCCTCCCGCGAGGTCCTGCCGTTCACGGTGCTCTTTAAGAAATTTCAGAGTATCCTTGAACGCAATAACCTCATCCTTGAGCTCATGGCGGACATGGGGGATAAGCTGGGAGGCGAGTATATTTTTGATGGGCATTATATTGCTGAAGCTTCGGAAAAACTCGGTGATTATATCTTTAAACTGATCTCCGATTATTCCATCCTCAATCAGCATAAAAACGCCGACCTCTTCCTCGCCTTCGAGCGGATTCGTTATGCCATTCAGGAAGAGTTGGCCGGTCGTCATGTGGTCACCCTCGGGGATCCGGTCATGGATCTGGCGGCCATCGGTCACGAACAGAGCGAGTTGGCCGGGGCCAAGATGAGTACCTTGGGCGATATTCGTAACCGTCTTGAACTGACCGCCCCCGATGGTTTTGTCATTACCACCCGCACCTTTTTTGAGTTTTTCCAGTGCAGCAACCTGTTCGACAAGACCGAGATTGCAGCCGGTCTATGGCAGGAGGAAAACCTGGAGGCCCTGGAACACCTGGCCCAGGAGGTGCAGCAGCGGATTCTTAAGGCGTCGATGCCGCGTCGACTCAGTCAGGAAATTCTTAATAGTTACGATGCGCTTGCCAAGCGCCAGCAGCAGCGTCATCTCCAAGTTGCCCTACGCAGCAGTGCTTGGGGCGAGGACGGCAGCATCAGTTTTGCCGGTCAATACCGCTCGTTACTGAATGTTACCCGCGACGACCTGATTGATAGTTACCGCCAGGTCGTGGCCAGTGCCTATGATGTGGAGGCCTGGCTTTACCGGCTGGTAAAGGGCTTTCATGAAAACGAGACCGCCATGGCGGTGGGCTGCCAGGTGATGGTCAAGGGACTGGTCAGCGGGGTTATCCATACCTATGCGCCGCAGGCCGGTGAAGGCACGATGTTGGCTAACTCTGTTTGGGGGCTGTGCGCACCCGTTGTCCAGGGCGATCATTCCGCCGATACCATTGTTCTGAGCCGAAAACCTCCGTATTCCTTGATCAGCCTCACCGTGGCCGACAAACCGCGGCAACTGGTCCTGGCGCCGGAGAGCGGCACCGAATGGCAGGATCTACCCGATCCGATGCAGCACGCGGCCAGTATGATCCCGGCCCAGATGGCGCAACTCGCCCAGGCGGCAATGAGCATCGAGCGCTATTACAAGCGTCCTCAGGAAATCGAGTGGACTTTCAGCCTTGAAGGGATCCTCTTTATTCTCCAGTCCCGACCGTTGCGTCTGCACGGCGACACTTTCCCAGGGCCTGAAATCACTGCGGCCACCCGCGATGCCGAGGTGATTTTTGCCGGCAAGGGTTTTGTCGCCCAGCAGGGGATCGCCGTGGGTAAGGTCTTTTTGGTGGAGAACGATCAGGACCTGGCCGTCTTTCCCCACGGCGCTATTTTACTGACCCGCTATACCTCGCCCCGGTATTCGGCTATCATGCATAAGGCGCAGGGGATTATCACCGATGTCGGTTCACCCACCGGCCACATGGCTACCCTGTCGCGTGAGTACCGGGTGCCGACCATCGTCAACACCGAGATTGCCACCTCGATGCTTAAAAGCGGTGACGAGATCACCCTGGATGCCACCCAAAATGCGGTGTATCGGGGTAATATCGGCGCCTTGGACCATTTCGAGCTGATCGAGGAAGAGGTGTTCGAGGATTCCTACGAATACCGTTTGCTCGGGCGGCTGTTAAGGCTGATCAGCCCCCTGCACCTCCTTGATCCGCAGGGAGATGATTTCACCCCGTCCGCCTGCCGCACTTACCACGATATCACCCGTTTCATCCACGAGAAGGCAGTGGAGGAATTGATCCATCTTAGCGAGAAGCAGGGGGCACGGTATCTTTCCGCGCCCAAACGACTGAAAACCACGTTGCCGCTTGGCCTGATGGTGATCGACGGCGGTGGTGGCACCACCTGTGCCCCGGAATCCTCGGTGGTCAAGGTTGAACAGATCGTTTGCCAGCCGCTCAAAGAGCTGCTCCTGGGATTGAGTGGCCTGGGCATGTGGTGCACCGAACCGGTTGCAGTGGACTTAGGCAGTTTTATGTCCAGCTTTACCCGCACCTTTTCCGCCTCGCTTGCTCGCCCGGAGGATATCGGCCGCAACCTGGTGGTTGTTCTGGAACACTACATGAACATCAACATGCGGCTGGGCTATCATTTCACCATTATCGATGCCTATATTGCAGATACGATCAATGACAACTATATCTATTTCCGCTTTATGGGTGGGGTGACCGAATTTATCCGCCGTTCCAGGCGAGCGGCCTTTATCGCCAAGGTCCTGCAGCAGTATGATTTCCGGGTGGAGGTCCATGGAGACCTGGTGGTCGGCCGCCTGAAAAAACTCTCGCAGCAGCGCATGGTTGCCCGCATGCGTATGCTGGGGGGGTTGGTCGGTTATACCCGTCAGCTCGACGCCCGCATGCACAACGACAGCGATGTCGACCACCATGTACAACTTTTTCTGCAGGCAATGCAGACCTGTATTGGAGGATAGGATGACAACAACAAGCGGTGCCGCGACCCCTCTGCGGATCCTGGTTCTGGACGACGAACCCATTGTCTGCAAGCGGTTGAAACCCGCCTTTCAGAAAATGGGCCATACGGTGGAAACCTTCACCGACAGTACCCAGGCCATGGCCCGGTTGCGCGAAACCTCTTTCGATATTGTGGTCACCGACCTGAAGATGGAAGGCGCGGACGGTATCCAAATCCTCAACGGGGCGAAGGCCTCTTCCCCGGATACCCAGGTGATCGTGATCACCGGATTTGCCACCTTGGAGACCGCCAAAGAATCCTATCGTAAGGGCGCCTTTGATTTTGTCGCCAAGCCCTTTAAACTGCGCGACATTTTAGATTGTGTCAAACGAATCGAAGAAAAACGCCGGGGACTGCCGGCCCAAACTCAACCGTAAGAGGCCACCATGGTCGCGGGTATCCGGCAGTGGTGGCGTGGACTGGGCACTTTCCGGCAGGATTCAGCCAAGGAAATCAGCTTTTGGCGCCTGCAGGCCCTGTTCAATAATTTTAAACGTATTCTCCTGCTCAATAACGCCGTGCTTGAAGAGATGGCGAAGATGGAGCGGGCGCTTGGCGGCGAATATATCTTTGACCGCGCCTTTCTCGAGTCTTCGGTGAGCAGTATCGCCAATCGAGTCCATCATGTTGCCTACAGCCTCAATGCGCTCACCGGCAACCAACACATTCCCCTCTATGATCGCTATCAAGAGATCCGGACCCTGCTGGACGATATTCTTGCCAACAATGTTCATGCCCTGGCCGATGAAGCTGTGCTCCCGCTGAGTGCAATTGGCTGGGAGCATGAACCCTTAGTGGGGATGGATCTGGTCTGCCTGGCCGAGTTGTTTTACCACCCCTGGGTGGCGCCGGTGGATGGGTTTGCGGTCACCGAGGAGGGCATCCGCGCCCTTGATCCCCTGCAATCGTGGACCATTGGCACCGAAGGCAGGAGTAGTCGGCGGCTTGAGGAGGCACGGGCAGCTCTTTTGGATCACCTTCATCATCTGGTTGAGGAGCACCCGAGCGATGCGGTGACGGTGGTGGTGACGGAGATCGATGCAGATGAAGAGCCGCTGAAGGAAGTGGGTTGTTTTCGCCTGCGGGTGGATGCAGAACGGCGCGAGGCAAGCCTGATCCGGGTGGAAGGGCAGGGAATAGAACCCACGGTGGTGGATCGACTGGTGCTGGCTGAGCGCAAACCAGGTGGAACGGCGATTGAAGGTGGCTGCGAGGTCGAACTCCTGCTGCACGGTCTGGAGCAGATCGTCCATACAATCGCCGAGGAGATCCCCGCCATTCACTCGCCCCAGGTGAACTGTGCCCTCTTTATCCATCCACAACCCCCCTTTGTTTTGAAGGGGACGATCCAGACCCGCCCCCTGGCCGGCAACCCCTTTGCTGCGGTCGATGGGCTGGTGGCCCGGGTCATTTCTCCCGAAAATGCCGAGGACCACTACCTGCTCAGGCGGACCCATCCCTTTGAACTCCTCCAGTCGTTAATCCCTGAACGGCCCAGCGGGCACCGTTTTGCAGGTGGGCGTCTGGCCTCCGATTCCTCGGCAGAGAATGGGCAGCTGGGCCGCGGGTCGGGACTGATCGAACCGGGGTTACTAAAAAATCTGGCAGAAACAGCCATGCTTCTGGAGCGTCTTTACGGGGCGCCCCTGGAGGTTCGCTGGCAGCTGTGGCAAGACGGCGTCTGCCGTATCACTCGTTTGCGGCCACTCAAGTTTGATCTCGATGTAGACGATATACCCGGTGAGTCGGTCGAGGCGCCGATCCTCTGTCAGGGCGGACAGACCGGGCAGTCCGGGGTGGGTGCCGGTCCGGTGTTCCATATCGATGAGACCACCGATCCAAAGAGTTTTCCCCCTGGGGCGGTGGCTGTGGCCAGGGTCGCCTCGCCCAACCTGACCCCGGTGTTGCAGCGGGCTGCGGCCTTGGTCACCGAATTTGGCTCGGCAGCCGGCCATCTGGCCACTGTGGCCCGTGAGCTGCGCCTGCCCTCTATCTTTGGTCTCCCCTCTGCCTTGGAACACCTGCCGCTCGGGGTCGAGGTGACGGTTGATGGCGGCGAGACCACGGTTTACTCCGGTATCGTCGAGGAGATGCTTCGTTTTGATTCCCTGACCATGGATCTGACCCCCCAGGATCGGGAATACCGCATGCTGCGGCGTCTGCTTCGCTTTATCCAGCCGCTCAATTTGGTCAACCCGGAAATTCACGAGTTTGTCCCTGAAAATTGCCGGACATTTCATGATATTATCCATTTCTGTCATGAAAGCGCAGTGGATGAACTGGCCCATTTCCAGGAACGGCGTCCCGGTTTGGGCACCCTGCGGACCCGGCCCATGGCCCTTGGTCTACCAATGGATATCCGGGTCCTTGACATCGGTAGCGGCATTGAGCCCGATGCCGATGCCCTGCCCAGTCCTGCACAGATCTGCTCGATTCCTTTTCGCGCCTTTTTAGACGGACTGATCGACCCCCGAGCCTGGAATACCGAAACCCCGAGTCTGGGCATGCGCGATATTCTTGCCGGTATGCCACGCAGTATGGGCCTGTTGGCCGCACCGGCGGACACCCTTGGTGCCAATCTGGCCATTGTCGGCAGTGAATATCTCAACCTCAGTCTACGCATGGGGTACCATTTCAGTGTCATCGATGCCTACCTTGGTGAGGATATGAGCCGCAATTACGTCTATTTTCGTTTTGTCGGCGGCTTGGCCGATCCGGAACGGCGTGGACGACGGGCACGATTTATCGGTCGGGTGTTGGCGGCCATGGAGTTCAAGACCAGTATCAAGGGCGATCTGGTGATCGCACGTCTCAAATTGATGGAACCTGATATCCTCCGGGCGGCTCTTTTTGCCTTGGGAGCCTTGACCGCCTATACCCGGCAGCAGGATACCAACATGCGCAGCGAGGCGGATTTGGAAAGCAGGTTTGCAACCTTTGCCAGCCATTTTTTGCCCGCCTTCTACCAGGGCAGCAGTGATGAGGAGGGGGAAGATGCAGTTTGTTAAGTCAATCTTGCAGCGGTTTCGTCAAAAGCGCCAGGATCGGGAACAGTGGGCCCTGACCGAACTCAAGGCTCGCTATCATGGCTTTCGCATTTTCTTGGAAAACAACGGTAAGGCCCTGGAACTGATTGTTAGCCTCGATGGGCAGTTGCACCGGGCCGAACCAGCGGATATTCGGGCCACGGTCGATGATTTGCTCGGGGTGAGTAGTGAGTTGGTCGATGGCCTCAACCTGCTTGCCGATGACCGCTACGAAGCCCTGTATTCCTTGCATGGTCGTCTGGGGGAGAAAATCCACGGCGAGTTGCGCAGCCTGGGACAGATGGCCTTGGCCCGCAAGGCCTGTATCGGTCTGGATCAGTTGGAGCCCACCGCCCTGTTGCAGGCGGGTGCCAAGGCGGTCAATCTGTCCCGATTGCGACAAATGGGTCTGCCGGTTCCTAATGGCTTTGTCTGTACGGTGCGGGCCTGTAAAAATTTTCTCCACAGCGGCCAGCTGGCCGAGCAGATCCGCCCTCTCCTGCGTGATGTCGAAATCGGCCGATTGCAGACCGAGGAGGCCGCGGCCAGGATTCGGGAGTTGATTTTGAGCACGCCTCTGCCTCCTGAGGTCACCACCGCCCTGTTTCAAGCCTACGAAGAGTTGGCCGCCCAGGAAAGGGCGGATGGGCAGGAGGTGGGGCAGCCTCTGGCCGTGTCGGTGCGTAGCAGTGGCGCCGCCGAAGACGGGGTCGAGCATTCCTTTGCCGGTCAGTTTACCTCGCTCCTCAATGTTCGCGGCCAGGAGCCGCTGCTTGATGCCTGTCGTCGGGTGATTGCCAGTGGGTTCAGTGCCCGGGCCATTGCCTATCGTATCAATGCCGGACTTGCGCCTTTTGATTTCGAGCTCGCCGTTCTGGTGCAGGTTATGGTGCCAGCCGAAACCGCCGGAGTCCTGTTTACGGTTGATCCGTCCCACCCCGAGAGTGGTCGGATGTTGATCAGCGCGGTTCCTGGCCTGGGGACCACCGCCGTCGGAGGAGAGGTGCCGGCGGATATTTACCGGCCCCTGCGCAGCCTGGGGGAGCAGGGCGATACTGTTGCGGTTCAAGGCCAGCAACTGGTTGAACAGCATATTGTACGAAAAACCTATAAAGAGGTACCTGAGGCCAGCGGTGGGTTACGCAAGGTGCGGGTGTCGGACGAGGAGGCGGAGCAACCCCTCCTGGATGAAACCTTGCTCGCTCAATTGGTGGCCGTCGGTCGCACTATTGAGAGTATGGAAGGGATGGCTCAGGACGTGGAATGGGCCTGCACCCGGGGAAATTTGCGTATCCTCCAGGCCCGCCCCCTGCGGCTCTCGGCGGCTTCCGGCCAGCGGCTCCAGGTGCCGACCCTAAGCGAGCCGCTCTGCACCGGCTTTTGTGCCTCCGCCGGTAAGGCGGTGGGGCGGGTGCGGCTGATCCATTCGATCTTTGAGTTGCACCAACTAGAGTCGGAACTGGCGCAAATTCTCTCCCAGGCACCGTTGATCCTGGCTCTACCGCATTCCATTGTCGATGCGGCCCGCTTTCTTCCCCATTGTGCCGGGGTGCTGGTAGACATGGGGAATCCCACCGACCATCTGGCCTGTGTGGCCAGAGAATGCGGGGTTCCGATGATGACCGGTGTCCAATCCAGTCTGGTCGATCTTGCGCAACAGCAATGGCTGCTCGTTGATGCGGATCACGGCCTGGTTTTAGAGGCCCCGGATTCGGTCCGGGAACAAGCGCTGCACAGTCACCAACAGCGGCTGGAGGATAAAAAGAGCAATCGTGGCAACTCTTCCAGCGCGTCTGCAACCGTGAATCTCTCACCGGTTCGCCAGAGTCTGCGCAACCGGATCGTGGCCCTCAATCTTACCGATGCCTACGGCCCCACCTTTTCTTTGGCGGAATGTCGATCCATCCACGACATTATCCGCTATACCCACGAGATGGCGGTACTGACGATGTTCTCCGCCGGTGATCAGGTGATCGAGGATGCGGGCGGGTTGCTGCGGCCCATGGAAATCGGCGTGCCCTTTTCTTTCCTCGTGATCGATCTCGGCGGCGGCATTCGTCGGCGTAATCCAAAGCACCGGCGTCGTCTGGCCCTACGTCGTACTCTGACTCGTGAGGATGTACTCTCTGTGCCGCTGGCCGCTCTTTGCGACGGCATGACCACGCCGGGGTTGCGCTGGTATGCCCCTTCGGATATCGATGCCCTGCCCGAGGTCTTCTCGCGGACTATGCTCGATAATCGCGGGGCGCGTCCGGTGGGCGCCTTCAACTATGCGCTGAGCGCCCGTGATTATCTCAACCTCAATGCCCGGGTGGAATTTCATTTTGTCATGGTGGATGCGGTCTGCGGACGGGATAGCCATGCCAATTATATCCGTTTTCGTTTCAAGGGCGGAGGCGCAGGCCTAGAGCGGAGCCGGCGGCGGGCGATCTTTTTCCAGCATGTACTGGAACATAACGGTTTTTATACCACCGTGGTCGGGGATCTGGTCACCGCCTCACTCACCGGGGCGGATAAGGAACGCATCAAGGGACAACTGGTGATGATCGGCCGCCTGTTTGGTTTCAGCCGTTTTCTTGACGGGATGATGAGCAACGATACCATCCCAACCTACCTGGCCAAGGCCTTTCTCGGGGGACAATTCGACAGCCTCGCGGCTTTGACCGCTATGGAGGCGAGTCAGGCGTTGGAGGCGGATCAGGCGTGATAAAAAATCCGTTGGGGTAACTGAACTGCGGTGAGAAGGTTGCCGTAGACCGCACCCGTGTCGATACCGATGCGATCGGCCCTGATCAAAGGGGTTGCAAAGGGCAAGTGGCCAAAAATGACCACCTTGTCCGGTTGTGGCGTGAGGTCGTTCTCCTGGCCAAGTCGACGGCTGGCTAGAACTCGGACTTCGGTGTTGCGTCGCTGCATTCTTTCTTGGTGTGTCTCCAGTTCATTGGGAGTCGTCAGGGCCGGGTCGAAATCAGCATGGGTAAACAGGTAGTTGCCGGCGGTGAAGCTGAGCTTGAGATCAAAGAGAAATTGTTGGTGCTCGGGCGGCATGCAGGAGAGATCGGTCAGGCGGCGAAGCGAAGTTCCATAACTCTCCGCCGTTGCATCAATGCCCATGGACCGCAGCAGGCGCAGATCCTCGGGTTCGCCGTAAAGTTCATAATCAAGTAAGGCCTGCTCGTGGTTCCCTTTGAGAAAAACAACATGGCGGTAACTCCGCTGCAGAGATATCAGGGTGTCGAGCACTTTGCGTGAGTCCGGGCCGCGGTTAATATAATCACCAAGGAAGACCAGGATGTCCCGTTTACGGTTCAACGGCAGGCGGCCGAGCAGGGTGACCAGCTTTTGGTGACATCCATGGATGTCACCAACGGCAAAAATATTGGGCATGACGAGGTCCTCCCTCGCGGGTGGTGCGCTGGTTTCCGTGAGCGCCGCCAACAAGGGCGTCTCCCGGTTACTCCAGTGCCAAGGCTGTCCCGTACCAGGTATTGGGATAGAGGTGGCCTACAACCAATCGTTCCACCTGACTTGGCTGGAGCCGTTTTTCCATGAAATCCATCCATTCCATGGCCAGGGTTCGTGAGGTAAACGGGCCAACATGACAGATGTCCTTTCCCTCGATACCCTTGACGTTTAACTGTGCATCAATCTCATGTTTCTCCTGATAAATACCAAGAAGTACTCTCACTGCGCACCCTTTAGTTACAATAATAATTGGTAAGCGATCACGGGGCGCCGAATCTGCGGTGTTATCGGCCAGTTTACGTACAAGTGTACGCTGCACAGGCCGATGCCTTGCACCTCCGGCACCTTGCAATCGCTTGTGCGCTGATAAACGGTGCCTTTGGGGTTCCCCCGTGATCGATTACAATAATTGAGCCGTTTGTGGCCGGTTGAATATCGATCGCAATTCTCTTCTTCCTTTTGGCTGCATACGATTAAAACGCGAGGCAAGGAATCAGTACTTCTAAATCTTTAGTATCCATATAATCAGCGAGTAAACCAACCGCAACTAAATCTAAATATTGATCAGCTTTATCTTCCCATAATTCTTCATCTAATGCTTTACAAAATTTATA
>JAQUEZ010000220.1 GCA_028684915.1 Desulfobulbus sp.
TTGCTTCGCGACGTAAGTTGAGGGAGAGTTTCCAAAGCCCCATGCAATGGGGCACAGAGGCGATTGTAGCTGTTGGCAGTCAGCCTTCCTAGCCTGAACGGGTATTGCGCCATTTTCATAACTCCTTGTCTTAAAAGGAAATCTATGAAAACAGGCCGGCTCGCCCCGTTGATTTGTCAAGCAGATTTAACGGGTTATACGTTTTTTTGTCTTGGAGCCTCTCTGCAAATTCTTAACCGGACACTACTGATTTTGCTTCTGCCTGTCGAGCGCAGGATATACAAGTCAACACACTTGGGTCGAAACGTAATCGACCTGCGCTGATTTCCTCGTCGCAAACCATGCAAAAACCATACTCACCTGACTCTAGACGTCTGAGCGCGGCCTGGATACGTTGTCCTTCAGCAACAGAAAGACGTGCCGCCGCCTGGGTCATGGCTTGCTGCTGCATTGCGTCTATACGGGAAAGGCGGCCTGTCCGTGTCTGGTCAAGTTCAAGGGGAGAATCTTCTTTTCGTGCTTCTTGACCCGCCTCTGTGACCGTGAGGCGTTGTTTGAAATAGGCCAGATCAATATCATCTCACATGGCTTTTGCCTCGTGTTCTCAAAATTTTCAAAGGTTGTTCCTCACTGTCTTCATCGCGGTCGACATTGTACGCCCCTCTTTCGACGATAATGTCGAATTCCTCGCCTCTTTACCTGTTCATCTGGCAGGAAGAGTTGCCGGCAATGAAGGAATAGCGTCGCAATCAGTATTGACTGAACACCCATCCACTTCATTGTTTGCCCGAGGAAGTAATGAGTCGATTTCTGGTGATGCTTGCAACCGCCCACCCGTTGAAATCGTAGATTGCTGATTTTGGGCATCCAAACCATCAAAATAGGCCATAATCGCGGTTTCGCCTTTGATAATGGCATAGCCGTTGGCTTTTCGTTCCAGCAGGACCGGAATTTCCTCGATATCCAGCGACTCGAGCAATGTTTTATTGATCTTGGGATCGTACTGCCCGTTCAGGGTCACACCTGGCACGTTAATCGATGTGATGGTATCGATGGGATTGAAGTGCATCGATATCGCCGATTTTTTCGCCATGACCTCCAGAACTCGTTGGCAATGAGCGCAGGTGGAAGAATAAAAAAGATAGACCGTGGTCGCCGATGATGGGCCAGTTCTACTGGCAAAAACGCCCTCATGGAGCGTTTTGGATTTTTTAGGATTGTTCTGGAATTCAAGACTTGAAAAAGCCAAAAGCACCACCCCGAACACAAAAGCGCCCGCAAGCAACTGTTTAAAGCCAGCTAGGAGATTAAGCAGGATGATAAACCCTAATACAATCAGACAATAGGTACAGAAAGCACCCGCAATTATCTGCTGAAAACCAACCAGAACGCCTTCAGCGGCAAGGCCGGCAAGCAGGAGCAAACGCACCAATTGCGACCGGCTTGTATCCTCCCTTTTGACCCGATACCCACCCCAAAAAACTACCTGGAAAAAGAAAAGCCCTGCGATATTGAAGAGTAAAGGTGACACCCTGGTCAATTGGTCGACCACCTGGCACCCTTGGCTCAGGCATAGTCCTTCTTTGCCGAGCAAAAGAATTGCAATCTGGACAACGATCAATAGGCTGGCGAGCAAAGCAGCCCATCCAACCCATCGCATGGATACAAGGTGTTTTTGTGTGTGCATAATCGAGTGTGTCGGTTGTTGATCGTTTTCTTTTTTTGCAATTGGCGAGAGAGGAGTGAGTCCTCCCGAGGTGAAATTTCTTGACAAAGACGCATGGTTGATTTACCAAATAACCCATGAAAAGACAACCGCCGAATGCAAAAGAAATGGCACTTATTGAAGCAAAAGCTAATGTTTTGAAAGCATTAGGTCATCCAACCCGACTATGGATGGCAGAACAACTTGCCGATGGCGAAAAATGCGTTTGCGAATTGGCAGAGTTTATTGATGCAGATTTCTCAACAATCTCCAAGCACTTATCGGTTCTTAAGCAGGCCGGAGTCGTTGAGGATGAGAAACGAGGCAAGCAAGTGTATTATCGGCTTAAAGTGCCGTGCATTCTCAAATACATGTCATGCGTAGAAGCTGTCATCAAGGCAACCGTAAAAGAGCAGGTTGAAATGCTGGCTTGAGCATTTCGTTATTTTTTGCCTTTTACATGGTTATTTTGTCAAATAAGCAATGGAGCGGTCATGGAATGGAAAGCTGAGTGGAAATATCTTTTGCTGATCATTGGCGTTTTCCTCGCCTGTTTTTATCTGCCGGTGGGAACGGAGCGTTTTGACAATGCTATCTTGGAGGCCTTTCACCTCGTCAAGTGGTATGCTCAGGAACATGTGCTTCTCTGTCTAGTTCCGGCTTTTTTCATTGCCGGGGCGATTGGAGTTTTTGTCAGCCAGGCTTCGGTGATGAAATATCTGGGGCCGGCGGCCAACAAGGTTGTAGCTTATGGCGTTGCTGCTGTATCCGGCACTATCCTTGCGGTTTGCTCTTGCACCATCCTCCCTCTCTTTAGCGGGATCTACAGAATGGGCGCGGGCCTTGGCCCGGCCTGCGCCTTTCTCTACTCCGGACCGGCAATCAACGTGCTGGCAATCGTGCTGACCGCCAGGGTTCTCGGCGTGGAGATGGGCATAGCACGAGGAGTGGGAGCCATAGCGTTTAGCGTGATTATCGGCGCCTTGATGGCGATTATTTTCCGTAAGGAGGAAAAAGAAAAGGTTGCCATGCAGATGGCTATGCCGGAAGAGCCCGTCAAACACACGCTCTTACAAAACGGCCTGTATTTTGCTTCAATGGTTGGCATCCTGGTTTTTGCCAACTGGGGTAAGCCACAGGAGGCCACAGGAGCCTGGGCCAGTATTTATGCGGCAAAATGGATTATCACGTCAGGCTTTGCGGTAGCCTTGGGCCTAATGCTTATCGCCTGGTTCCAGATGCGTGCCTGGAAAATCGGTCTGATCGCCGTAGCCGTAGTGGGGCTGGCGCTGCTTTTTCCTGGTCAGCCCATTATCCCATTCACCGCCGGGTTTGTCGGGCTTTCCGTCTTTACCAGCACGGACAAAGGGGAAATGGGTGACTGGTTTTCCACTTCGTGGGATTTTGCCAAACAAATCCTGCCGTTGCTACTTTTTGGCGTACTTATTGCCGGTGCTTTACTTGGCCGGGTTGGTCATGAAGGTCTGATCCCCTCGGAGTGGGTTGCCAGGGCCGTAGGCGGAAATTCCTTGCAGGCCAACTTTTTCGCCTCGTTTGCCGGTGCGTTCATGTATTTCGCCACCCTGACCGAAGTACCCATCCTGCAAGGCCTCATCGGCAGCGGTATGGGCAAGGGGCCGGCACTGGCTCTGCTCCTGGCAGGACCAGCTCTGAGTTTGCCCAACATGCTGGTCATCAACAGTGTGCTTGGAGTGAAAAAAACAGTCACCTTTGTCAGCCTGGTGATTGTGATGGCAACGTTCAGCGGTATGTTTTTTGGTACGGTATTTTAAACTCTTTTGAATGAGGGAAAGACAATGAAGATTCAAATTCTGGGACCCGGATGCGCGAAATGCACGAAACTCATGGACACG
The DNA here is from genome assembly GCA_028684915.1 of Desulfobulbus sp. The sequence continues at coordinate 3,580 of JAQUEZ010000220.1, forward strand.
GCAGCGGCCGCCGCCAAGGAATTGGGCATTGCCTGTGAGTTCGAAAAAATTTCTGACGTGAATCAGATCATGTCCCATGGCGTTATGATGACTCCCGCCTTGGTGGTAAACGGTGAAGTGAAGAGTGTTGGCAAGATTCCGTCGCTGGAAGATATGAAAAAGCTGTTACAGTAAATGAAAAGGAGAAAGCAATGAGTGCAATGCAAAGCGGATGCGGTTGTTCCTGCGGTGGTGGGGATGCAGGTCCCAAGATCATTTTTTCTTGTTCAGGGTGTGCCGATGTCGGTGAACTGGCTGATCAGGCGGCACGCAAACTGACGAGGGACGGCGCTGGAAAGATGGCTTGCCTGGCAGGGATTAGTGGCAAGGTCAGCGGCATCGTCAAATCTGCCGAGGCGGCCCAATCAATCCTGGCCATAGATGGCTGCCAACTCGACTGCACCCGAAAAACACTCGAGAACTCAGGGTTTACCAGGGTGATTCACCTTCGGTTAAGTGATATTGGCTTCGACAAGGGAAAAACCGAGGTGACCCCGGAATCGATAGCCTCGGTCATCAGCAAAGCGATGATTTATCTCTAAACCGAGGAGTTGATGGTGCGAAAGTTTTCTATTCCGAGCGTCTTGATGACGCTCACCCTATGTGTATCTATTGGACTCCTTACGCTCACGCAAACGCCAGTCAAGGCTGAGTCTTTACCGCAGGTCCCGGCCCCCGGTCTGGTGACCATGGTCGACTTAGGCGCAAAAAAATGTATTCCCTGCAAGATGATGGCTCCCATTATCGACGAGTTGGCCAAGGAATATCAAGGACGGGCAGCGGTCATCTTCATTGATGTCTGGGAAAATTCCGAGGCAGGGCCAAAATTCGGAATCCAGGCCATCCCCACGCAGATCTTTTATGACGCCCAAGGCAAGGAAGTAACCCGACATGAGGGCTTCTTGGATAAGCAATCCATTGTCAACATGTTCACCAAATTAGGGGTTAAATAACCCATGGATCAATTTTTCCTCATCATCAACGCCTGGATGACTCAAGGCCTCCTTTTGGGGGCCTTGGGCTGTTTCCTCTGGGGAATGGTTAGCGTGCTGTTCAGCCCCTGCCACTTGGCTTCCATCCCGCTCATCGTTAGCTATGTGGCGGGACAGAATCAAATCGTGGCAGGAAAGAAGGCGGCTCTTTATGCCGTGGTGTTTACACTCGGCTTGTTCATCACCATCGCCGCTATCGGTGTTGTCTGCGCCATGCTTGGCCGCATGCTCGGCGATGTCGGCCCTTATATGAGTATTGCAGTGGGCGCCATTCTTGTCTGGGTTTCCCTAGATATTCTCGGCGTGGCCAAATGCTCCATGTCCAGCGGACTTATGGCCAAAATTAAGGTGAAAGGGTTGTTTGGCGCACTTGTTCTTGGCCTGGCCTACGGCGTTCTCTCCGGTTCATGCACCTTTGGCTTTATTGCCCCCATTCTTGCCATCATTACCGTACAACAGAAGGTCCTCACCGGAGTTGTCTTTATCCTGCTTTTCGGCATTGGTCACTGCATTCCCATTGCCGTGGCTGGCAGTTCCACCGCCATGGTCAAACGTTTTCTGGAAAACAGCGCCTGGCAACAAGGAAGCGGACTCTTTCGTAAACTTGCCGGTGTTTGTATCGGTGCCCTGGGAATTTATTTCATAAGCCAACCACTCCTGGCAATAGTGTAATTCGCCAAGATTGTTCACGGGGAAGGAGACTTCCATGTTCAACCGGTTCATCGTTGCAACGGATTTATCCCCAGCATCGTTTTCGATGGTGCATTGCCTTGATAATCTGAAGATATATGGTGCTCGTCATTGCCTGCTTTTGCAATGCCTCTCCCCTGAAGAATACGATTCAACAGTTGTCGCTTATGACGCCAAAGTATTGAACGATATTCTCCGACAACAAAAGGAAATTCTCACAACCCAAGGGTACTCGGTTGAAACGCGAATTATATCAGGCGACACGAAACATCAACTCAATCAAATAGCCGTGCGGGAGAATTACTCCCTCTTTGTAGTCGGCACACGGGAACATTCTTTTATTGGCGAAACCTTTCTGGGAGGGATTGCCAACGATATCATGCACCATGCCTGCAAACCGGTGCTCTGCCTGCGGGGTGATTTGGGATCAAGGGGGAAGAGAGATAGTGCCTGCCATTTTCGATTCAATGAGCATGTGCTCTATCCCACCGACTTCTCGGACAATTCAACTCATGCGTTCACCTGCGTCAAGGAACTGGTGGCCTGCGGCGCACAAAGGGTAACGCTTTTTCATGTCCAACAACTTCTCCATGACCAAGGCCAAGGAATTCGGTCAGATGAGGCTGGCGATACCAGGTTGCACCAGTTGATGAATATGCGGGAGATCTTACAAGAGCTCGGCAAAGCCGAGATATAAGTTGAGATACGTGAAGGCGCTCCAGCGCAGGAAATTCTTCGCTGGATACAAGAGCATGGAGTGCAATTGGTCGTCATGGCTTCCCGTTGCCGAAACATGCTTGAAGAATTTTTTATTGGCAGCGTGAGCCACCATATTGCACGTCATGCCGAGTCCAGTGTGCTTTTTATCCCATCTGTACAACCCAGTTCGTGGTCGGTTCAATCATCATGTTGGCACTCATAAGAACAAACGGGCAGGCAGTCACGATGGAGTCTTGGCGGCCTTCCCAGATGTATGCATGAGGAGCTTGTCTGTGTACTCGTTCTCCGTGATTCGCTATTCAATTGGAGGTTAGTTTTGAACAATACGCTGTTGCAATGGTGTGGATGTTGTTTGGCGCTCATGCTGCTGGCCGGTGGTTGCGCCAACAGGGAGCAGGAAAAACGGTCGGCCTCTGCCAAGGAAATTGGCAGTTCACCCGCAACCACAAACTACAAGGGAAAGGTCGCGGGTTTCTCCAAGCGAGCCCAAACCATATTTTTGACGGTCGGGTCGGGTGCCAACGCGCAAACAGTCCGAGTAAAATTCGATGACGCAACCAAGGGAGTTGACGAGATCGCGGAAGGCCATTTTGTCACCATCGACTATGAGTTGAGAGGTGACGAGGCCTATGCCACCAGTATTCAGCAAAATAAAGCGACCCTGCCCGAAGGTGTGACCAATATCGACACCGATGAACTGTTGCGACTCATGCAGGAACGGGCCGCCTTTGTCCTGGTTGATCCCCGGCCGATGGATCGCTACAAGCAATCACATCTACCCGGTGCGGTCTCCATTTCAATCGACTTATCCGAACAGCAGCAAAGCGAACTGCTGCCCAAGGACAAGAATACGCTCTTGGTATTCTATGATGGCGGTCATGGGCGCGGCACAGCCATAACCAGTGCAGCGGCAGCCAAAAATAAAGGATCTGCAAACGTCCGGGTCTACACAACGGGCCGGGCGGCCTGGCTGGAGGCGTCTTTGCCCACCTACTCCTCCATGGAGTATATTCAGAGCGGCAATGCTCTTGTAATTGATACTCGGTCGAAACAAACGAGTGTGGCCGGTCGGATCAAGGGGGCCTACAACCTGTCTGCCGATGCAATCAATGCAACCCTGCGGGATTTACCCCGTGATGCCCCCATCGTGTTGTATGGCGACGAGGCAACGAAGGCATTGGAGTTATTGACCAATGAGGGATTCACCGCTGTAACGCTCCTCGATGGAGGATATGCGAGCTGGGTTGAAGCAGGGGGCAAGGTTGAGAAGGGGCCGATCTCTACCGCCAAGATCAAATGGGAACGGAAGCTGGAGAAGGGCGAGGTGTCGCTGGACGATTTCCGCAAGGCAGTCTCGAGCACAGGAAAGGATGTTCTGCTCATTGATGTACGTGGCCGGGATGAAATCGGCAAGCAGCCGCTCATCGCCAACGCCATCAATATCCCTCTGGATGAACTCCCCGCGCAAGAAGCCACGTTGCCCAAGGACAAGATGCTCTATCTTTACTGCGCCACCGGGGCGCGTGCCAAGATGGCTTATAACGAGCTGGTAACCAGCGGATTTAAAGCCAGATTTCTGCGCATGAACATCAAAGACCTTCCTGCCATGTAAGGAGATTTATTTTGGCACACGAGCATAATCACCATCACGCCCCCGATAATTTCAACCGGGCTTTTGCCATCGGCACAGTGCTCAATCTGTTGTATGTCGGGGTGGAGGCTGGTTATGGCCTGTTTGCCGACTCGCTGGCACTGGTGGCCGACGCGGGACACAATCTGAGCGATGTCATGACATTACTCATTGCGTGGGCGGCCATGGCGGTCGCCAAGCGGTCGGCAACAGCCAAGCACACCTATGGGTTTAAAAACGGAACTATTCTTGTCTCTCTTGGCAGCGCGCTATTTCTCTATGTTGCCATTGGGGTGATCATTTGGGAAGCGGTCGATCGACTGCGGTCACCGGTTCCTGTTCACGGCATGACAATCACCGTGGTCGCTGCCATCGGAGTGGTCGTTAACACCGTGACCGCTTTGTTGTTCATGGCGGGACGCAAAAAAGATCTCAATCTCAAGGCGGCATTTCTCCACATGGCTGCAGATGCCGCTGTCTCCGCCGGCGTGGTGGTGTCGGGATTGATGATCACCGCGACCGGTTGGAATATTCTCGATCCTGCATTATCCATCGTCATAGCGTTGTTCATTCTTGTTGCCGGCTGGGGGGTATTAAAAGAATCGCTCCATCTCACCATGGCCGGAGTTCCTCCCCACATCGACGCGGAAAAAGTTTTAGAGTATTTGACGGCCATTCCGGAAGTGCAGTGCGTTCACGACCTGCACATCTGGGCCACAAGCACAACGGAGAACGTCTTGACAGCGCATCTGATCATGCAATCCGGTGGGAGTGATGCATTTCTCCATGAAACAGCAGAATACTTACGCCATCATTTCAATATACACCATACAACCCTGCAAATCGAAAGAAGCGATATAGGTGGTGTTTGCCATACGGAACAGGAAAACGGACAAGGGCACTGCTGGCCTGGGCGGCAAGTCAGTATGCAGCAAAGGTAGCCGAGATTTGATCGCCTGCAAAGGTGCTCATGTACCGCATCGTGACGACGATGCATTTTTAAAATTAAAGTTATGACCAAGGAGAATATGATGAAGAATTTTAGCTTTATTGCGATGTTACTTGCTGCACTTTTAGTGCATGCCCCTCTGTTAGCACAAGATGGAAATGACATTTCATTTGACGACTATCTCAAATCGTTTGATTACAAAGAACGAAAAAATATGAAAATTGACATCCCTGAAATGCTGGAACTCTACAAACAGGGATCTGTCCAGATTATCGATATTCGTTTTCCGGAAGAATATCAGGCGTACAGTTTTGGATTTATCAAGAGCATTCCTCTGAACGAGCTTCCTGCACGGCTCGCTGAACTTGATAAAAACAAAATTATCGTCACCATTTGTCCTCATTATGATCGGGCAGAAATAGCACGAACCTACCTGACCTTGAAAGGATATCGATCAAAATATTTGGTCGATGGCGCGGTTGGTCTTGCCGAATATCTCAGAGGAGACAAGGCAAAGGATTTTATCAATGCCACAAAAAAATAAGAGTGTGAGTCGTTTGAAATGCAATGCGGCGCAACATTGCCACATGTTTACGAAATCGTTGGCATGATTAAAAACATTGTACAACAATTACACTATTGTGTAGGGCTTGTGATGATCACCGCCAGTGCTGTTCATGCCATCGAAGATGTCAAAATTATCGACAGAACACAAACGGAACACTTTTTACAAAGCGGCGCTGTCTTTATTGACAATCGTCCTGAATATAAATTCTCTCTTGGTCATATCGAAGGGGCCATCAACCTTCCTTACTTCATCGCCAATGACCCCTCAAACAAAATGACCAAGGAGAATCTTGCCAAGGCCATTGGCGACAACAATCTTGTCGTTTTTTACTGTACCGGTATGGAACGTGCCTATCATGCCCTGAAACAAGCACAACAATGGGGGATCACCGCTGAAATGTATTGGTACAAGAATGGATTTGAAGAGTGGAAGATGTTTCATTCACCGTATTTTGATTGAAACTCTGGGTGCTGGACTATATTGAGAGAGATCAATGACAATGCACAAACAGCCCTTTCCGCCTGTGAAAACCGAAGTGTTCAACGATTCGGATACGGTGTGTTTTTGTTTTGGCTACACCAAACAAGCCATTGAACAGGATTGCCTCGATCACAGGGGGCGCTCCACAATTCTGGAACGGATTGTCCGAGAAAAACAGAGTGGTGGATGCCAATGCGCCCAAAGCAATCCCAAGGGGCGGTGATGCCTGGCCGATGTCCGCCAGGTGGTGGACAAAATCGTGGGCATCAAAGATAATCGACCAGAACTGAGCGGATATATTCGCATGAAAAGGCCCTGAACGAGGAGAAACTC
>JAQUEZ010000042.1 GCA_028684915.1 Desulfobulbus sp.
CATTTTTCGTTGGGGCAGAAACATTGATCAAGCTCAGCCATCGATTGCCTCCTAATTCAAAATTAAATTCGATGAGGCAAGTGTAATGCAAGTCATGACTTTTTGTCAACCAAGTGGGGACATCGCCTAATATTTGAAGCGTTGGAAATTGTAACGCTTGTATTATGCACGATTTTGGTTTGATTAGCAGGGGTATCTTTGCCTTCGATCTTGTCTATCCCGGGTGAAGATATTTTCCCATACCCAGTCTCCTCTTCCAACGGGCTAATAGACTTCCATTCTATGAGTCCTTGTTCTCCCAACTGTTTGCTTATGGCAAGGATCTCTTGCATTGAGAGTTGACCACTAAAATCATCTGGTGTGGGGCAAAACATATCTTCCCTTCGACGCTCATAGTATTTATGTAGCACAATCCCCTGTAGTTCCGTGTCGTTCATCTTACCACTCCCCATCACGAACACTTCGAATATCCGCAATCCTTACACACCTCACACCCCTCTTCAAATAACAGTTTCCCCTGACATTCCGGGCAAATCGACGCAAATCCATGCTGGGTGGCTGCCATAAACGATTTTAATAATTTACCCAGCTGGGCAGGCAGATCGAGCATGTGCCCGGAAGAGCGGTCCAGTTGCTTGATGATCTCATCCATGGGAATCTGGTAGCGCAGCGCCAAAGACACCAGACGGCAGGTGGTGGTCCACATGGTGGATTTGTCTTTCAAGTCTACTCGGTTATCAAAGGGGAATTTGGCAAAGACCTCCATTGGCTTCTCTTCCTCATCAAAGCAGACGATAAGGTAAATGGTCTCCTGGTTGATGTCTTTGAGCCGATAACGCTTGGCACTGAGGACATCGGGCAGGGTGGACTTCTGTACCAGACCATCGCTGCCGGCGACTGCGGTATTATCCGGGCTGGAAGCCACAGTGTTAAGCACCTGATGATCGCGGGAACCATCGCGGTAAACGGTCAGGCCTTTGCAGCCGAGTTCAAAGCCGAGCATATAGGAGGTGCGAACATCGTCCTGGGTGGCGGAAGACGGCAGGTTGATGGTCTTGCTGATTGAGGAATCGACCCCGTTGTTCTGCAGGATACCCTGCATGCGGATGTGTTGTTCCGGGCTGATATCCTGGGCCGTGCGGAAAATTTCCTGCCAACGCTCCGGGATCTCCTTGTGGCCGATGACCGTACCGGAGGAAGCTACCTTCTCCATCAATTCGGCGGAGTAGAAACCTTGTTTGCGGGCCGCCTTCTCAAAGAGCTTGTTGACCATCAAGAGGCGGTCACCGTCCATGACGTTTTTGATCATGACGATGGAAAAATAGGGCTCGCAGCCTGAAGCACAGTCCGCGATCATCGAGACGGTGCCGGTGGGCTGGATCGAAGTCAGGGCGGCGTTACGCCGGGGCGGATACTTGTTAAAGGTTTTGTCGTAGGCTGGAAAAGGTCCCTTCAAGGCGGCAAGGGCAACCGAGGCGACCTCGGCCTCTTTGCGGATAAAAGCCATGACCTCGGAGGCGGTTTCGCGCCCCTCCTCGCTGCCGTAGGGCCGTTCAAGCTGGATGAGCATGTCGTGCATACCCATGATCCCCAGCCCTACCTTACGAGTTTTTTGGGTCATCTCGGCAATCTCGGGAATGGGAAAACGGTTGCAGTCGATGACATTATCTAAAAACCGTACCGCCAGTCGGGTGGTTTCCCCCAGACGATCATAGTCGACCTTCCCTTCCTTGACGTATTGGCCGAGATTGATCGAGCCCAGGTTGCAGGACTCATAGGGCAGGAGCCACTGCTCGCCGCAGGGGTTGGTTGCCTCGAACTTGCCCAGTTGGGGCGTGGAGTTGTCGCGGTTGGCGGCATCGATGAACAGTACTCCGGGCTCACCGTTATGCCAGGCGAGATCGATGATTTTATCAAAGACCTCACGGGCGCGCAGGGTCTCGATAACCTGGCCGTTGGAAGGATCGACCAGATCGTATTCCTCATCGTTTCTGACCGCCTCCATGAACAAATCGGTAATGGCGACACTGAAGTTGAAGTTGGTGTAGCGGGTCTGATCCTGCTTGGCAACGATGAACTGGAGGATGTCGGGATGATCGACCCGAAGCACGCCCATGTTGGCGCCTCGACGTTTCCCTCCCTGTTTGATGGTTTCGGTGGCCGCATCAAAGACTGCGGCAAAGCTCAACGGTCCGGAGGCCACGCCTTGGGTTGAGCGGACCGCCGAATTTTTTGGCCGCAACCGGGAAAAGGAATAGCCGGTGCCGCCACCGGTCTTGTGAACCAGGGCGCCGTTGCGGATGGAGGTAAAAATACCGTCCATTGAATCTTCCACTGGCAAAACAAAGCAGGCGGAAAGCTGGCCCAAATCGGTACCTGCGTTCATTAGGCAGGGTGAATTGGGAAGAAAATCGAGGTAGTAGATCATACTGAAGAAACGATCGGCCAGGCCCTCATAGTCCGGCTGACCCTGATCGACCAGGGCCACGGCGCTGCTGACCCGACGGCAAAGGGTTTCCCAATTTTCTATCGGTTTGCCCTCTGCATCCTTCAGATAGTACCTCCTCTCGAGAACGGTCTCTGCGGTTTCGGTGAGCTGCTGACGGGTGATGCTTCTGGTCATGTTTTCCTCTTTGCTAGTGGTCATTTGGTCTACTTCTCTAAAGTAACGAAACGGGATCGAACGCCCGAATATGAATGGCAGGTTCACCGCAAAACCTTGCGGCATCGGCCTTTTGAACGAGACGGCAGCCAGGGAAATTATCAAGGCCACCTCGGTTTCGGCTGCGGCAGATTATCACAACATATAGAGAGCATCAACAATAAACGGTGCAACATGTAGTGTTTTTTCAAAACATCCTGTTTTCAACGAGATCAGTAAAAAATGTCCTAATTTGACTTTTCCACCCCCAGATTTCTCGCAGGCCGCCCCCCTGCCCTATCCCCCCGTATCAGGGTTATTGGGAACTGAGCACGCCAACAACCAAGCTCTTGCCTGCCCAATGACGAGGCTTGCTGCTTGCGCATTGCCGCCTCTATCATTATAGTGTGGGTTATTTTCCGGGACGGACACCCATCCCCCTGGAATTTCAAGAAGATATGATCAAAGAACATCATTTTCACCAGCCACGGGCACCCAGAGCCCTCAAACCCCTTTCCGCGAAAGGATACCAATTTCCCATGCTGAAAAAAATCGTTCTCTCCGCCGCCCTGTTACTCCCCCTCTCCATTCACGCCCAAGCCGCACCCACCAACGATTCTGCCGGTAATCTGAATTGGTCGATCCAGACGTCGTGGTCGATTCCCGCCAAGCCGGTTGACATTGCCCAATCCCTCGACAACAAACGGGTTTTCATTTTAGGGGACAACGCCAAAATTTATATTTTCGCCCCCAATGGCAGACCGCTGGGCGTAATGCCGGTGGATCCCGGGGTAAACGCGATCGACATTTCCGCCCGCGGCGACATTCTCTACCTGGCCAACGAAAAGGCCAAGACTTACAGCGCGGTGGATATCAGCTTTAATCAGAATATCGACATCACCGGCGCCCCAGTGCGCGGCAAGATCGATGCTCCGGTGACCCTGGTCCTGTTTTCGGATTTCGAATGCCCCTGGTGCGGTCGACTCGAGCCAGTCCTGACCGAGTTGCTGGCGAAAAACCAGGATAAGCTGCGCATTGTGTTTAAGCACATGCCTCTGCCTATGCATCAATATGCCGAGAACGCTGCCCTGGCAGCGATTGCAGCCCAACGGCAGGGAAAATTCTGGGAAATGCACGACATCCTGTTCCAAATTAAAAATTGGACGGACAGCACAGTCGAAGAGACTGCCCAGAAAATCGGCCTGAATATGGAGAAATTCCACGCCGATCTGGTCAGCCCGGAAGTGCAGGCACAGCTCGCCAAAGACGCCACCGATGCTCAAGCTGCGGATATTACCGCCACGCCATCACTGTTTATCAACACCAAGCCGGTACGCGACCGTTCCCTTGCGGCCATGCAGCAGATGGTTGACGAGGCCCTTGCCGCCGCAGGAGCCAAATAAGGTGAAATCGGCTGCTCTCAATCTGGAAACCACCAAAGAGCTATCCTTTACCGATAACCGGGTTGCCCAGCTGCTCTTTGGCGACCTAAACCGCAACCTGCATACCATAGAGCAGGCCACGGGCGTTGCCATAAATGCCCGCGGTAACGAAGTACAGATCCAGGGCCGGACGCACGCAGTGGAACTGGCCGCCTCCACACTGGAGCAGATGTATGGACTATTGCTCAAAGGGTATCCGGTATTCAGCCAGGATATTGCCTTTGGGATCAAGATTCTGGAATCTTCACCCAAGGCACGGCTGGAGGAGATTTTTCTTGATAAAGTCTGTATCACCTCACACAAGCGGGTGATCTCGCCCAAATCGGTTAATCAAAAGCTCTACATCGAGGCCATCCGCGAAAACGATATTGTCTTCGGCATTGGTCCGGCCGGAACCGGAAAGACCTATCTGGCCGTAGCTATGGCTGTTTCGGCAATTTCCAGGGAAGAAGTGTCAAAAATCATCCTCACCCGCCCAGCGGTGGAGGCTGGAGAAAAACTCGGGTTTCTCCCTGGGGATATGGCGCAAAAAGTCGATCCGTACCTGCGCCCGCTGACTGATGCAATCAATGACATGCTCGGCCAAGAACGAACCCAAGAGCTGACTGAACGCGGCGCAATCGAGGTGGCACCGCTGGCCTTCATGCGCGGTCGGACGCTCAACAACGCCTTTATCATCCTTGATGAGGCCCAAAACACCACCCGCGAACAGATGAAGATGTTTCTCACCCGGATCGGGTTTGACTCGCAGGCAGTGATCACCGGAGACATTACCCAGATCGACCTGCCCGGGGCCAATAAATCCGGCTTGATCCAGGCAGAAAAGATCCTCACCGGCATCAAGGGGATCGCCTTTCGTCACTTTGCCAAATCCGACGTAGTCCGCCATCCGCTGGTGCAGGAGATCATCCACGCCTATGAAATGCAGGAGGCCACCCGCCACTCTGCCAAGAAAAGCGAGGTCTGAACATGCCCGCCCATTTCACTCTCAACCCGTCGATCAAACACCTGCCGCTCAACCAACGTTTCCTCCAGCTACGGACCGAACAGCTCCAGCACCAACTTGGGCTTGAGGAAACCGAGGTAAGTATCGTGCTCATGGACGATGCCGAGATGGCTGCCTACAACGAGCAATATCGCCACAAACAAGGACCGACCAACGTCCTTTCCTTCCCTGCAGGCGAGGGGGAATCTGGGTTTTCAATCCCGGACAACGAACTGGGCGATATTCTTATCTCGGTGGATACCGCCCGGCGCGAGGCTATAGCCGAACAGCACAGTCTGCACCACCGCCTCATCGAGCTGATCATCCACGGCCTGCTGCACCTGATCGGCTACGACCATGAACGGTCCGAGGAAGAGGCGATCCGTATGTGGGATTTCGAAAAAGAATTATTTAAGCAACTGCACAGCCAAAGGAGAACCAATATGCCCTTTCTCGCCATCAATGTTGACCATATCGCGACCATCCGCCAAGCCCGGGGCGGAGCCGAGCCGGATCCCGTTCTTGCAGCAGGTATCTGCGAGCTTGCCGGTGCCGAGGGTATTGTGGTGCATCTGCGTGAAGATCGGCGCCACATCCAGGACCGCGACGTACGCCTCTTGCGGCAGACAGTAAAGACCAAGCTCAATCTTGAGATGGCCAACGTGCCAGAAATTGTCGATATTGCTTTGGAAGTCGTGCCGGATATGATTACTCTGGTGCCGGAAAAACGCAAAGAGCTGACCACTGAAGGCGGATTGGATGTCGTCGCTCATGCCAAGAAACTGACCAAGACCATCAGCAAGATGCGCAAGGCCGGGATCCCGGTGTCCCTATTTATTGATCCCAATGCGGAGCAGGTTCAGGCGGCGATCGATGTCGGTGCAACCTATGTGGAGCTGCACACCGGTCGCTACTGTGATGCCGAGAGCGAAGATGAGCAGGAGCAGGAATTCCATCTCATCGAGCAAACCTCGGAGCTGGCCTATGACTCAGGCCTGCGGGTTAATGCCGGCCATGGGCTTGATTACCGCAACACCCACCCCATTGCCGCCCTACCCTTTGTCGAGGAGTTGAGCATCGGCCATGCGGTAATCAGCCGTGCGGTTCTGGTTGGCCTGGATCAAGCGGTGCGGGAGATGTTGAATATTGTGCGATCGATTTGAGGGAACGGAAGGATCAAAGGAGATCTTTCCCGTTGGTCGAGACGACATTGAGGTGATGCGAGGCTTTATCAGCGCAGCCACTTATCAAGGTCATCCCGAACGGAGGTGAGGGATCTCTCTTACATAAATTCTTTAATATGAGGGCGTTTTGAACACGCTTTGATTTCAGCCCCTCTGGGATCACATCTCCTTCCCCAAGCCAATGATGTGTTCGCTGGCACCGAGCACGATGAGGATATCATCGACCATAATCACCGAATCGGGTTTGGGATTAAAGAGCATGGTGCCGTCCAGACGCTTGATCGCAACTACGATTACGTCATACCGCTTGCGGATCTCCGACTCAATCAGGTTTTTTCCTGCCATACGCGAATCGGCAGTCACCCGCAACTCCTCCATGATCAAGTCGAGTTCACCGGCCCGCATGGTGAGATCGATAAAATCGGTGACCGTGGGCCGAACAATGAGATGGGCCATGCGCCGGGCGCCGATGGAGTACGGCGAGATAACCTTGGTCGCACCCGCCCGTTTGAGTTTGGTCTGCACACCCTGCCCACCGCTGGAACGAGCCATAATAAACAAATCCTTATTCAGACCGCGTGCGGTCAGGGTGATATAGAGGTTGTCCGCATCCGAGGCAACCACCGACACCAAACCCTTTGCCCGCTCGATTCCGGCATTCAAGAGCACCTCATCATCCGAGGCGTCACCCTTGAACCAGATATACTGGAGTTCCTCCAGGGATTTGAGCTCACCATCATCCTTTTCGATCACCAAAAACGGCCGGTGATGCTCCAGGAGAATCTTGCAGATTTCCTTGCCGATGCGGCCAAACCCACAGACAATGTAATGATCCCGCAATCGGGCAATTTCTTTGTTCATTTTTCTCCTCTTGTACAGCCCGCGCAACTCACCTTCAATCATGGTCTCGGTGATCTTACTAAAGGTATACATTACAAAGCTGACGCTGGTGATAACCAGAAAAACAGTGAATACCCGTCCAGCAGGGTGAATCGGCACGATATCGCCATACCCTACGGTGAACACGGTGATAATGGTCAGGTACAATCCCATCCAGAAACCAGTATTCTCCAGCAGCATATACCCAAAGGTACCGCCAAAAAGAAGCGCCAGAAAGATGAGGGCAATGATAATGATTTTGCGCATGATTTCAGTTAGGGAATAGGACGGAGCAATTCTTTAAATTGCGCTACCATAGCACAGCTACGCCAGAAAATGCCACCGTTAACCCGCTGGAACTTCAAAAGCTTCTCTCCTACATCTCCGTTTGACAAAGGCGAATGAGAAGTGTATAAAACTCCAACTTTGCCCGGATGGCGGAACTGGTAGACGCAAGGGACTTAAAATCCCTCGGCCTTCGGCTGTACGAGTTCGATTCTCGTTCCGGGTACCAACAATAATACAGCCACTTAGCTTAATTGCCGAGTGGCTGTTTTTGTTTCCAATTGACTTTTTGGTGCAAATTTGGTGCACTCGCTTCAAATAAAAAGGAGTCAATGTGGCAAATATTACGAATCGTGGACCATTGCAATGGAGGGTACTTATCCGTCGTCGAGGATATCCGCGTGTAAGCAAAACTTTTGAAACAAAAGCGGATGCCGAAGCTTGGGCACGACAAATAGAAAGCGAGATGGACAGAAAAGTGTTCATTTCCCGCGCCGAAGCCGAACAGCATACCTTGAGCGAATGCCTTGATCGCTACATCGAAGAATATATTCCCCGCCTCAAACACGGAAAGCGCGAAGCTGACCGTGCCCGTGCTTTACAACGTCGTCCGATAGCCCACCGTATTATGGCGACCATTCGAGCCAAAGACATTGCTGATTTTCGGCGCGAACGAGAAGCCGAAAATGTGAGTGGCAACACAATCCGATTGGATTTTGCCCTACTTTCGAAACTCTTCAACTATGCCCGTTCTGATTGGGGTATGGAAAGCCTGCAGAATCCTGTGGAGTTAGCAGCCAAACCGAAGCCATCTAGAGGACGTGACAGGCGGCTAGAGAAAGGCGAAGAAGATAAGCTATTGAAGGCGGCTAGCCCTATTTTCCAGGCTGTTATTCTTTTTGCCCTAGCTACGGCCATGCGTCGGGAAGAAATTGCCAGCTTGCAATGGAAAAATGTAAGCATAACTAACCGTTACGTCTATCTCCCTGAGACAAAAAATTCAGAAGCGCGTACTGTGCCATTATCTGCTACAGCACTCGATATCCTAAAAACACTATCACCTTCTGAAGGGGAAGAACGCGTATTTGGCATGACGGCTGACCAGATAACCGACACGATGAAAAGAGTTCGTAAAAAAGCAGAATTGAGCAATATCCGCTTTCACGACCTACGCCATGAGGCTACCAGCCGATTTTTTGAAAATACGGATTTGGACGTTATGGAAATCAAGGCTATCACTGGCCATAAAACCTTACAAATGTTGGCAAGATACACACATTTACGCACGGCTCTCCTGGCAGACAGGTTAAATGGTGCCAAAAGAGGATAAAGAGCTCAACCTTTTCTGCGTTCAAATAAACATCCACTTCCACATCAGGCGCATACTGCGCATATCTACCGCAGCGAATTAACGCTCTCCTTCATACAATCCAGAAAGGCGTTCATAGGGATCAGATATGTTTCTCTTCCTCAATCGCATCATTAATGATACGATTAGGCCATGCAAACGTATCAATGGATCTGGCAATATGCCAACTGGCCACATTTTTCCTTTCATGCCGACCAGCTTCTGAGCGACCTCAGTGAAGCCTCGAAGATGATTGGCATGCTGGAAACCATCAGCCAATCTATCAGTGCACAGGAAAGTACCGCCGCGCTGGAGCGGGTGTTATCTGATGATGCTTTGGAAACTTCGGCAATCGAGGGAGAAACTCTCAGTCGAAGTTCTGTACGATCCTCAATCCGCAGAAAACTGGGATTGCCTCTAGAGCAGGATGACAAAGACGACCGGACAGATGGGCTTATAGCTATGTTATTTGATGCCAGGAATCAAATACAAGAACCGCTTACTACGGCAAGAATGCAGGGCTGGCATGCCGCACTCTTCCCGACCGGTTATTCAGGATTAAAAAAAAATCGTGTTGGACAATACCGAGGCCTCGAGGAAATGCAGATCGTTTCCGGGCCGGTGGGTAAAGAGACTGTGCATTACATCGCCCCGCCGCATAGCAGGCTGGGCATGGAAATGGAACGATTTCTCCGATGGATCAACACCACCGGTGAACATCCGCCATTAATCAAAGCCGGAATCGCCCACCTCTGGTTCATCATGATTCACCCCTTTGATGATGGAAATGGTCGCGTTGGAAGAGCTATCATCGATTATATCATGGCCGTACAGTACCCTAGGCTCATGCAGCTCGTCTCTTTTTCCAAACAGTTTAGCCATGACAGAAAGGGGTATTACGCAGCATTGGAAGAGGCGGGCAAAGGCGGAATGGACATCACCGCCTGGCTTACATGGTTTCTTCAGGCTACCATTTCAGCGATGCAGGAAGCACAGTGGGTAGTCGATACCGTAGTGCAAAAAACCAGTTTCTGGCAAAGGCACCAAAAGAACGTATTGAACGAAAGACAGAGGAAGGTGATCAACCGTCTCCTTGACGTCGGAGAACAATTCATCGGAAACATGACAACCAGAAAATATGTAGGCATGACCAAATGCAGCAAGGTAACCGCCAGCCGAGACCTGGCTGATCTCGTTGAAAAAGGCATACTCCAAAAAACTGCCGGTGGCGGAAGAAGCACAAGCTATATTCTTTACCTGAACGTTCAATCCAACACTGGGAACGAATAATTTTGGACGTGCGCAGGCAACACACGTATGCGCACGTCTTTTCAGTTAAAATTTCGGTTCGCTATCCCCCCTTACGAGCGTTCACCTGATTTTTTCCTGTCAAATTTAAACAACCTCCCCTTCTCTTTCTGTCGCTGCCACATTTGCATTTCAACAAATCGTGCTGGAAACTCTTGGATAAAATCAATTGCAGTCCGAGGATTCCGACCATTCACTTCAGCCTGCCACTGTTTAACAAGATCAAGAAACTCGTTCATGAGCTGGTCGTATCCACGCGCATCTGATACTTGGGCATTCGAGACAGTGGTGCTATCCTGCTTGGATGCCGGTGGGCTGTTTTTAAAAAGCTGTACAATCTTAGCAGACTGGCCATCAGACTGGTTATGAAGCGCTTCCCTGGTCACTCCAAATTTCTCGTAAATCATCACATACCACGATTCAGGGATCCTGTTTTTCTTCTTGGCGTCGGAAATCGCCTGAGGTGAAATCCCAAGTTTAGCAGCAACCGCTCTCTGGCTTTCCCCTCCAGCTATATATTTAATCTTTTTGAATATTTGCTCAAAACTGACCCGCTCCATTATTTTCTCCAAACTTATGCTTGATAGGGCTTTACAATTATATTAAAAATCAAATATGAGCAAAGCTGATACAAGCAAAATAAAGCAATTGCTAAAACAATACAACACAAAGCAAAAAGATATCGCCTCTTTCCTTGGAGTATCCGCTCAGTTTGTCAATCAGGTAATTAACGGAAAAAGATCTACAGCCAGGGTCATGAAAGCCATTGCATTCTTTACAAACAGACCGATATCGGAACTCTGGCTAGACGAGGAATAACTCACTTTATTTATTAATAAATTCAATAATGGTGAAATTTAAAACCCGGGCATCCTAGCAAACTTTCACAATTTTTTGCAAAGGAATTTAATTCGGCATCCCTCTGGAATCTCGATAAATTTATCTGAAAATTATTCTCCATTTTCCCAAAAGTATACAGCCCCAACCGATTCAAGACACCTGCCGAGTTGGTGGAGATGAACATTGTGGTACACATTTTTTCACCTACTTGATTGCAACTGATGGCACTGTCAAGGAAACACCTATAAGCAAGAGTGACAAAACCGAATTCACTCAGAGTCAGATGATATCGTCTGTGTTGGGATTTTTTTCATGGTGCACCGCCATAACATTTTCGACACTTGGTTTCCTGTTACTGGGAGCTACCGATGCTTCTTTCGACCCTGATTTTTTCACTGGCTTCAAATTTCTATAAAAGGCCTGGTAGCTCATTGTGATTTTGCCCTTATCCTTCAAATCTTCATAGGCAAGCTTGATGCTGTATCCGGCAGCTAATAATTTTTCTACTTCCTGGCGAACAGCGAAAAACTCGATCCGGGCTACCCCTTTTTTCAATCGTTCCATAATAGAAAATAATAAAATATGGTCAAAATTAATCTAAAATCGAAAATTATAATAAAACATGATGGAAAATCATGCAAATTGCACGAATTTTATTGGTTCTCTACGGAATTCTGCCTTCCTCTCTGATTTTTTATCTGGAGTGAAAGGCAGGATAGGTGAGGTAGCGCTACCGCGCACCTCACAACCCTGCCCCATCCGGGGAAGGCTTATTCGCTTTCAGCTCAACGCAACTGCCCACTAACATCATGCCCAGCACGAAAAAACGGATCACCACCTATCTCACTGACGAAGAGTACCGCTCCATGAGTCGGTCAGCAGCCCAAGCGGGCCTGTCGCTTTCCAAGTACGTCAAACGGGTGTGCTTGGGGCATTCCGTCACCAGCACTGTCGATTACCAAGCGTTTCTCGCGCTGACCAAAGCCAACGCGGACCTTGGCCGACTGGGTGGCCTTTTCAAAATGTCTTTATCGGAGGGTACTGCCGGCAGTCATTCACTGGAGATCCGCAGGATCCTGAAGTCTATTGAACGATCAAAGGAAAATATGGTGAACCGCTTCAACGCCTTGATCGAGGGATACTCCACAAAACGCCCAAGGAAACAACCAAATGAAAATACTCCATAATCTTCTGCAGCTTGCAGGAGCCGTGATCATTTGCACATTGTTGGCATTATCGTGGCAGACGTGCGGTTTCCATGGACTGGGCAAAGTGATGATGGTCTTAGCCACCGTGGCAGCCTCAATCTGGGCGATGATGTTGATTGGACGCGGGATGTGCTGGCTGGCACTTATCCTGGTGATAGGGATTATCGTCTTGCTTGAAACGCTCTGTATAAAACTCAAGCAGTTGGTGCTGGGGTCATGATTGCCAAACGCATCAACATCGAAAAAGGCAACGATAACTCCATTCGCCTTGGTCGATATATTGCCGGCGCCAGCCATGAGGGGGAAAAATTACTGTTTGCCTGGCATGCAAGATGCCAGTCGGAAACCTTTGAGGCCGCTCTACTTGAAATTGAGGCAACACAAGGCCTCAACCAAAGATGCCAGGGGAGCAAAACCTACCATTTGATGGTGAGCTTTCGTCCCGAGGACGAGCCCTTGTTGAGCAAAGAAAACATTATACATATTGAGAAGGCTTTTGCAGAAGCCCTGGGTTTTAGTGATCACCAGCGGGTATGTGGCGTCCACAAGAATACCAACAACCTGCATATGCATATTGCCTATAACATGATCCACCCCGGACGATTTACCAAGCACGAACCATTTCGTGATTTTTTTCGGTTGTCGGAAGTATGCCGGGAGATGGAAAACCGATACAACCTGGTAGTCGACAATGGGATTACTCACGAACAAGAAAAACAGCCAAAAATCAATCAACGCGCTGCCAGCATGGAGGCACATACCGGTGAGAAATCATTTCAATCATTTGCCATCGACCATAAAGATGCAATCGGCAGGGCTTTGACCGATGCAAAATGCTGGGCAGAGGCCCATACATCCCTGGCCAAGCTTGGGATTAGAATTGTTCCAAAGGGTAATGGACTGACAATCGCCAGCATCGATGGTCGTGGTGCCATCAAGGCCAGCGCCCTTGGCCGTGATTTTTCCAAAAACCGCCTCACCCAACGATTAGGGGAATATGCTCCGCCAAAGCAGACTGCTCCACAAATGGAGAAGTATCAACGAGAGCCAATCCAACCGAAGACACCGGCGCGAGAGGCATTGTTTTATCAGTATACATGCCTCAAAGAGAAGCGGCAGCTGCACCTCCGAGCATCTCAGCAGCAATATTACTTTGAGAAAAAACGAGCTCTTTCCTTGTTCAGTCAACAGATTCAGACTCTTGAAACGCGTATCCTCCCTCGCAAAACGAAAAGAAAGCTGAGGCAGATGCTTTATGTTGAGAGGCAATCAACCCTGGCGGGACTCCAGGAATCTCATGAAGGAAAAATTCGAAGGATTCGCGAGCAAACCCCATTCAATAACTGGAATGGGTATCTGAAGTGGAGGGCAGATCAAGGAGACGAAACCGCTCTGAATATTCTCCGGTCAAAGAATCAGAATGCGACTATCGAAAATAGCGACGGGAAGATAGCCAAAGATCCCACAGAGGCTCTCGATAAATCCAAAGCCTCAATGGCTCAAAGTGAAAAGAAAATAGCGGCCGCTGGCATTACCGGGAAGCATCGCTCAAGATTGTTGGCTGTAACAAGGATGGAGCTTTTAAAAGCTCAGGAAGAAATTGATCAGCAAACCGAAACAGGCCAACCACCGATTTTTTCAGGCACGAACCACACTATCGACAACAATGGCGTGGTGATTTTTTCCTTACCGAACGGCGGCACTATCCGCGACACCGGCAGCAAACTCTATTTTTCCTGCGATGAAGCCACGGAACGTGCGGCTGTTCTGTATGGCCTGGCACGGTTTGGCAAAAATATTCAGCTGAGAGGAAACAGCATTGAACGAAAAGACCATAAACGAACCGCTCTCCCCCGATCAGGAGCTCACCAGCCTCACATTGCTCGCGCTCAACAAAACCATCCACACCGTGTGCGCCAGTTGTCCGAACTCGATGTGGTTCGGCTCGGCAAAAAATCAAAGATGCTTCTGCAGGATAATGCACGCCGTGACATGGAGCGCTGAAGAGCCCAACGCGATAACGCATTGTGATGGCCAGTTTCTCGACAATTGAGGTATAAACTTTCAGGAAGTTAAGGATGCAAGATGTAATTTTAAGAACCAGACATTCACAGTAGGAGTATCAAGTTGGTGCGTATTTGCTAATTTCTGAGATTATGGTTGGCAAGATAAATGGCACCTTTCTCGCACTCTCTAAAATAACCGCCTTTTCTACCAAGCTCGTGGAGTCTGTGCTTGCCCCCCGTTGTGGGTAAAATTTTATCCTTGAAATATTAGGTGACCTCTACAGCAATGACGTCACCCCTATCAATTTGCGTCCGAAATAATCGGACCAATCTTCGCATTCTGTCCGTTTTTTCCGGATCAACCCTTCTTTTGCCAGTTTTCTCCTGGTTAACAGGCGGATTAAGACACTGTTAATTCGTCATTATTTCCGTTTGTTTTTCCAGGATCACTTATTGCATATAATTAATTGTCGTTGCAAGGTACCCACAAGAACAGCCCGAGACTTGGCATTATTAATTGTAGGAAATTTCGTGAATCGAAATTGTGCAGGGTAACCTCTCTGTTTCCCAAAATTTGACTGTAGGTAACATTACCTACAGGATCGTTATAATTCAGTCAACTGGACCTAAACATGTTGGCTGTGCTTTTACCTTTTGTTGTCGAGGAGTTAGGCGATGTATCATCGGTTACTAAAAGTCTTTATTGCAACACAGGATTCTCAGCTCGAAACGATTCTTCAAACAGTGCAACCCGAGGAAAGGTTTTCTCATCAATTTCTTTGCTCGCATAATGTCGATGAATTTGACTTAAACGACTACTCGATCGTTATCCTTGATTTCGACACCGTTGCCCCCGATTCCTTGGAGCGTATTGAAGCAATAAAAAATGACCATGTTGCTGTGATAGGTTGTTTTACTGCCGATAGCTTTCCTATTCTATCAGAGCATTACCAACTCTTTGACCAGGTCTGGATTAAACCTTTTGCTGATGACAAACTCCAGACCTCCCTTGCCGAGATCTTGAGGCGTTTTAAAGAACGGGAAGATGCCATCCTTGGCCAAAAATATCTGGATACCCTGATAGACAGTCTGCCCGATCTGATTTGGTTCAAAGATGCTCGAGGATCCCATCTGAAAGTCAACGATAGTTTCTGCCGCACCGTCAATAAAACCAAGGCTCAGGTAGAAGGCCGGGGACATTATTACATTTGGGATCTTGAACCTGATGAATACGCCCAGGGGGAATATATTTGCCTGGAGTCCGAAGAGATTGTTCTTAACAGGAAGGAAACCTGCCTCTTTGATGAAACGGTGAAATGCGGTGATGAACTTCGAAAGTTCAAAACCTATAAATCACCGATCTTTGACACTGATGGCGAAGTTGTCGGCACAGTCGGTTTTGCTCACGATGTTACCGACTTACAGAATTTGCTGATCGAGTTGAATATTTTGATTGAAGGACTGCCTTTTGCCGTCATGGTGACCGACAAAGATAGGAGTATTACGAGCGTTAACCAAAAATTCATCGATATTTTTGTTCTTGACCGCTCCGAATTCATCGGCAAAAAAGTTGATTTTTTTATCGATGAATCCAAGCCATATACTCGCAGTAAACGATGGCTAATTGAGAAGGAAGATGGAAACATCTTCCTTCTTTCAAAGAATAAAGTTCTAAAAATTCATGAGGAAAAGCTACTAGATATATTTGGTGTATTAGCTGGCCATGTCTTTCTTTTTGTAGATATTACTCTTGAGTATCAATATAAAAACAAGCTGCTTATCGATGCCAACACTGATCATTTAACTAAATTGAATAACAGGCGCAGTCTTCAGGATTTTATGCGGAAAACCCCTTGCCAGTCGGGCATGTTGCTGTTACTCGCGGATCTTGATAACTTTAAGGAAGTCAATGATCAACATGGTCACGATGAAGGAGATAGAGTATTGGTCGCCTTTGCCGACTTGCTGCAGCAGCTGTTTCCCGCTGAAAATCTCTTCCGTCTTGGCGGCGATGAATTTGCCATCATTCTTCCCCAGGTGGAGGGTGAGTACAGGCCCAAACAATACGCTGAGCAACTATTGTCTGGGTTTGCAGCAAAAGTTGCCCGAAAGTTCCCTTATACCAATATTTCTGTCAGTATCGGGGGGGCCATTGATGCCGGTGATGGGGACTTCGGTGAATTGTTCAAAAGAGCGGATATGGCCCTGTATGACTCAAAAAACGCAGGGAAAAGCGCCTACACTTTTTGTAACAAATAACCTGTGATTCGAAGTGGGAAGTGGCTCCGAAATTTTTTTCAGAATCGAGGAGTAATTAAATATAGATACTGGCAGGTTCAACCTGTTCTATGTTGGCAAGGGTTGAGCTTCTTCCTGATTATACGTAACAAAAATATACCGATGATGTAGTATGCTATGGTCATCAACGTCCTGTTTTTTCTGCAAAAGAAAAAGGAGGCGAAAATGGCCGACCAAATCAGTATACTGAACAATCCCTATCAGGTTGACTGGGCAGCTTATGTGCAGGAAATGCATTGGCCCGTTTTTCTTCCGTCGTCCGATCAACCGACGCCGGATCCTTTTACTCCCCCCGAACTATTCTTTTCCCCAATCGCAGGGGCAATGCCTGTCTGGCAACCTGGTAAAAAACGCCGAGGACTCGACAGGGCTACTGCCAGGTTGCTCGATACAGGCTTTCCCGGTGCAGATGTTGCCGTCGAGTACCTGAGAGACAAGTATACTAAAAATCTCTCAGCCTCTACCATCGATCAGTCTGGAAGGATTTGCCTGTTTTTCCTTGCCTTTTTACAAGGTATCGGCACCAATATTTACGAAGTCAGCCGGACGGATATCAATGCATTTGTTGCTCATGAACATGAACGTGGGCTGAAGATTAATTCTGTGAGAGGGCATCTTCGATCGCTGTATGCATTTATCAACTATCTGGTTGATAAGGGGCTGCTGCCTTACGATATTCTGCGAAAGAAAATTCGAATCAAGGAGCCTGAGGTATTGCCCAAAGCCATACCTGCTGAAGACATAGCATTGCTGCTCAGAGAGATAACTGCTACACGGGATCGAGCCTTAATCCTGCTGTTACTGCGTACCGGAATGCGGATTGGTGAACTCCTGCAGGTAAAAATGACGGATATTATCCTGCCGGAGAAGAAGATCCTGCTTTTTCTTGGGGAAAAAAATTTTCAAGGACGTGTTGTCTACTTCAATGTTGACGCATTTCATGCCTTGCAGCAGTGGCTTGCTGTTCGCGATGTCACTCAAGAGTACCTTTTTTACAGCAAAGGCAGGGAGCAAATAAGTTACGTGGCCTGCTGGATGGTCATGAAAAAGGCGCTTGAGAGAACCGGGTTGGACCATAAAGGGTACAGTCTCCACAGCCTTCGCCATACATTCGCCACTGACATGCTTAACGCCGGTATGCGACTGGAAGTTCTGCAACAGCTTCTCGGTCATAAATCTATCGATATTACCATGCGATACGCAAGGATGTCGGACAGAACCCGGGAGAACGAATATTTCAAGGCTATGGCGACCATAGAACAAGGAGAACAGCATGAATCTCACAGAATCAATTCTCCATTACAGGCAGTATTTGAAGAGAAAAAACTACTCCGCACACACCGTAAAAAAACTATCTTCATAGGTTACAGAGATTCATTGCGTGGTTGGCGCTCCCCATTGAGTCCGTGCAGGCCAAAGATGTCAAAAGGTATATCGACACGCTGCTGGAACGCCGTCTTTCAGCGCAGACGGTCAATGGGCACCTGATCGCCATCCGCAGGTTTTATGCCTATCTCATTGATGAAGAGGAAAGGCAGGTGAACAATCCCGCTGTCAGCGGAATGGCCCTCCGGCTCCCTAAACCATTGCCTCGCCATCTGCGGGACGGCGACATTCCTGTTTTCTTTGCCTCGGTCAAGAAGCCAAGGGACAGAGCCATGTTTATGTTGATGCTCCGCTGCGGTCTCAGGGTGGAAGAACTGGCCAACCTGGCTCTGGATGCCATTGATTATCGACGTAACCAGATCGTTGTACGAGCCGGCAAGGGAGCCAAAGACAGGGTTGTCTACATCAGTAACGATGCTGCAGATGCCTTGGCCAATTATCTGCAAAAAAGAATGCAAACAAACGAACAGAAGGTTTTCCTTGTAGAAAAAGGAAGTTACAAGGGCATGCCTCTCTCGGTGAGAGGGATACAGAAGAGGATCGAGTACTGCGCGAAAAAAAGCGGAATAGCGGTGTCGTGCCACCAGTTACGGCATACCATGGCTACGCAGTTGCTTAATGCCGATGCAGATATTGTCACTATCCAGAACCTGCTTGGGCACACCCGCATCAAAACGACCATGCGTTATTGCAGGCTCTCCAATATGAAAGCACAGCGAGATTACTACAAGGCCATAGGAAAAATTGAAGAGCAAAGTGGTATATTGTCTTCAAGAAATATGAGGTGCTAAACCGCTCCGCCAGGAGCCACGTGCTCCGACGAGCAATAGAGGGGCCCATTCTCGCAAGCGGCCCCTGACTCCGCTCACCTCGGAGGAAACCCTTGACATCGGAGGAAATTGCAGGGCAAAATAACAACAGGTAACATTTCAATTTAAAAAGAAAAAACAGGATTTGTTACGTATACTTCCTGATTATCTCTGACTGAGCGAGTAAATCCTTCCAATAAGTCATAACTTTCAGCTTATCCTTGGATGCTCCCCGCACCGCAACCCATTACGATCTAATACAACTTTTTCTCTCTAACATTCAAAGGCTATCTGCACAACATCTTGAAAAAACAATTTTTTTCAGAAGAAACCCTACACGCCCACGGCGTGACACTTCTATCTTTCCCATCACAATAAAAAGAACGGGGGAGAATTTTCATCCTTCCCCGCTTCTGCAACTTGAGTCCAGCCAGCAATATAGTATTTGCAGCTCTTTCATCTCCTAAATGTTTTTAGGAAACCGTTTCACGAACGGATCAACTCGACCTTCTTGCCTTGAGCTGTTGAGTAATTTTGAATTCCTCTCGGATACAATCAATGGCGCGAGGCTCTCCCCCTTTTCATCGACGACCTCAATGCTTCTTACCCCTTTCGGTTTCCGATCAGTGAAAGAGGATAGGCTACCAGGCACTGTTGCTTTGGGTGCCCGTCCCTTGGCCAGAGCTCCTTTGACCATTTCAGCATACCTTCGCCCCTTGGACTCATTGGGAGAGTGATATGCCCCAACCGCCTCCCAGGTCTGGCCGTGGCGATCGATTTCCTGCTTCAGGATCCATGACCCCAAATATATATTTGCTAACGGATCAAAGGCGGCCTCTAAAGGGATCCCGTACTTCTTGAGCCAGAAATTATTCACCTGCATTATTCCGGAATCAAAGGAGCAGCCTTCTGCTTCCGCATGTTTCGCCATGGCCACAGCCTTCTCTTTGGAGGTAAGCCTATATCCCTTCCCTTCTATATTGAGCGACCAGGGACTGGAACCGCTTTCGACATTGGCAATGGCCTGCGTCCAGACAACCGGAACGCCCCAGAACTGGGCCGCCTCCTCAAACATGGAAGCCATGGGCAAAACCTGCTCAGCATGAGCAGATTCTGCAACCACTGTTCCCAGGAAAAACAGTACAAGAATCTTCAGTCTCACCGTTCAACCTCAACAACTTGGGCATTCACCTGCTTGGCCACGGCGTCAAGCCCTCGGGACTTATGCAGATCGTTAAAATCGGTGTATTTTCTCAAGATCTCTTCACTATTGAACTTGGGCACCGCCACAGTCGCGCCTATTGCCTCCGCAGCCTCCTTTGCCTTTTTCAGCCCGACATTGCCAATGGGTGTACCATTGATTTGCTCAACCAGGTGGTGATCGTTATCCGCACATATTGTGATCTCCGCATCGGGATACTGTTCACGCAAGATCTCCGCGACAGGCTGGAGGTTATGGGCCGTGAAAGCTGCAACAACTGTCAGGCCGGTGGCCATGTGGATGCTCGCTGCTGTAGCATATCCCTCAGCAAGTAGGATCTCCCCATTGTCCAAGTGATCAGAGGAAGGGATCACCAGGGCGGCGCCATGTTGAGGGCACCCAGATTCAAACCTCTTTGCGCCATTGGGTTCGATCCACTGCAGTGTTTGAATGTGACCGGTACGAAGATCGAAGCCGGGAATGAGCAGATTACCCCGATTATCCTGTTTGAGACCGTACCCCTCAACCCCTTTGTCACTGAGGTATATGTGCTCATTCGCTGGCTCAGCATTCATCCATTTGGCATAGGCCCGTTTTTTGGCCTTGGCCCGTTGTTCCTGAATCTGCTGTTCGCGCTCGGCTTTTCGAACCTGGGCTTCGGCCTGCAAAGCTTCTTTTTCTGGCTCAGTCAGCGTATGGCCGGTTGCAACCCATTTGATATGTTCACCGGTTTTGTAATTTTGCCCCCAGCCATTAGGACGCCCGTCTTCATAACCACAATAGGCTCCATCCTTGGCCCCGTGTTTACCGGATTCCACAGGGACGCGATGAATCCTTCCGTCAAGAATCGGCTCCGCGACTATCAAGCCGGCCTCTCGAAGCATTTGAGAAAATTCCTGGGTCGGCGGCATATTTGGGATGGAATTAACGGTTTCTCTCTCAGGCAACCAGGCCGACAATGGAATCAGATCCGTGCCTTGAGGTGCATACCATCGCTTCGCCTCGCTATCCCACTTTGCCCCTGCCTTTTTTGCCTTATTTTTTTCCTTATAGGGGACATTCAAATAGGTTTTTGTTTCGGCCAAAAGGCTGGCTTCTTGAACCGCAGTGTCTTGCTCAAGGAGTTTATCCGAGCGATTATAGCCAGCCATGAAACTCTCTTTCATCTCCTTGGGAGGCGGATATTCCAGCCCCTCGAACTTGAGGATGAATTTTGTTTGATCCGCGAAATCGTGATCCTGGCTCGCCAAGACATAAATGTTTGTATTGTGTTGATACTCGCAGTGTAATGGCCCCTGCCGATGGGTGGCGCACATGACCCGATAGGCTGATCCGGCTTCCTGTGCGGTCTCGTATTCCTGATACACTTCCGGAGATGACCCGCTGATGATAAACACCCCTGCCTCCTTTTCCGTTTGCTGCACGGCCATTTCATGTTCCAGATTCATCACATACTCCTTGATTTTCTCCGCATCGCGGCAAGCCCGCATAATTTCCTGCGGATCCTTTTTCAAAACACTCACCCAACTCTCGACATAGGAAACATGTTGATTGGGCTGATGAGGCAGGCCAAGCTCCTGACTGAGCATCCAGGAGGCAATCTCAGCACGTAGCTCCTCCTTGGCGTACACTTCGGATCCAAACGGCCCAAACTCTCGATCCATTCGGCTTGGGTGCCCGGTCCAATGCCCCAGCTCATGCAATGCCGTGCTGTAGTAGTCGCCAGCCTCGGGAAAGTTCTCCTTTGGCGGCAAATGAATGTCATCGGTGGACATCCGATAAAAGGCGCGATCAACCTGATCATGACTGATCGCGGCTCCTGATCCGGTCAATATTTCCTCTCCTTTACGAAGAGGATCCCAGGTAAGCTCCGGTTCCTCATACGGGGGAATATCCTGACCATCGAGCGTCTGCAGCTGGCTTGCATGGAACACCGAAAATACGTGCAGACGCGGGCGTTCCAACTGAACGGTTTCCTTTTTCTCTTCACCGTTTTCATCGACAACGGGGTGACCGGATTCATCGAGAACGCTCTGCCGATCCGTCCATTGCCAAAACACAACCTGCTGGGCCCTGGAGCCCTTCTTGACCCGCCATTCCTGCTCATTGGCCTGCTTAAAGGTCAACCATCGGGGATCAGCAAAGCCATGGCGAGCCAACATAATGGTGTTAACCCCTCTATATGTAGTTCCAGAGATCGGGTTCATGGGCCGATGGGACTCTCCCGCTTTCCACGGTTTCTGCCAGGGGGCCGTCCCCTTTTGCAGTTCCTCGATAATGCTTTCGGTGAAGGTTTCCGCGACGCTTTTCCGCTCAGATTTCTTCATCAGCTCCCCCTTCAATCACATCGCCCAAATCCTCCTCGCTGAAAAACGCGCCCATATAGTCGGCGACATCCGGATCCACCGGAACCCCCAGCCCGGGGTTCTCCAAGGCCTGCTGTTCAACTTTCCGTGCTGCTGCTTTCAGATATTCCATGAGCATTTTCCTCAAAAGGTGATGACCGGTTCAACCGGCCTCAAAGAAACGATCGGCACCAGTCCGAAGTATCGGCTGTCGAAACTGCCGTCGTGGTGTTGCGAAAGAAGGAGCGCTTTTCCAGCGGGAATGACTCCAGAGGAGAGATGAGATGGCGGCATGGCGCGCCCTTGGTTGTCCCTGCCAAGAATTTTTGTGTGCTCCAGAACGCGGTTGTTGACCATGATCCGGCCGTCGAAAGAGCAAATTTTGTCGCCAGGAAGGCCGTTGATCACTTTCAACAGTGGCCTGAGTCCGGAAGGACAGGATCCGGGCGCCAGATACCCTCGCTCTCGCGCCAATTGGATGAACTTGGGATCATCAAGGCAAAAAGCGACAATTTGCCCCCGATGCAGTGGCTCGCTTGCGAGCCGGTACAGACCAACCGGTAAAGAAGACGTCAAGTTGACTCGTAAACCAAGCTGCCAGCAGACAACCGCCACAATCGAAATGCACAGGCTAATCGCACAAATACTTTTCATAGTCGGCTTCCGTTATGACCGGTACATTTGGCTCTTGTTGAGGTTTCTGCGCCGGCCCCTCATAGAGGTTGTCGGACTTTGCCGGGGGAAGGATCCGCGCGCGGGCAGAAAATACCGGATCGAGAAAATACAGGATTTGCTGGCCGTAGATGGGTGATTGCCCTGCGGTGAAGATCAGCATATCCCCAGGTGCGGTGACCTTGCCGGAGGCATCTTTCTCCGCCCCGGGCAGACGGAGGCATTCATCCGGCGTCAAGAGTGGCCTGGCGGTTTCGTTGATGCTGATCGAGCGTGACCGACCGCCTTTGCCCCGACTGATCGACACCTTTTTACTGACCACCGTGGTCGTGCCGGTCAATTTGGAAAGGTATTCAGCGGTCTCTGGCAGGTTGGGCGCGTAGGCAATGCGCACATGGCAATTGGCCATCAGTGCATTATCGGCGCCGTAGGTATTGTTGAGTTGCTTGGTATCCTGGACAATGAAATATCCCTTGATGCCGTAACCGGCCATAAAGGCAATGGCCCGTTCAAATATCGGCAGTTTGCCCAAGGCGGTGAACTCGTCGAGCATCAACAGCAATCGATGGTGATAGGCAGCCTGGCTGGCGCCATCGGCAAAGGTCATTTTCTCGGTCAAGCGGCCGAGTAACTGGGTCATGAAAATACGCAGCAAGGGACGGAGCCTGTCGATATCCGCCGGAGCCACAACAAGATACAGATTGACCGCTTCCTGGTGATTCATCAGATCCAAGATGCGAAAATCACAACGGGAGATATTGCGGGCAACGACAGGATCCCGATAGAGCGCCAGATTGGCGGTGGCGGTGGAGACGACACCGGCCATTTCCTTGTCCGCTTTTGCAAGCATACCGCTGGCGGCAGAGGCACAAAAAGTATGGGCCGCCCTGCCCTGTTCTTCATCCAGGCTGGGAAACATTTGCGCCAGCATCGCTGCATGATCCGTGGCGATAATCTCTTCGAACAACTCCTTGGGGCCACCTTCTCGATTTGGGTCTTCAAGCATCAGGGAAACATCGTACAGACTGGCCTGCCGGCTCCCCTGCAACTTGGTGATGATGAGACAATGCAGCAACACCCCACCGAAAAAGCCGCAGGCCGCCTTGTCCCAATAATCAGGGAGCCCCTTGCCGTCGGGATCGAGCACCATGTTGGCCACCTGCTGCACATCGGCAATGGCCCGGTCCCCCTCCAGCCGGATCTCTTCAAGGGGATTGAAGCAGGCCGTTGCTCCTGTGGGGTCTGCCGGCTCGAAACGAAGAACCCTGTTCCCCTGGCTCTTGAGATAGCCGGCGGTCAGGGCGTGATTTTCCCCCTTGATGTCAAACACCACGCTGGATTGTTCCCAAGCCAGCAAGGTCGGCAGGATCAGGCCCACGCCCTTGCCCGAACGAGTGGGCGCAAAGCAGAGCAGGTGTTCCGGACCGTTATGACGCAGGTAGAACTGTGTTTTAGTGGCACAATCGAACCAGCCACCGATATACACCCCCTGCCCGGAGAGATACCCCATTGCAAGAATCTCCTTACCGGTTGCCCAGCGTGCGGTACCATGCAGATCTTTCCGCCCCTTGGGAGCCTGATTGATCGCCAGATACAGCATGGCACTCAACAAAGGCAGCCCCATCAGAATCATCAGAGACTGATCGACCAAGGGTTGCACCTCTGCGGAAGAAAAGATTGCTTTCGGCCAGGCCAGTACCGCCCAGGGCCGGTACCAAAGACGACTGAAGACAACAAAGGGTTCTCCGAACATGGGATGATAGGCGAACAAATCGCCAATTCGGTGCAAGGTCCACATCAGCACCACCAGCCCCCAAAGGATGATAAGGAGCACAATCGCCCATCTCCAGAATCCGCTTTTTACCCGGCGGTTAATATGACCGTACTGCTGTTCAGCCATTATTTAACCGTGTGTACGGCTTTTGAAAGACGACGTCCTTGGTGACAATGACGTTGAACTGATAGCCCGGTCTGATCTCCAAGGTCGGCTTGATGTTCAGGTTTTTCTGCAGCAGACTCAAGGTTGCCTGCCCCATTTGTGCGGCCAGGGCAGCTGCCATGGCATCTTGCACCGAGGTACCGTCACTGTTGTCGCTGGAGTTGGAGACGTTATCCATGGCGTAGCTGGTCCCGCCGGTGATCAAACTCATGAGCAAGGAAGAACCAAAGATACGCAGGTAGTGGTTATTGACCTGGTCTTCATAACCGGCATAACCGGAGATATCGGTTCCCGGCATTGCTCCCAGGGTCACGGCAGAGCCGTCGGGAAAGTTGAGCCGATTCCAGGCGACAAGCACTCGGCTCTGGCCGTAGACAACACGTGAGTCATAGACCCCGTAAAGCTTTGAGCCCTGTGGAATGAGAAGGTGGTGACCGGTGGCGGTGTCATAGACATTCTGGGAGACCTGCGCGATCAGGCTGCCCGGCAGGTCTGAGTTGATGCCGCTGATCATGATGCCGGGAATGACGGTCCCGGTCTTGATTTCAAAGGGGTTACCAGGTTCTCGGGTATAGGGTGAACGCCACTCATCCTGACCAGACCGACTGAGAAACTGTTCTTTGTCGCGATCAGCCGTATTGAAATCCTGTACCGGGCTTTGTTCCGGCAACAGTCCCGCCTGTTGAATCATTGCCGCTTGATTCATCCCGCGCTGTGCTGGTGTTGTTGTGGTCTTTTGTTCTTCCCTTGCGTTCTCCATGCGCTTTGCGATCAGGGGTGATTTCAGGGCTTCCTGAACGGATTGTTCCTTTGCCCGTTTTCTTTCCCGCTCCAATTTGAGCGCATCCTCGTTTTCTGTGTTCGAATCCGTCCGAACCACAACCAGAGGTTCTTTTCGCTTCGCTGCTTCAGCCTCCGGTGGTGCGATCACCGCTGGAATATCAGCAGTTGGTGGCAGCGACAACCCATGCCCTTCCAAATTGACCAGAGACTTTTCCGAAGCAACAGCAGCCGGTTTGCTCTCCGATTGTTTGCGAGAAACCGACCCATAATTGACACTGTAGAAGAGCACCCCAAAGAGACCGAGAACAACGAGAGCGACGGCATAAAGCGGCCATTTTTTCATCCTTGTCGTGGTCACTTTTGGAGGTTTCAGACTGTTTGGCGAACCATCACTCATTGTCCCCTCCTCCGGTTTTCAAACAGGAAAATCCGGCAACGGGTTTGCCGTCGGCTCCATAGGTACGCGCCAGAGTGGCGGAACGAGACGGGTCGGTGATTTTGAGTTGCAGGTACCAGGAGGGTGGCCCCTCGCCCTGTAACGCATCGAGCACATAACTGAGGACAACATCGCCGCTTGGCGAGAGGGTAAATCCCTGCTTGCGCAACGTGTTTTCAAAGGACTGGCTGAAGGCATCTATTTGCCCAGGGGCGAGCAGCTTGAGAGAGGTGCGGCCAGGCGGATACAATTCCACCAGTATTTTGGTAGCGTCCTGCACAATCGACGCCGTGCCCTCCGTGGGGATTTGCCCCACAAAGGACGTGCCAAAACCAGGACGTCCGCCACAACCAGTGAGCATCAACAGGCAGAGAAGCACGATCAATAAGGCAAGTTTAGTGTTCATTTGCCCCTCCTGATCTCCACGCTTTCCTGGTCGCCTCCCACTCCGGCAACCAGGGCAATAGTGTTAAAGAGACCGTCAACGATCATGGTTTCATCCTGGACACGATAGTTCACCAACACGTCGGTTCCCCCCTTGCGAACCAGAAGGGCCGGCATTTCCCCGGACCTGGTCGACCGGGGCAATTTGATGTAGGTCTTCAGACCGTTGTCGTAAACCCGCTCTGGTTTCCAGGGAACGCTGCCTGCCACCTCATAATTGAAGTTGAGTTGGGCGAGGTCGACTTCCTTGCCGTCATTGCCGACCATTGAACCCCATTCCTTTTCCCTGGTCGCCTCAGTCTGCTTGTGCTGCATATCTCGACGCATGGCATCGGAGTAAGCAAAACCTACGTAGGGCGTGTACCCCTTTAGCTGAGAAATCAGTCGCAAATGGTAAACTCGCCGGTCCGTGGTAATCACGGCACTGGTCTCCAAACCGGCATCTGCAGGCTTAATAAACAGGTGCGTGGTGTTGCCGGCGGTTCCGGATTCAACAAGCCAGCGGGCAGAATCACCCAGGACGATCTCGTTCACCGATTCGCCACGTTCCAACTCGACATCACAGACCTGAAACGGTGAAGCGATGATCGTCGGTACTGATGCACCATGTACGTACATGAGCTTGCCCCCAGTCGTCATATAGGGCTGAACATCGTTTTGAGTCGACCATCGGGAAGAGATGTGGAGGGCCTTACGCTCCTTAGCACTCAACGGCACCATGACCTGGCTAAGGTAATCGGTTTGAGCGGCGAGCGAGCTACCACCTGCGGTCGCTCCCAACACCGTCAGGAAACACAGACTGGATACAAGTTTCTTCATTGATCACCTTTCCTCGTTGCTGATGATTCGTGAGGCGGCAAGCGCCGTGATATAAACACCACCAGGATTCGCCATCACCTCTGTTTCCGTTTGGGGTGGCCGCAGTTGAATGGTCGCCGTGGCCCCGTAGCTATGTTGTTCCAGAAGTGCCCCTGCATGATTTCGAAGCGTTTCGAGCCACTCGACCCGATACGAGCTGTCACTCACCGGTAGTGGCAGCCCTTTGATCTCGACGTGAACCAACCTTCCAGCTTTAGCGATCTCGTACGGACTGTTTTCCTCGAACCACTGTTTCAAAACCCCGGTAGCACTCCCTGAGATGACCTGGGACAAACGCCTGATCATCTGTTTTTGCAATTCGGTGTCAGCGGTCACGGTCCGCCAGTTGACGATTGCATCGGCAATCTCCGACTGGATCATGTTTCTGGGCGTGGAAAATGACTGTTCAAGACGGGCCACATTGCTCACCTTGCCCAGCTTGTCTATCTCCACGACATAGGGAATGACCTTGACCTGCCTGGCCTGCATCACATTGCCGCCCAGAGATACGGCCAACAGACTCAGACTGATGAATGCCACCCATCGCCACTGTGCTGCCCGGCTGATGTAGGATCCATAGCGTTCAAGCCATTCCTCGCGTGCATTGAGATAAGGATTTCCATGGGCAGACCGGTCCTGTGATGGATCCGATTTTTGACAAAACGCCATCGGCTTCTCCCTAATTTTTGGGACAACCCTCCGAATTTTCGGCAGGTTATTTTGATTATGCTATTAATTACCGGAAGGTTTTTCGGTAGGTTCCGAGTCGGAGGGAGGGGGTGGTTTTGATGTTGTTGCAATACTGGATGACAGATCCTCCTGCAGTTTGGATGCATCTCGTCCATCTTTAAGATGGGAATTCATTCGTTGCCCAATAGAGCCCCAGGCGTTGCGTTCACGCCTCGCCGCGCTATTGGAATTCCAAAGATTTCTGGCGGTGGCTCCGGCCTTGCCCCAACCGGTCTTGCCTTCATACCCCGCCATATCGAGCGCGGCCTTGGTGGAACTTGCGCCCCTGGCTGAAGCTACAATACCGCCGCCAACCGCAGCCCCGACCGCAGCGCTTGCCCCAGCGACCATGGCCCCCGTGGAAAGAAGCGAACTTCCATTACCGGTATGGGTTCCATTGATGATCCCGGCGCAGACGTCCGGGATGGTTTTCACCAAGGCAAGCAGGACAACAGAAGCACCAATGAGAACAAGTAAATCATACAGATGCGCATCCGTTGTCTCGAATTCGGTGATAAAAGATAGACCGATGCCCAAGACCAGTTGCAACACGAACAGTTTAAAGGCCACGGACAGGGCATAGCGCATGGTGTTGATGGCATACTCCTTCAACAGGCTTGACCCACCAAAACCAAGCAAGAGAATCGAGGCGTTCATGGCCACAAAGGCCTCACACTTAATAAGAATGATTTGAGCCGCCATCAGCGCGAAACAGGCCATTATGATGCAACCCAAAATGAGGTACCCCAACGAGTCGACCGGCGCCCAAGCCGATGTCTTATCAACGATCTGCTTGACGATATTCGCGCCAATCCTGAACGCGTCCAAAGTGATATCGGGCCCACCCAAGCTGGCCGCCAGTGTACGCAAACCATTGATCAGGTTCATTGACCAAACGCTGTAATTCTTGATTACGGAAAAAATAAACCCAGCAAACAGCAACATAAGCACAAATTGTTTCACTGACGAAGCAATTTCGTCTCTATTTAACGACACCCGAACTCCAAGCAATACAACATCAAGAACAAGACACCAATAAAATATTTTTTCTGCATATATCTGCAATGCACTGCCATAGGACGATGCTTTTGTAGAAAATTTATCCAAAATATTGTAGACAACATCACCAGGAGATGCATAGCAATATTGACCACTCAATATCACGATCAATAGAATAACCCCAACAAACAACAGAGGACTCAAGATGCGCGAAAAATCGTTTTTGATCATTCTACTCGTTTCTTCCGGAATCATATTTTCTGGTTGCGACAAGAGCAAAGAAAGCTCACAAAAAGTAACAAATAACAGCTCGATACAACAAACCCAGAATATCCAAAAGCCCAAGCCAAAAACCGACGACGAAAGGATGAAAGCCTGGAAGGAAGCCACCGATACGTCAGGGTATGACTTCAGCAAGTACAGCAAACCAGTGCCTTAATTTACGGGACAGCCTCGCTGTATTTAGAGAAATCATACCCTTCGGTACTGGTCGCACTTTGCCAGCGTTCGGCTTGCATCTGCGATTCCTTTTCGGCTTTCATCTGACCAGCCAGAGTTGATTGCGTGTTGGTCGCAATCAACTCCCGCAGTTTCCTGACCTCCTGGACCTGGATCGTCGCCAACTGATTTCCCGCCTGCAGGGCTTTCATTTGACCATCAGGGGTATCGAGCAGGTTATTGATGTAGCTTTCCAACTCACCTGCATCCTGAAGTTCCTGAAGCTGCTCACCGGAAAGCTGAAAAGTAGCCTGAGAGGCCTTATCCACTTCGCCCGACCAGGCATTGTAATGATCGCGGTAAGCCTGATTTGCCGCCGCGATCTCCGCCGGGGTGGCGCCAGCCAAATCGGCGAACACTGACTGCTCAGGAAACAGGGTGTTGAACACCTCTGCCAAAGCAGTCAGTTCGCCGCGCTGCGTTTTCAGCGTGCTGGTCAGAGACGCCAACTTGGTGAGTTGACCCGCAAATTGCTTTTTCAGCGCCCCCGGCAATGAGGTGGTATTTTGCATCATGTTCTGCACCATCTGAATCTGCTTCGCGGTCTGTTGAATCGCCTCTGTGTACTGGCTGGTCAAGGTACTGAGTTGCGAAACATTTGTGACCCTGTCCAGGGCCTGGGTGAACAAGTTGGAGCAATTGGTGCAAAACACCACTTCAGCCGCAACCGGCTGCACTACTGCCACACTCAAGGCGACTGCCAACAACTGTTTTTTCATGCCTGCCTCTCCTCTAGCCATGCATCAGGCCAATTTTCCGGACCACACTCATCCACCAACTGCTTGATCCTGGCGACACTCTCTTTATCCGAGGCGCCAATGAAGGCGAGTGCCCGAGGACCAAGCGCCAGCTGCACCAACCTTCGTCCATCGGGCGCGATGATGTAGTAGTCGCGTTTGGGTATAGCATTGGCGACGATTTCTATCTGACGGCTGTTCAAGCCGATATCGACATACAGGTTGCATTGATTTTCCTGCCGCGCCGAATGGTTGGGCAGCAAAATCTTGGTTGGACAGGATTCGACCAAGACATCCATTATTCCTGAATTTCTGGCATCAGAAAGACTTTGGGTGGCAAGCACCACTGCGCAATTGGCTTTACGAAGGACTTTCAACCACTCTCGTATCTTTGCCCGAAACACCGGATGGCCAAGCATTACCCAGGCCTCGTCCAAAATCAGCAACGAGGGCTGCCCCGTCAGCGATTTCTCGAATCGGCGAAAGAGATACAGAAGCACAGGGATCATGTTGGCCTCCCCCATCTCCATCAGATCCTCAATCTCGAACACCATGAACGGTGAAACAGCCAGGCTATCTTCCTTGGCATCCAACAGATGCCCCATGGCGCCCTTGCCGGTGTAATGGGTCAGGGCTACTTTC
The DNA here is from genome assembly GCA_028684915.1 of Desulfobulbus sp. Next base: position 30,903 of record JAQUEZ010000042.1, read on the forward strand.
AATTCTTCATCCTGGCAGACATGCCAGAAATCAGTCAACGAACGCATATGCCCCGGATTATGCCGCAAGGTTGCAAGGGCCGTGTGAATGGCATTACGATGCCCCGGCAGAATGGCCAGCTTCTGCAGTTCAGCCAAAGAAGCGATCCAGTTGGCTGCCCAGGAAAATTCTGCTTCTGATTCATCAATGCGCTGCAAGGGGGCAAAGGAAAGCGCCTCATGGCCGATGTTGTAATGGTCACCACCAGCCCCCATGCAGAGCGGATACAAACTCATGCCCTTGTCAAAGGCGGCAATCTGTGCATTGTGGTACCCGCTAAACTGCGCCGCGATCAGGCCTAACAGGGTACTCTTGCCGGATCCCGTTGGTCCGACAACAAAGGTATGCCCCAGATCACCGGCATGGAGGTTGAACCAGAACGGGGTTGAGCCGTCCGTGGTCAACACGGAAAGCGGTCGAGAACGGGGCGGGTAAAATGGGCTGGGAGAAAACCGACTTCCTGTCCAGGTTGTGGCCAGTGGCAGCAGGTCAGCAAGATTCAAGGTATTCACCAAAGGCCGGCGGATATTGGCGTAGCTATTCCCCGGGTGCGTACCCAGCCAGGCCTCAAGAACATTCACCGATTCGATCCGGCAACCAAAACCGAGCGTCTGCACCACTTTCCTGAGCTCCCGGGCCATATCATGCAGCTCATCAAGCCGGTTGTGGCGCAACTCGATACAAGAGCTGAGATAGCCGATACCAACCATGCCTGACTGGACTTCCAGCAGGGCCTCTTCAGCATCATCCCGCATCATTTGGGCGTCACGGTTCACCCGTGCATTCGGGTTGTTCAGGAAGAGATCCAGGAATCTGAACATCTGTTGCTGCCAGCCCTTGCGGTACATATTGACCTCTTTTGTTCCATCCAACTGGTCCAGACAGATAAACCGGGTCGAAAACCGATAGGGCAAAGACAGACTATCGAACGCGGAAAGCATTGACGGCCAGGACTCATGGGCCAAACCATCGATGGCCAACATTGCCAGATATTGATCACCAACACACGGTTGCAGACCACCAATCAAATCGATACCGCCAAGAATGGTATCCAGGTACATGGGCACGCTAGGCACTCGAATTGGAAAATGCTCTCCGACCAGGCAGCGCTGGAGATGAGCCAGCAGTGAAGAGAAGACCACTCCACCCTCCTCATATTCCGCCAGCCGCTCCATCCGTAAAACCGAGGACAAGGAGTCTTCCAGTTCGGAAAGTGTGGCAACAAAATCATTCAGACTGCGATCCATGCTGCTACCAGCGTCGCCGGTGCGAATTGATTGCTGCATCTTGGTCGTGTTCAAATCCGGTTTGTAGGTGACGCTCAACACGGTTTCGGTTTTGAAGCAGAGCCCACTGCCAAAAAATGCACGCCGCTCTTCATCGATCAATCGCGTTACCCGATCCGGAAAACAACCGCTTTCAACCGGAGGATAGGCCTGGTGTGGGCAGCGGATCGCGTCCACATGCAGCATCCAACCGGTGCCCAGCCTCTTTATGGCGTTATTCACCTGGCGAGACACCCAGGCCAGCTCATCCGGGGTGGATCCGGCCGTATCCGGTCCCGCAAAGGACCAGGATGCCAGAAAAGAGCCATCCTTGTTGAGCACAACACCGGGAGCAACCAGGGCCGCGTAGGGCAACAGATCAGGCAGCCCTTTCGCGGTTGAACGGTAGTCGACAAGCTTCAACACTTGAACCCTCCCGCGAGTTTCCAACGCGAAGTCCTGGCCGGATAGTATTCCTGCTGCCCGATATGCCGTGCCCATATCTTGGACATCAAGGGATCGTGTTTTGCCATGAGCCGAAGAACGGCTATCGAACACAACCAGAATCCCAGCGCGGACAGGCCGGCAATAATAGTCATGCCGCCAACACCGACCAAAAACGCGATCAAGGCGCTGAACATCACCAGTTCACGCTCCGCACCAAACACCAGATTATGGCGGTGTAGGCTCTGTCTGATCGGCACGGTGCGCATCAGATCACCGCGCCAGAGAAGGAAAACACACTGTTGACGATGGAGGTGGCAAAGGCGATGAAGCTGATACCGAAGACCACTTGCAGCAGCAGCTTGAACCCACCGGAAAGATCATCCTTATTGAGGATGAAAATCACGCCGCACAGGGCCATGGCCACGATGGAGATCCATTTACCTGCTGGCCCAGTGACGGTATTGACCACCTTCTCCAAGGGGCTGGAAAATTCGGTTATGCCACCGGAGGCGGATGCCAGCTCCGGAACGGCGACGATGGCCAAGAGCAGAAGAGACAGGGCAAGCTTGTTACGCATGATAAACAACCTCAGTTTGATAGGTATGGGTTATGGCATCGTAGCCATGGATACGCAGGACTTCTGAAATTCTGCGGCCAGCGGGAACACGTTTGATAAAAATGACCAGGCCAACGCTTTTACCGATGAGCTTTTGCTTGGGCGCAGGTGTCGCCTCGGCGATCAATTCCTCAAGGCGATCCAGGCCCTCGGCCGCACTATTAGCGTGAACCGTTGCAATGCCGCCGGGATGACCAGTGTTCCATGCCTTGAGCAGATCAAGGGCGGCTCCGTCCCTGACCTCACCGATGATGATTCTGGTTGGTCGGTAGCGCATGGTCACCTTGACCAACCGCCGCATATCCACATGATCCGAGGTCCTGAAGAACACCGTATTCTCGCTTTTTGACTGCAGCTCCATGGTGTCTTCCAGGATCAATAATCGGTCCAGCGGACAGATACCGGCAAGCGCACGGATCAATGCATTGACCAAGGTGGTTTTGCCCGAGCCGGTCCCACCGACAACAAGGATGTTCGCCCTGCCCTTCAATGCCTCATGGAGAACCGGCACCAGATCAGGATCCAGAATTCCCGCCTTGACGTACTCGTCGAGCCCGAATACCCGGCTGGCCTTTTTGCGGATGGTAAAGCTTGGAGAGGAGACCACCGGAGGCATCAGCCCTTCGAAGCGGGATCCATCCAAAGGGAGTTCGCCTTCGATAATCGGCTGCTCAACGGTAACGCTGCTGCCAAGCCCAGAGGCGACCAACGAAAGCACCAAGCGCGCCTGCTCCGGTGCCATATCCGACTCAGGTTCCATTTCACGGCCCAACTTCTCAACCCAGATCTTGCCGTCCGGATTGAGCATCACCTCCACCACATCCGGATCCCGCAAAGCGGACATGATCACCGGGCCAAGATTATGTTCGAGTGAAACAAGTAATCGATTGTCTGCAATCATCTCTCTTCTCCTCACCGCAAAACGAACACCGCCACATTGATCAAGGCCGAGACGGTGACAATGGCAGCCAGCCAGAACAGGCTCTGCTTAAATTTTTCTATCTTCAGGGTATTCTCGGAAAACAAGCGGGATATTTCCGCCGCCGATGCGCTGGAGAGGCTCTCCCCCAAATGGGTTGCAGTCTGCTCCACAGACTTGACGTATCCATCTGTTCGTTCCGTAAGAATGGCAGTCAGCGCTTTACGATGCCGATCAAGCAGCTTTTCCTCTTCCGAGAGAAAGGCATTGAGAATGGTGACGATCATCAGGATAGGGTCATCGGGAGAGACTGAGGCTGAATTTTTCATAGCCAACAGCATACGGACTTCTTCCAGACTAAGCCCGATGCCATCAGGGAGTTCCGGTATTGCCTGCTCGGCTTGCAATGCATCTTGAGTTTCCATCACCCTTCCCTTTCACAGAGCCTCGATCAACTGCGCCTTGTCGACTTCCCGGGATACTTCGGCCCAAAAGGTCTTTAAGCGTTGTCGCACCATGACCGGTTGATTGGAATGAATGGCGGCTTCAAAAGTTTCTCGGCGTGAAAGCAAGGCTTCCAGGTCCTTGCCAAAGGTCGACTGTTTACGAGCTGGAACCTCGATGATGGAACGAAATTGGCTGTAGTGCTCCTGATAGACCTTGAAATCCTCAAAGACCTTGCCGTTCATGGCAATATCCCCGAAATACCGGTTCAACCAGACGACAATTGATGCCGAGGGAAAGGAGGTGGCCAGGGTTTTAAGACCGGATGCGGTGTCGACAACAGCCTGCCCGCCTGTCATGACCGTATGCAACAGAACCGCATGGCCTTCCTGATCGAGGAGTTCAAGCGCGGCATTATCCTTGAGATAGGAGCAAAGAGGCAGGAACGTGGAGGCACCGTTATCGATGACGATATGGTTTTCTTCGGTTTGCTGGAGGATGATTTCCATGAGGGAATCAAACCGACGTTGATCGATGTCGTCGCCATCCATGATATCGAGTGACTGCACAGACAGCGTTTTATAGCCCGAGAAGGTCGCATTGACGGGATCTGTGTCAACACCGGTTACAGCAATCCCCTGCTGGTGCAAATACTGGTAGAGCAGAGAGGCGATCAGCGATTTCCCAACCCCACCTTTGCCCTGCAAAACAAAATGAACGGTGCTCATAGTGCCCCAACTCCCTTTGAGTTTTTCTATCTGTAGTGCCTTTCTTTTTTTTAAGAATATTTTAAATACTTTTAGCGTCATGCAGTCTCGCCGCTATCTCTCTGAGATAACGTTCTTTATCAAGAGTATCTTGTCCCTTTTTCCTACCTGCTATGCCACGCTTTGCTACCCGCTATGCCACGGTTCACCTACCTGCTACGCCACACCTCCTACCCGCTATGCCACGCCAACCTACCCGCTGCGCCACGCTTCCCTACCCGCTATGCCACGGGTACCTACCCTCTACGCCACGCCTTCCTACCTGCTATGCCACGGGGTTCGAGTCGGTTTCTACCTGCTACGCCACGGCGTCAGGGGTTAGCGGGAATACATAAACCTTGTCCTCGGCATCGATGCTCCAGGACCCAATAGCCTCTATTTCAACCAATTCATTGAGGGCTCTCTTGAGCTGTTGCCGAAATTTATACAGCTCTTTGCATGTCGACCTGCTCATCTGACAAATCGTCGCGGTCTTCAGAGGATACAACTCGGTGCTGCTGTATAGGCCATGCAACCATTTTGCGAGATTGTTCCTGAGACAGAGTCTCTTGCGCCATTCCAGAGAGGTCCAACCAAGATCCAGCAATGATCCCAGATCCGCATTCACCCGTAGAAAAAATCTGTTTTTGACCGAGTCATGGTAGAAATCGTAAATAAGTGGACCACCATAAATGCGCATTTTTCTCAGTACTGGCTGAGGAACGTTATCCCCGTACTGAACCTCAACCAGACAGGCACAGAGCCGCCGAATTGAATTGAACAGCCAATCTTGCCCCGATTTCCCTGGCTTTTTATTCAACGCCTTCAAGAAGCCCCGAACCGAAAACTCCACCAATCCGTTTGTTTTTCTCGACGCGGCCTGTTGTGCAGCAAGGTGCACGGCATGAAGCATCACGTCTAAATCCCCTTGATCAAGCGAACCGCCGGTGAAAAAAATAGTGACGTTTCGAAATGAATAAATCTTCCGTTTTTCCAGATATTTCCGGTGTCCGCGTTGCACCATGCCAAACATGGCGGATTGGAGAAAAGCATTAGGGGCAACATGATTTTTCTGCGCCGCATCCGGCAGCCGTGGCGTGTCATATGGCTCGAGCATAACGGGCAATTCAGGAATTGGTTTCCTCAAGATTTCCATTTAATTTCCCATATCCTCGTGGCTTAGCGACAGGCGTTTGCTTGATACCTCTTCCATCAAGTAAATCTATTTCCACCAATCGCATTTCCGATTTTCCGGATACGATTTTTTTTGTTCACCCAAAACCTCCGGCCAATAATCGGTATTTCTCACCGACTTGTTAACTCTCCGCCTTATTCGCTTTACATGTCGGGTGAAATGCAGGTAAAAAATAAAGGTTGAAATTTGATTATTCGGCCTACTATTTAATTTGCGTAAAATGGCAACCTACTGCTATTATACGTCTATTAAAATTCGTAGAATTGGACGACCTACACATTTGACAAGGCTGATTTCTCGCGATATTCGCCGCGACAGTGCTCCTATTTCCCTTAGCAGCGCCTTATCAATTTTGCAGTGTGCCAATTGCGACACTTATATTTTTAAAAACATTACGCTTGTTTTTACTCCGACGAAAACCTCCTCTGCTTTTCCCCTATTTGCAGGTGGTTTTGTTTTATCTCTCGTAAATCTGTTTTATTCTGCTTTATTTTTTAAATCATTTTTTAAAGCAGATCAAGCAAAAACCTGGTGAGCCGAATGGAATCTCTCAGTTTTGAAGATTTGTTCAAAAAAATTAAGAAGATATCGAAAGGAAAAAATCAGAAAGGAGTGGCGCAAGCCCTTGGGATTTCTCCACAAGCAATCACGGACGCCAAAAGGAAAAATAAAATCCCAGAAACCTGGTTTGATATCATCGAGGACAAATTCGGCTTCTCAAAAGACGAACTGATCTGCTACGAGGATAAGACGGGCAAGGGAGCATCCGCCCCGACTGGCGCAGGGCAATCCCTCGAAAAGGATAGTTACGATCAAATTATGGACGAGTTCTTTGAACTCGTAAAAGAGTGGCAGGTCGAAGAACATGGACGAAGCACGAGAACTGCCATAGACTTCATCCAAGAATTTCCGAAACGTTTCGAAGAAATGGCGCTTTGGCAAAAAAAGAGGAAAGAAGAAAACACGACGTCACCGTTGCCGGAAATGAAATCGGCTGGGGGAAAATAATTGTTCTTTGGACAGCTTGCGGCAAACAAGTTTCTTCATACTGCCGCCGCAAAAAGTCATACATAACAAGGCATTCAGCAAACACTCCTTTTTCCCTATCAATTTAAGCGACCGAGGCCTCCTCGATTTGCTCGTCCACTGCAGGCGGCGACAGCCGTGAGATAGCAAGAATCGCTCCCTATGCAGTTGGCTATGGTGGCAAGTCCCCTTCCTCGGGTGCAACTGCCTCTCCTCCACTTATTCCCATCGAAGATGCCTGCTGACAATAGACCTCAGCAGGAATGTGAATTGACATCTGAAGAGTTCGAGATCAAAGCAGAATAATTCACCTGACAAACAACCACATACAACCATTTTCACGATGATATTACCATGAATGACATCGCATCAGAAATGAGGTTAATTTCTCCTGCCGGAGAGCGGTTATATTTAACAACCGAGGAGAGAAAAAGGTTTTTGATCGCAGCCAACAAGGAGGACCAAGCAAAAGGATTGTTCTGTCACTTGCTCCACTATACGGGGTGCCGCCCCTCTGAAGCATTAGAACTTCTTCCTGGACGAGTGCTGATTGATGAACAATCAATTATCTTCAGATGTCTAAAAAAACGAAAGAAGGATGGAAAAGGGAGAGTCAAACAGCCGGAGTACCGTGCCGTCCCTGTTCCTCAAGTACTCATAGAAAATATGGACCTGTTTTTTGACATTCGGAACAGACAAAAATCGCTGCAAAAAATGAAAGAGGCTCTTTTCCCCTGGAGCCGCCCAACAGCCTATAGGCTTGTCAAACGTGTTATGGCTCGAGCGAAAATCTCTGGCAAACAGGCGACCGGAAAGGGATTAAGACACGCTTTTGGAATAGCTATGGTATCAAGCTCTAAACCTTTACCCCTTACCCTGTTGGCAGAAATAATGGGGCATAGCAGTTCCAAAACCACAGAAATCTATCTTCGTTTTGTTGGAGAAGAGAAAAGGAAAATGGTTCTCGATGCGTGGGAAGATTGACTCATTTCGATACATCCGTCTCACCTTAACCGTCAATAGGCAGAAAATGAATCAAAACTACCGAGAATGATAACCGGCCAGCTGTAAAACTTGGACATGTTTTACAGCTGGGAGCTCCGGTTTACCTTCGCAAGGGGGGCAGGTTTCAAGCTGATTTTTTGGTGCGGGAAGTGATGGCTTTGCGGAGATTCTCAGGGATACCGCGTTCTTTACCGGATGCGGACCGTTTCTCAGAAAGAGATTTGGCGCAGAGCGGTTGCCGTGCGGAGAAGCCGTATTTCTTGCGGTATTCTTTGCCGGTCAGACCATGAGACTTTAAATGCTTTGGCGAAAGCATTTTGAATTCCTGGCCGCATTCAAGGCAAACGATCTTGTTTTTTTGAATCGATTTTTTGGGGTCAAGGGCAGTTGCTGCCGTTGGCTCTTCTATTCCAACCTCCAGAGAACCACCTGACTCTGCATTCTGAAGCGCTTTCAAGGCCTGGAAGGTATCATTTAACGCTGACGTGATCTCGTCAGTGGTCATTTGTTTGCTGCCTATTTGAGATTGAATGATCTCAGCGGTCATCTCGACAAGTAAAGTGGACCCTTAGGTCAAGACAAATATCCCTTGAGTTTAAGCTGTGCATTCAATTTCAATCGCAGCTGCACGGCGCTGCCCCGATTGTGTCTTTGCCGAGTGGTGGTTCGAGTTGGAGGGAT
>JAQUEZ010000221.1 GCA_028684915.1 Desulfobulbus sp.
TGTAGTTATCGTTACTTAGCAATAACAATACTACTACATTTGGAGCTGCCTTTCCATTGTAAACGTTAGAATTTCAGAGAGTTATAGCCGCCAGAGGGTGCCTGTGTGGTGTGCGAAACTCTAGTTAATGGTCATCGTTACCAGCGGAATAAACGCTACTGGTAACGGTTTCGAACAAATTGTGCAGATATCCATTCAATGAAATATTAACAAGAAGAGGAGTCGGGAGGATGTTGAAAAATCTTAAGATCAGAGCACGGTTAAGTCTAGGTTTTGGCATCATCATGGTACTGATGATGATCGTCGGAGGATATTCGGTCAAATCGATCAAAAGCCTGCAAGGCGAAATCAAGTTGCTGGTAGAGGATCGTATGGTCAAGGTTGAACAGGCCAACCAGATCATCGATAATGTCAACATAATCGCCCGTGGTTTGCGCAATATTATCATCGATGACAGCAAGGATCGGCAGGGCGATGAACTGCGGCGTATTGCCGAAGCCCGCAAGATGGCCGGTGAACTCTTCGAAACTTTGAGTAAAACGATCAAGAGCGAAAAGGGTGCAGCACTCGTGAAGAAAGGAGCCGAGCTGCGCTCTGTTTACGTTCGGCAAACCGAAGTGTACATGGAAATGATCAAGATCGCTCAGGTTGAGCAGGCAAAAAAACTGCTGCTTACCGAAGTGAGGGAATCTCAGCGAAACTATCTCGCAGTCCTTGAGAATTTTATCACCTTTCAATCAGACCAGGCCAAAGAGGCCGGCAAGCAAGCTGCGAGCAGTGCCGGTACGGCAGCCACCCTTATTTATACCATTCTGGCCATCGCTCTAGCCCTCAGTGTTGTCTTTGCCTTCTTTATCATCCGTTCTATCACCGGCCCCGTGAGCAAGGCCGCTGCTCTGGCCGCGACCATGGCTAAGGGCGACTTCACCGCCAAGCTCGACATCGATCAGAAAGATGAGATCGGACACATGGCCACATCGCTTAACTCCATGATCGACCAACTAGGTTCCATGATCCGCGATATCGTCAGCGGCGCTAATCGTCTTACCTCTTCCTCCAACGATATGGCCGCGGTTTCTAAGCAGTTGTCGTCCGCTGCCCGCGACACCGCCGACAAATCAGGGGCGGTTGCAGCCGCCACCGAGGAAATGAGTGTCAACATCCAGAGTGTTTCAGCCGCGATGGAGCAATCCTCGAGCAACGTCAACATGGTGGCCTCCTCCACCGAGGAAATGACCGCCACGGTTACCGAGATTGCCCAGAGCGCGGAGAAGGCCAGAGCCATCAGCGAGAGCGCGGTCAAGCAGTCGCGGCTCACCTCTGAAAAAATGGCGGCGTTGGGGGACTCAGCCAAGAAAATCGGCCGGGTCACCGAAACGATTACCGAGATATCCGAACAGACCAACCTGTTGGCTTTGAACGCTACCATCGAAGCCGCGCGTGCCGGTGAGGCTGGCAAAGGATTTGCGGTGGTTGCCAACGAGATCAAGGAGTTGGCTCGTCAGACCGCAGCGGCCACTGTGGACATCAAAAATCAGATCAGCGAGATGCAGTCCACGACGACGACCACGGTTGAAGACATCGAAAAAATTTCTGAGGTCATCATCGAGATCAACAACGTGATCAACGGCATTGCCACGGCCGTGGAAGAGCAGTCGGCCGCCTCTAATGAGATTGCCGACAACATTTCCCAAGCCTCACAGGGTATCGCCGAGGTCAACGAGAATGTGGCCCAGAGTACTGTGGTTATCGCCGATATTACCCGTGATATCGCCGGTATCAATCAACAGTCGAATCAGGTAGGGGACGGCAGTAACCAGGTGCAGTTGAGTGCCCAGGGGTTGGCAGAACTGGCCGGGCATCTCGAAAACCTGGTGAATAAATTCAAGGTGTAAAGTAATCCGATACGCTTGCTTCGGCTTTTTCTTCAACGTAACACCCCCATGGCGGCGGGCATAGGCGCTGGTGGGGAATAAGCCGGATTTCATAGGAAATGCAGTATGAAAACCACACTCCGGCCGCGTTGATTAAAATAATTATTAAAGAAAAAATACTCATGAACTTTAACATCTTCAAATGGCGGTCACTGAACACAAAGATGACCATCTTCACGCTGGCCATTTTTCTTGTCAGTATCTGGTCACTCGCGTTCTATGCCAGTCGGTTATTATACCAGGATATGCAACGCCTGTCGGGAGATCAACAGTTTTCGACGGTTTCATATATAGCCGCAGCGGTCAATGAAGAACTGGGAAACCGACTTGAATCGATAAGAGGGATTGCCGGAGAAGTCTCTCCGGAAATTCTCGCCAACTCGAAGGCTCTGCAAACATTATTGGAACAGCATCCGGTTTTCCAGAGTCAGTTCAACGGTGGTACCTATGTGACCGGGATAGATGGCACCGCAACTGCCTCTCTTCCGCTCTCGGCAGCGAGGATTGGCGTCAATTATATGGATCGAGATCATATAGTCGCTGCGCTTAAGGAAGGAAAAACGACAATCAGCCGACCGGTTATGGGCAGGATGCTGCATGCCCCCGTTTTTTCAATGGCTGCGCCTATTAGTGACACTCAAGGTAAGGTGATCGGTGCCCTAGCGGGTGTGGTAGACCTAAGCAAGCCCAATTTCCTGGACAAGATTACGGACAACCACTACGGCAAGACAGGCGGATATATGCTTGTCGCACCACAGCACCGAGTGATTGTGACTGCCACAGGCAAGAGTCATATAATAGAACAACTTCCCGCAACAGGCATCAGTCCGTTGCTTGATCTTTTTATTCAAGCTCAAGTTTCTGAGTTGACCTAACCAGCTGTGATCTGGTTATTAATTTGCAAAAACTTCTTTCCTGTTTGCAGCATATCAACAGCAACGCGCATGACTGCATCAACAAGGGCAAGCACTGCATCTTCTGCGATTATTCCAACAGCCCGAACTTTGTTCAAGGCGAGGCTGAGGAGTCTTTGCATGGCTTCAACCAGGCTCAGGTCCCGTCTTTCCTCGCTGCAGGCAAAAAAGAGGGTGCCGAGCGTTCGGGGATCGTCATGACAGCGCTGCTCAAATGCCAGAAAGATATAGCGGCTCATGACAATGGTGATATGTCCGATGATGCCGTCAAAATCCCGCAATTGGGTTTCCCGCTCAAGATTGAGGTAATGTTTCATCATCTTGAAGAACACCTCAATGTCCCACCGTTTGCCGTAGATTCTGACGACCTCCTCGTCGGCAAGATCAATCTTGGTCGACAGGATGGCCAGCCACTGACGTTTGTGGCGGTGACGGACAAAAACGATCTTTATCTTCTGCTCTTTCTTGGTCTCGACAACCACGCTGGCGAGAATCCGCGCTTTGCCGGGACGCTTCTTCAGTTTGCTGAACAAACGGCCCAAGGTCAGCCATTGCTCCTGGTGACGGTAAAACACCTTGGGCATGTCCTTGCCCATGCAAATCACCGGCAGGTGCTTGCCCAGTATGGCCAGAATCGAGGGGAAAGCAAACCAGCTATCCATCAGGAGGTAGTCGGCGCGGATTCCACATGCCAGCACCCTTTTGACCATGGTTTCCAGATGGTTCGTGGATTTGGCTATGGCTTCAATCCTACGCTTGTACCCGCAACAGCGTTTATCCAGTTCCTTCTTGATGCCCTGAATCCGCTTATTCACCTTGGCCGAGGAACACAGGATGAAATCCAACGGCAGGAAACTCGCCCCATCGGACCAACCCAGGGTCAGGAGTTTAAATCCTTTCAGACTCCGGTTCCTGTTGTGGTCATGAACCCAAGCCAGCAGTTCGACCACCTTGGAGCGGGAACGGTCATAGGTGCTGTCGTCGATGATCAACACCTTTTCGCGCTGTTCACTGGTCAACACGTCCATGAACCGAACCACCACAGTCACCAGACCCAGCAGGAACTTCCGCCAGTTATACCGAGGGTTCTTGAGGAATTCGTAGGCGGAATCCTTCTGAAATCCCAGGGTCCGGTTGTTGACGATGCCTCGGGAGAAGTTGACACCACCGAATGGCAAGGTAAAGATGGCGGTGAACACTGCAAGCGGTTTTGCCCCCCGCAGCTTGCGAATCCCGCTGCCACCCAGCAGCGTTCCGACCTTGAAATCTTCCATGAAGGAAGAAATCCGGTCATGCAGTCGTTTTGCTTCTTGTTGCTCCTGGTAATATTGGTTACGATCCATTTAAGCCTTTCCCTCCTGATATCATTAGGTATTTCGCAAATCCAATGTATCAGAAAGCGAAAGGCTTTTCACGTTAAAATTTAACTATTTCAATTGCTTATATGATTTAAAAGCGTCCTTAACGGCAAGCCCGAAACTTGAGATTCAAGGGTATGAGGGCTCAGGTATTGGAACCGATTCAAACGGTAAGGAAGAACTGATTTCCGCCAAAAGTGTTCCGATAGCGGGTTGGTACGTGGCCGTCTCGCAGCCGACCGCAAGTGCCTTTGCCCCGATTCACGAAATGCAGCAACGTATTTTGCTGGCTGCTATCCTTATTACCGTTCTAGTGTTGTTTCTGACCTCCTGGATACTGCGGCGCCTGCTCTCGCCGATGATTGCTGCCAGAAAATATCTTGCCAACCCCTCGACAACGAACCAGCCTTTACTCTTGCCTATCACACATCAAGACGAAATTGGTGAATTGCTAGATGCCTTCAATCACCTCCTGGAAACTCTGGCGCAACGGGAAAAGGCGCTCAAGGCCAATCGGAGGCAGTTGACGGACATTATCAAATTTCTTCCAACCGCCACTCTTGCCGTTGACAAGAAGGGGCAGGTCATTATCTGGAATGAAGCTATCGAACAAATGACCGGCATTCCAGTTGCGGAGATGCTTGGCAAAACGGACTATGCCCATGCGATCCCGTTTTATGGAGAGGCGCGACCGCAGTTGCTAAATTTAATCCTTGATGACAGTACCGAAATCGCATCCCGCTATCCCGACATTATCCGCAAAGGTGATACCCTCAGTGCAGAAGTATTTTGTAATGCCCTTTACGGCAATAAGGGGGCATGGATTTTCGCCAAGGCCGCACCTCTGCACGATCAGGATGGAAACATTGTTGGTGCTATCGAAAGCGTTCGAGACATCACGGAGCGCAAACTAGCGGAAACCTATGGAGACATAGGAAGGGAAGTTCTGCATATACTCAACGAGCCAGTAGATTTGCGGAATGCCATCCAACGTGTTCTTGCGACATTAAAGATACGGACCGGGTTTGATGCGATTGGCATTCGCTTGCAAGAAGGGGAGGACTACCCGTATTTCGTCCAAGAGGGGTTTACTTCGGATTTCCTGCTCAAAGAAAACTCATTGATGGCGCGGACGACGGATGGCGGAATATGCCGGGATCAAGACGGAAAAGTCAAGCTGGAGTGTACCTGCGGTCTTGTTCTCTCTGGCATGATCGATCCAACCAATCCGCTTTTCACGCTAGGGGGCAGTTGCTGGACCAACGATTCTAATCTGCTTTTGAGTATTCCCTCCAGCGAAGATCCACGGCTTAATCCTCGCAATCAATGCATACATAATAATTATACTTCGATCGCTCTGGTGCCTATTCGAGATAAGGGAAGAATTATTGGCCTGATTCAGTTCAATGATCGACGCAAAGGAGCCCTTTCGCTCAGTATAGTTGAACACTTGGAGACCTTGGCTACCCACCTTGGTGCAGCGCTGATACGCAAGCAAACCGAGGAAGAAACCAAAGCCCTGCAATCACAACTCCTTCAGGCGCAGAAGATGGAAGCAATCGGTACCTTGGCTGGTGGTATAGCCCATGATTTCAACAATATTCTCGGCGCGATATTCGGTTATACTGAAATCGCCGGGCCTGTAAATAATTTTGTGTAAATGGTCTTTTCGGTTTTGCTTTCAGTAAACAGGCATTCTATCGCCAAAGAGAATGGAAAAGCGGTTCAAGGCCACCTTCCAATCTCTGATGGGCATAGTCCATTTTTTGGCGATATTGTTCAGTGCCAGATACAACAGTTTGAGCATCGATTCATCGTTGGGGAAAGAGCCCCGATTCTTGGTCACTTTGCGCAGTGACATGTTCATTGATTCTATGGCGTTAGTTGTATAAATCACCTTGCGAATTTCAGGTGAATAGGCAAAAAACGGTCTAATTCGTTCCCAATTCCTCCGCCAGGATTGACCGATGGATGGATGCGATTCATCCCATTTCGTTTCAAAGGCGGTCAGATTCATCTCCGCCTGTTCATCTGTCGGCGCCTGGTAGATGGCCTTGAGATCCGCGGCCACCTCTTTGCGCTGTTTCCATGAAACATATTTCAAAGAGTTACGGACCATGTGGACCAGGCAGAGCTGGACCTGGGTGCGTGGAAAAACCGTTTCGATGGCTTCAGGGAAACCCTTCAGGCCGTCAACGCAGGCAATGAAAATATCCTGGACGCCACGGTTTCTCAACTCGGTCACGACCTGCAGCCAGAATTTGGCCCCTTCGTTTTCGGCAACCCACATCCCCAAGACTTCTTTGACGCCGTCCAGAGTGATGCCGATGGCCAAATAGACGGCCTTATTGATCACATGGCCGGTATCACGGACTTTGACTCGGATGGCGTCAAGGTACACAATGGGGTAAAGGGCCTCAAGTGGTCTATTCTGCCAAATTTTCACCTCGTTGGTGACGGCGTCGGTGACCGTTGAGATCAGTGTGGGCGAGACTTCAACCCCATAGATCTCCTCCAGGTGGCCCTGTATCTCCCTGGTGGTCATTCCCCGGGCATACAGGGAGATGATTTTGTCGTCAAAACCAGCAAAACGGGTCTGACCTTTGGGAATGATGACCGGCGCAAAACTGCTGTCCCTGTCCCGAGGAACCTCGATCGGCAACGAGCCGAACTCTCCCTTGATGGTCTTGGCGGATTTGCCGTTGCGACTGTTGCCGCCCTTGGTGGCGAGGTTTCCATTTTTCTCATGGCCCAAATGGACGGTCATTTCCGCCTGGAGTGCCCGCTCAAGCAACCCCTTGGTCAGTTGTTTGAGCAACCCGTTTTCCCCAATCAATTCTTCAGGTTTCAGGTGATTATAGTCGGCTAGCAACCGATCCAGCAGTTCTTTTTCAATGGCCATACATGCTCCTTGTGGTAGAGGGATACTTGCCGTATCCCCATTTGGCCATTTACACAAACTTTTTTACACCCTCAAATCGCCATCGATTGCATCCCTTCAGAATTCATTGCTACCCAGCATCTGGCCAAAGTTTTGAAAGCTAGTGAGCGAGCAGCAACTTTGGTCAAACAAATTCTTGCCTTCAGTCGCCAATCTAACATCGAGCGAATCCCCTTAAAACCCGTCCAGATTGTTAATGAGGCAGTCAAGTTGCTGCGTCCTTCCTTACCGTCAACCATCACGATTCATCTAAAGATAGATACGGACACCAATTCCATTCTTGCTGATCCGACCCAATTTCACCAAATTTTGATGAATCTTTGTACAAATGCTTTCCATGCCATGGAGCAGACCGGAGGCACCCTCGAAATTACCCTTAAAGACCGCAAACTCTCTCTGGTTGACCTCTTACGCCAGCCAGAGATACAACCTGGTCCCTTCTTATTGCTTTCTGTCTGCGATACCGGCCCCGGAATTCCATCGGAGATTCGAAATAAAATTTTCGATCCCTATTTTACCACCAAGGAAGCAGGGAAAGGCACCGGTATGGGACTGGCTATCACTCAAGGTATTGTTACCAGCTATGGCGGGTTCGTTACTTGCGAGAGTGAAATTGGCAAGGGGACGGTTTTTGAAATTTTTTTCCCAGCGATTAACCAAAAAATTATTTCTGATGAGGGTAAGCCTGTCAAGGTTGCACCTCTGGGTACAGAACACATCTTATTGGTTGACGACGAGGTGATGCTGGCTGATCTCGGCACTGCAATGCTCGAACGGTTGGGATATACAGTTACGATGCGAACAAGCAGCTTGGAGGCATTGGCTCTATTCCAGGGTGAATTCGAACAATTCGATGCTGTAATTACCGACCAGACCATGCCTGATATGACTGGAATAGACCTTGCTCGACAAATGCTAAAGATTCGTCCAGACATCCCGATCATTCTTTGCACCGGCTATAGCAATCTTATTACAGAAGAACAGGCAAGGGCTTATGGGGTCAAGGGGTTTATTATGAAGCCTATGACCAAAAGGGGCATATCCACACTGCTCAGAAACGTGCTTGATGATACTTTTTGACGACTACCAATAGTATATTTTCACGAAAAAGCATCAGTCTATGAAAAAAATAATTAAACTTCAATTCGGTGCATTTTGTTTTATATTTTCGTTACTATTCATTTTCTCCTGTCCATTATTAGCTTCAGAAGATGTAACGATTGGTGTTCTCGCTAATAGGGGAAAGGAAAATGCCCTCACGAGTTGGCAGCCATTGGCTGAATATTTGAGCAGGGAGATCCCTGATCACATTTTTAAAATACAACCTCTGGATTTCCAAGACGTTTCCGACGTTGTCAGAGAAGCAAAAGTTGACTTTATCCTATTAAACTCCGGCCTTTACGTTCAATTGGAATACAATTATGGCCTTAGACCTATTGCCACGTTGCGGGCGAGTCATGGCGAATCTGGAATATCCTTATTTGCAGGTTTAATCATCACGCGGGCAGACCGTGCAGATATACGTTCTTTCTCGGATTTAAAAGGTAAGCATTTCATGGCAGTAGATCCAGACTCTCTCGGTGGTTGGCTCATGGCAAAACGAGAGCTGATGACCCAGGGGATCGACCCGGAACACGACTTTGCCACATTAGATTTTGTTGGGACACATGATGGTGTCGTCAAGGAAGTACTTAGCGGGAAAGTCGATGCTGGTGCTGTCAGATTCGATACGCTTGAGCATATGGCTGAAGAGCATTTGATAGATTTAGGGGCTTTCCGGGTCATTCAAGGAGATCGCCCCAAATCTAATTTTAATATTCTTGAGAAGGAATTCCCATTTCCCCACAGCACCGATATCTATCCCGAATGGCCCATGGCAAAACTTTTGGGGACCCCTGATAATCTAGCCACCCAGGTAGCGATTGCTCTGCTGAAAATGTCTGGCCAAGAGGAAGCTGCTAAGCGAGCCAATATTATGGGCTGGGACATAGCACGCAATTACCAACCCGTTCATGAACTCTATCGGGAACTCCGCCTCGGTCCTTATCGCTTCATTAAAAATTTGCGAGCAATTGATGTCTGGCAGAATTATTGGCCAATCATCATGATAGCTTCAGCATTTTTGAGTATTCTTTGCATCATGTTATTTATATTATTACATCTGCGTGGGCGATTGTTGAAAGCGAATAAGGAGATCACGCATATGGCGATGCACGATCCGCTGACTCTTTTACCTAATCGACGCATGTTCAGATTTCTGGCCGAAAGTGCTTTTGCTCAAGCAAAAAGAGAAGGCTGGCGAGTGTATTTTTTTCTTATAGACTTGGATGGCTTTAAAGCTGTCAATGATACTTATGGTCACGAAAGCGGAGATGAGGTTCTTAGGCAGGTTAGTCAACGCTTACGTCATGTTGTCCCAAATTTCGATTCCAACACAGAAGATCTTCGCAATCATCCTTCAATCGAAGAAATAAAAAATACAGACTCCTCTTTTCGGGCAGAGGATCACATTGCGCGTCATGGAGGAGATGAATTCCTAAGCTTACTTATTCATGTAACACAGAATGCTCATGCTGAAGCTATTGCCCAGAGGATTATTGATATAATTCAGAACCCCATTGACATCGGTGGAACTCACGTTTCGGTCGGCGCTAGTATAGGTATCAGTGTATTTCCAGATGATGGTGAAAACTTTGAAGAACTAACAAGGACTTCTGACTTGGCCATGTATGATGTGAAAATTTCAGGCAAGGGTACATACAAATTTTATCGTAAAAATGAGGAGTAAGCGGACCTCAAAAATTCCGAGGGTTCCGGCTTACAACCCC
>JAQUEZ010000222.1 GCA_028684915.1 Desulfobulbus sp.
GTTAGTAGCAGGATTTACACCCATTTGTGATGCTTTAAAGCAATATCTTCGGACGCTATTATTGACATTTCCAACCAAATAGCCTGGGAAAGTCATTGCTGTCTCATAGATTTTCCCATAATAAAATCTGCGGAGAAACTGCACGTTGAACAACAGTTGGTTCAAAAAGCTCGATTAAATTCCTCTTGGTGAAGAGGTTGAGCTGCAGCACCCGGAGAATCTGCTGCATGGAACTGCCCATTTTTGCTTTGAAATTAAGATAAGCAACCAGGAGGTACACGCAGAGGGCTATCCAAACCTGGGTCAACACTGCGTTGCTGGATGTCCCCAGGAAAGTTTTGATCTTCAGGTTTTGCTTGATCCACTTGAAGAACAGCTCGATCTGCCAGCGCTCCTTATATATAGCTGCGATCTCCCTGGCTTTCAGGTGGTGGGCATTGGTGACAAAGCGATATTCGACACCGGTTTCAGCATCAGTGTACGCCACCAGACGAAGTTGCTCCTTGACACCTTTGAGCCGGATGGCCTGGTCGTTGGTTACACCGGGGCTTTTACGCCCAGCCCGTTTGAGCAGATATTCGACATCGGCATTGCTTTTCAGGCGGGTGACAAAGAAAATGGAGTTTATGGTCAGGTCGTTGTACCAAGCGTAATCAGTGAAGCCGCGATCAAAACAGAGAAAGGATCCCTTCGGAAGCCTGAGGGTTTTAGCCCAGTTGATCTCATGTACCTTGCCGCTGGTCATGTCCATGAACGCAGGGATAGAGCCATCGGCGTCCAGCCCCATGTGCAACTTGATGGCCCCTTTTTTTTGTCGAAACTCGGCCCAGGGAAACACGGACAGGCAGAGATTGATCACCGTGGCGTCCAAGAGATAGAGCTTGCCCTGGAAGGAGAACTTGTGTTTGGGAGCAACCAATTGGCATCGGCTCAACAGCCGGGCGAAGAGCATCTGATAGAGGGTGGCGGGCTGTTCGGCATTCACCCGTGCCAGCGTTGCTTTGGAGGTTTTCTTCATACCGAGGTGGTAGAGTCGTTGGCCCTGCGCCTTCAGGTTATCGGTGATATCACGGAGACTTCTTCTGCCGGACATTTGCCCGATCAGCATGGCCAGGAATTGACTCCAACGGTTGTAGGAACGAAACTTCTGTCCCGCATGGTGTACTTTGGCAAGAGCATCGAATTCATATCTCGGTACAAGTGCAATCAGTTGCTTCAGCACGGTTTCCCTATGGGCCATGGCTCGGATCTCCTTGGTTTGTATGATCTTTTTCGCAAAATCATTATACCTCAAAGAGCTCTCCGAGCCTCTTTTTATTGATCATTTATGAGACAGCAATGTGGGAAAGTAACAGCATCCACTTAACGGCTTACCCAAATTTTCAGCGCCACTTTTAGGTGGTAGTGTTTCAATGTTATTTACTGAGATTTGGTTGATCCTGATGGATAGTTAAGTCGGTGCGCATCCCAAACCGTTTGTATCAATTTATCTGGCGCTGACCCCGTAAATTGGTCAGGGACAGTGTACCCAAACGGGTCAGTTTTCCCTCTTGATAAAGCCATATATCTATCCGCGTAGTCAAAAAAAGCGTTATTGTTCCATAGTGTTTTTGCATCCATGAACATTGCTGTGAGGGCAACGCCGGGATAGTTGGGGGAACCAGAACCTATATCCCGGTAAAATGCTTTCCAACTTGCGTCTGATTTTTGAGGATATTGCGAGTGAAGTATCCCCCACTCTGGCATCCCTATCATAGCAGGTGAGTATCGAGTTTCGGTTCCGGGATTCCTTGTATCTGGCGACCAAGTCAAACCATTGGTGATGTCAACATCTAACTGCTTCACGTAGAAGGTCTGCCCGTCTTCACCGAAGTGTATGTATCCTGGCGGGATATTGCCGGGGCCGTATCCAGTGGAATAGAGATAATCACCAGAGATCGCCCCTACCTCCTTCATCGGTGAATAATTTAGCATTAATCCTGCAAATAAGATCGGCCATTTCCTGCCCTGAGAGTGGCCTCCGTCAGGTGGCCATCCATTTTCACCTCTCTCTAGAAAACTGTAAAGATCTATCCCCATTTGGATAAAATTTATCAGTAGTTCATGCTTTTCTTCATTTGTGTAATCTAGATGGAGTAAAAGTGCTGCATCTGCAAAGGTTGTCGGATAATAGTAGTTACTCATTCCGTTGTCAGATGGGTGCATAAACCTAACCATATACCCACCATAGTGGTCTAGCCATAACATCTTGAAATAACTCGCGTAGGTGTTGATGTCGGGTTTAGTCCCTGGGTAGCTAAAGCTTTTTAATAATGTTGTGTTTATGCTACTCACATTATGAAGTGTCTTTGATAGCGAGCTAATCCCTGGCCTGAAACTCCCGCTAGGCGGTACAGTTGAAAGAGATGTCAATACCGCAGCCGTTTTAACATAAGAAGCATTCCCGGTAGCCCATATATCATTACTAATAGTTGAGACAAGGGAGCTGTTCCCTGTTAAGACGAGAGGGGTATCAGAAGATATTCCGATTCCTACGTTTTGTTCTTCACGGTAATCACTAGCCCCGCTCGGAATCCCATCATAACCTTGCCCTTGAGGTCCACCCGACCTACTCGACACTGGATTAAGCATAGATCCGTTAATCCTACGGGTTGTGTCAGTTGGGTGGAGTCCATATCCGGGTGTGATATTTGTTACTCTTACCCCTGGTCCCGGATCGACAACCCAATAATCACCATTGACGAACTGGCCAGAAACGACAGGTTCGGCAAATGTCCAGGTAATGCCATATTGGGTGATTGATGTTGTTGCCGCAATTGCAAATCCTTTAGGCGTGGCGACAGCGGCCTGTTCGGGGTTCAATTTTAAAGCAATGGCTTGTGGAGAAAAATTACCTGTAAAATTATAGGGTTGAACCGATATTATATTAGAATTTGCGCTTTCATCAGTTCCATTATAGGCCTTCAGCGCAAAATAATAAGTGGCGTTTTCCTCCAGTCCGCTGATGGTGTATGTGGTTTTTTTACCCACATCGATCAGAGATGCGCCTTCAATGATACCTGTGCCGACGAAATTCTGGACGGCCACGTCGCCTTTCTTGTAGTACAGCTTGTATCCAGTAACCGGCTCGGGATTGGCCGACCACGCGAACGAATAGCTTTTGGCAAAAGATTGCGTTGCCGCCAACAGGCAAAGGGTGAATAGGCATAGGGCGATAAAAATCCTTGAGTGGGTAATATATCTGTCTCGCCGCCAATTTAATAGTGTAAGCATACAATGTTTCATCATGTTCACTTGATGTCTGTTTTTATTATTAGTTACCCTGGCGGAGCCGGGGTCGGGCCTTACGCGGTGTAAGAATTCCGGCTTAAAATCTGCCGGAATGACGAATCTGTTGGTTTTTGCGAACTGGTCGTTTGTAGTGCTGTTTTTTTGTTTTGGATACGTTGTTCTTTTATCGCCCAGAGGGCTGGGCTCCTACGGGTTTCGTTGCTCATTTTGATAGTTTCGCAAAAAATCGATTTCTGTCATCATTTCGAGGAGCACTGCGACGAGAAATCTCTTTATTATTCCAGAGATTTCTCGCTGCGCTTGAGATGACAAAGCAACCGGGTGTTTTTCACTTTTGCAAGATCATCAATTCTCGATCTTATCAAAAACCAGGTATCCGACTGCTTCCGCAGGGTGGTTTACCTCTCTATCCTTAGATCTTTCTTCTTCAACCTTCACCTGAAAACCGGTTGTCGTGATTTGCAGCATTCGTAATGCCGAGCTGTCGGTATTCTGGGTGGTTTGCATGTCGGCCAGCAGTAGCGGCGGCTGATTGTATGATGTTGCGAAAGAGGAGGGGGCGTACCCCATAGCCGTCAGGCTAAGCCGTAGCGGCAGAGATTATGTCGCATGATGGCATTAATTCTCCACCAAATCTCAGAGTAAAAATGTCTTGAACGATCTCCGGGGAAGAGTTTCCATTTTTCCTCTTCACCAGCAAATGCTTGCGGCAGCTCAATTCGATAAACTTTGTCACTGCTTCGATTCCCTTAGAAAATGCCTGGCTGAACCGGTCAAGAGATCTTATCCAGGTCTTTAGCGCTTTGTAGAAACTGAGATTTTTTCCGTAGAGCCCCTGCATGAGATTATGCGTTATCCATAACATAGTCAGGCTGAGTACAATGATGAATAATTTTGAGTAAATATAGCACTCGAGACGATCCTTTTTGACATTTTTAACTTTGTCGATTTTCCACAGCGATTTCCAAGCCTTAAAGACAAGCTCGATCTGCCAACGCAAGGTGTACGCCTTCCACGCATTTTCAATATCAAGCAACTCGTCTGATGCGGAAGTGATGAATAGGTTGAGCCTTGCTCGTGCTTTGAATTTTTTGCCTACTTGTCCCCTTTTTTTTGAGCATTCAGGTTGGCCTTGCGCATTCGTTCCTGGTAGACGCTTTCAGGTAACAGATAAACAAAGAGGCGAACCTGTAACATCAGGTTTCGGTCAAGGAATATTTTGTCTACAAATTTATCGGTCCCGGAATAGGTCATGGCTCGAATAATCCGGTAAAAATTCAACCTAACCTTTTTATTGCCCGGCGATTTAATTTATTATTTCAGCATAATATCATCCACTTTTAATGTTCCTCTCAACAATACCTTATCCACACTGCTGATGGTAACGCCTGGATATGCGTTTGCCAAATCCGTTGCCAGGTTTCTGGTGATGCTTTGCCATGTCCCATTCATGGAGGAAGTTCCAAGACCATATTTAATATAGGTATCGTTCACAATATTTGGTACCAATGTGTTGGTATCAATACCAATGTAGCTAAGATACATTAGTCCCACCGACGTACTGACTTGAACATAGATTTGGTAACGTTCGGATGTCAGAAAACTAAGGCTAATTGTAGATTTGTCTTTTATGTTTAGGGTGGAGCCGTCAGCCTTGGCTAAAGAAAAACCATTATCCCAGCCAGCACCTGTAAACGATATCACCCTGCTATTTCGTGCAGAATCATATTCATTGGCAATGGTTGCTCCCGCCGGAATGTTGTCATAAACCGACCACCCTACAGTGGTTCCGTCTTCCGCGTCTTCAAGTACGAGTCCTTCACTATAAGTGACCTTTTGTTGAGCCAAGGTCACCCCTTTCGTGTTGTCAATCACTGTCAGGGTAACGGGGTAGATGCCTGGGGTATATGAGGTGCTCGCCGTTACGCCAGTCCCAACCACCCCGTTACCAAAATCCCATTGGTACGCCGTTATCGTTCCATCAGGGTCAGTTGAGCCACTGGCATCAAAGTTAAACGCGCCTTCATTGTTCGTATAGTTGAATGAAGCCACTGGTGGTTTATTTGTTCCCTGGGTATCGGTAATGGTCACCCCTTTGAGGCTACCGTAGAAGTCGGCGGCAATTGCAGGTGGGAAGAGGCACAGGGAAAGCAGGCCGGTGAGAAAAGTGGTTGCGGTGGCTGCGTTCATTTTTATTCTCCTGAAAATTATTTTACCAGTATTTTCGGTCGTTATTTGTTGAGCCTTGTTATCACTGGCTGATTTTTTCGTCGTGGTTGTTTATCTTGTTTGAGAGTTCTCTCCGTAGTCGAAATGACAGATAGGTCGGAAGACCGCCTCGGCACAATATCAAGGTCGGGGAATTCCTCATCGCACACCTTGCCTTCCGGTCATGGTGTATAGTTCAGGCTGTTTGAGGCATTGCCTACTGCACCGGCGGTATCAACCGCCTGGATGGTGAAGGCGGTTGTGCCGCTCGGCATGGTCATTTCACAGCTCAGTTGCCGGTCTGTGGGCTTATCGCTGGTGCAGACCACCTCACCATTGGCCAGGATCTGAAAGCCGCTGATGGTGGATTCTTGGGCCGCATCAAACTCCCAACTCAAGGTGGCCAGCACCTTTTCCTCTATCTGGCTGAGGGCAATATAACCGATGGCCTCCTTAGCGTGGGCGACTTCCGAATCCTTGGATTGCTCTTCCTCCACCTTGATCTCAAACCCGGTCGCCGACAATTTCTGCATTCTCAGGGCCGAGGTGTCTCCGCCAGCTGTTGTCTGCATGTCGACCAGAAGCAGCGGTGGAGCCGAGTAGGGGCTCGGGAAGGTGATGGGATACCACGCCTGTGTTACCGCATTGGCAGTGGCGGCAACCCGGTATTGCATCAACCCGAGGCTGCCTTCACCGGGTTCCCAGGCGATATAATTGATTGTTTCATTGACGTGCTTGTTCACATTTACTTCCTGCTCGCGGAAGTAGTACGCAAAGCCGGTGGTGGCAATATCATTGAGACGGCCACTAATGGTATCGGCCTCGTTGTTGGAGGCGATAGTGGTCATGACCACCGGTGTTTTGGCCAAGGGTTCACTGAAGGCATGTGTTGCCCATTTGACTGTCCCCGAAAAACTGCCTGCTTCAACCATAGAGCCATCAGGCAACGTGTAGCGGCCTTTCTCCACAACCATGTAGCTGACCAACTCTTCCGGATGCACGCCATCCAGATAATTCCACTCGGTGAATTTGATATCAAATCCGGTGGAGTCGACGTTGCGCAGACGGATCACACCTGGGGCGGAGTCATTAAAACCTGCAGGCCCGGCAATGACAATCGGATTTTGGAAGCTGCCGCTCAGGGGCACCCGAATCCATTCGCCGGTTACCGCCACCTCGCCAGTTTCGATGTTGGGAAGGGCGGCGCTCTCTTCTGGCTTGACGGTGATCGTGGTCGAGCTGGATGCCGTGGCTCCCAAATTATCTGTCACCTGGAGGGTGGCGGTGAAGCTCGCCTCTGTGGTGTAGGTATGCGAAACGGTCTTGTTGCTGCCGCTGACGGAAGCGCCGTCGCCAAAATGCCAGGTATAAGTGGCAATGGAGCCGTCGCTGTCTGAAGAAGCGGCGCCATCAAAGGTAACGGTTAACGGTGCGGAACCACTGGTTGGCGTGGCACTGACGACCGCTTTGGGGGCCACATTAGCGACCGCGGCGGTGACCACAACCGGGGTAGTGGCAGAACGGGTGAGACCGTTGCTGTCGGTCACGGTCAGTTCGGTGGTATAGGTTCCGGCGGAGGTGAACGAATGGGTGGCGGTTGCTCCGGTGGCGGTAGTGCCATCTCCAAAGCTCCAGGAATAGCCGGTGATGGTTGCCGAACCACTGGCAGAAGAACCGGCGCCATCGAAGTTCACCGAAAGAGGCGCCGATCCTGCGGCAGTTGTAGAGGAAATAACTGCTGATGGAGGAGCTGCAACGATTGCAGGTTCGGTTACAGTTACCGATGCTGTGGCGGTATTACTAGAACCAAGGCTATTGGTCACGGTCAACTTGGCGGTGTAGGTTCCTGCGGAGGTATATTCATGACTTGCGGTGTTAGTTGAACCCACCGAACCATCGCCAAAATCCCATTGATATTGGCTAATACTCCCCGTTGAGGACCCCGCGCTAAAGTTCACCGTTATTGGCGCTGTTCCAGTCAGTGGGGTGGCCTGTATAACAGCCTGGAGCAGTGTGGTGTCGTCGGTCGAGGATGGATCGGGAACGTAGGCGAGCAGATTGGAAAGGCCGGTTTCCGTACCATCGTTAATGATTTCCTTTACCCCATAGACAAGACTGCCACTGGGTACATCGACGATGCAGGCTAGTTCGCGGGCTGAAGGATCGGTGGTCTCGCAAATGGGCTGGTTGTTCTGATAAATGCGAAAACCACCAAGTACGGAAGTATCGCCAGTATACTCCCAGGAAAAGCTAAGCTGCTTAAAGGAAAACGATTCCGGGTAGGTGGTTGGATCGAAAACCAACAGGTTGGAGAGTTCACTTTCCGTACCGTCGGTGAACACCTGGCTCATGCTGAATGTCATTTCTTCTGGAAGCAGGTTGGCTGTGCAGGCAATGGACGTATCGCTAGGGGTTGTTGTTTCGCACAGCCGCGTGCTATTGAGGTAAATTCGGTATCCGGCGATGTTGGAAATATCCGAAGGTTGCTCCCAGGAGAAGGTGAACAGCTTGTTTCCGGTAATACCGATGATAGTTGCAGTGCCTATAGGGGTGGTGCCGTCTATTATGCTTGATCCATCGTCAGGGGTCGATGATCCATCTGTTGAGGTTGAGCCGTCTGTTGTGGAAGAATCAACCGCAGACGCTGAGTCGCCGGAGGCAAAAGCAAACGGGGCAGAATGCGGGCTTTCGGTTCCGTCGCTGAAGGTGACGGTCAAAGTGAAGTTTGTAGTTGCCGCGGTAAACGTAACCTCACAGTCCATGGCTGTGGCATTGGGGTTTTGGGTCTGGCAGGCAGCGACCCCCTCCTGGTAGAGCTTGAATCCGGTCACCTCCGGTTCCGTGGGTGGAGTATAGCCCCATTCCACGTGGATGGACTGTGCTGCGGCTGATACGGCAATGGATAATCCGCAAATGAGGAGGGCTAGGAGGCGGATAATTTTTCGTTGCATAGTGTTCCCCGTATGAAATGAAGTGGGCGTCCAATCGGTTAACGTTTAACAAGCATGCAATGTGCCACGACCGCTAAATTTAAGTATGAAGCAAATCAATGCGTTACCAATTAAATAGTTTTGCGCCGCCCATCGAATTACCATTTGGTTATTCGGTTCTTCTCTTTAATCAAAGGGTCTTTGAAATTGCCCATTGGGTCCATTCATACTGTGCGGAGGAGAGATCGTTTTTCTTGTTATCGACAAATCTGGCCAAGGATGATGGTGAATCAAAGGTTATGGAGTAATAGCCGTCTGCATGGGCTCCCCGGCCAAGCAAAGTTGCCTTTCCGGAACGGTCAACACCCACCATGAGGTCCAGATTTTTATAGATGACCGCTTCCGCAGTGCGGGTCACGGTCCCGTATTTGGACTCCATGTAAAAACGGTAGGTGAATCCGGCAACAATAAGAATCATCGCCAAGGCAAGAGTGGAAGCCAACTTTGCGTAGGGGGTGTAACTTTGCGGGTTGAAAAAATCGCGGAAGGTTAAACGAACATGACGGTGAATCGCCTGGTGGATGTCGGTCAGGTGTGCAAGGCAAGGTTGCACCGCCTTACCGGTATATTTCTCCACACTGGCAAGGGCTTCATTGTCCGATGGATCGGTCATGGCCAGGTTGAGGATGTTTTCACCTTCATAGCTTAAAGGCAGCACTTCAAACTTTTTACAGAGATAACGGGGCAATACTCCATGGACGGCCTCACTATAGGCCTGGTCAGGATTAATAACAGGCAGTTGGAGCTGCTGGGAAAGAACTTCAGTGAGCTGGTCGCTGGTTATCGCCCCCATATTGACCAAAATCCTGCCAAGCCTGCGAGTACCGCCAACCTGCATCTTCAAGGCACGGTCCACGGCCTCTTGAGTGACTAAACCTGCATCGAGTAAAAGTTCACCAAGACGTTTTTTCTCCGACATGACAATTCTCCTTCAGTTGAAGAGAAGATTATGATGGAATTGCGAAAACCTGTTTCCGGCAGTTGCCATGGTTGCAACCACTTACGAGTATAAAAAAATTAACTTCCTAAAAATAAGGCATTATTTAAAGATGTATACGTATTATAGGAGCAAGGAAAGGGATCCACAAGGAAGAAGTCGAAAGAAATCCCGGGAGGCCAGAGAGCGACGCCCTCTGCAGCATGAAGGGGAGGAGAAGAAGCTTAATGATTTTGACGGGATCGAATTCGGGCCAGGGGGAATAAACCGATTAAAAAAAGTGCTGCGGACGAAGGTTCCGGGACAGGTGAGGCTGAACGGACGGCTATGGCGTAGGCTTTATCGGTACCCAACGTATTCTTGAACTGTGTCCCAAATTCAAAATCAAAGAGCCAAGCAGCTGACACATCATCGATTTTCGTGGGCGTACCAAACCAGTAACAACCTAATTGCAAGTTATCGAAAGGTGTGTCCTTACCTCTCAACCCGTAATTTGTATTTTTTGTCCCACTGGGGTGATACAGGCCTTGCAACTGAA
>JAQUEZ010000223.1 GCA_028684915.1 Desulfobulbus sp.
GATATTCGATCTTGTATTTGGTATGGTTTTCTTGGCGATATTCCATACTCGCCAGTATAAGCCAGCTGCTAGCAGAATGCTACCCGCCTAAAAGGCGGGGGTTTTAACCTTTTCTTCGGACGAATAAAATTCGAGATGCATGGCAAGCAAAAGCAGGGCGATTAACCTGTAAATTTAGACAGTTAATCGAAAATACTTTTTACGAGGCCATCAGTATTTTTGGTTGACAGCATTAATACGCACTCAGTATATATACTTTTATATATTAATAAGGAGAATAACTTGTCCATTAAATATGCGATCCTCGGGATTTTGGCTGAACAGGATCTCCACGGATATGAACTCAAAGCCAGCTTTGACGACAGGGTCGGGGAATTCTGGAGCCTCAATTTCGGTCAAATCTATTCCACCCTCGACCGCCTGGAAAAGGAAGAGCTGGTTACACATGACCGTGAAACCCAGGAGAGGCGGCCGGATCGCAAAATATTTCGCATCACCCCGCAGGGCCGGGAATCGCTTGCGGAGTGGCTGACCGCACCGGTCGGCAAAGTGCGTGCTTTACGAGACGAATTTTTCATCAAGCTCGTGTTTATGGATAAGAGCGATGCTGCTCCGATCCTGGCGTTGATTGAGAAACAAAAGGCTCTTTATATAAAACGAATGAGCCAGCTTACCCAACGGAAGCTCGCCGTTAAAAAAGGGGTGCAGGGTATGCACGCCTTGACCACTGAGTTACTCATTGATGCGGGGCTTTTTCATGCCGAGGCCGATATCCGGTGGCTGGAGATTTGCGCATCGAAAATCAAGGCGGCTTTGGCAGAGAAGCCGACAAAGGAGAGAGGAGATGATTGATCTCAGCAAGGTTGGTAAAATGTACCGGCAAGGAACGCGTGAAGTCCATGCCCTAAAGCATATCACTTTACATATCGGCAAGGGAGAGTTCCTCAGCGTCATGGGGCCAAGCGGATCCGGCAAGAGCACGCTCCTGAACCTGATCGGGGGACTTGATCAGGCGACCTCGGGCGAGGTTTTCCTGGATGGTAAAGCCCTGCACGCGATCACCGATATCGAGCTGACCTTGATCAGACGAAGGCGAATCGGCTACATCTTCCAATTTTTCAATCTCCTGCCTCTGCTCACCGCCGAAGAAAATGTCGGTCTGCCCTTGTTGATTGACGGCTTCCCGTTTTCCCAGGTCAGACCCAGAGCAGCGGCCCTGCTCGACCAGGTCGGGTTAGGCGACCGAATCGGACACCGGCCGGAACAGCTCTCGGGCGGGGAGATGCAGCGGGTGGCCATTGCCCGGGCGCTGATCACCGATCCGGCGGTCATCCTCGCCGACGAGCCCACCGGCAACCTCGATTCCCACACCAGCGAGGAAATTTTTCTTCTCCTCCGCACCCTTAACGACCAGGGACAGACCATCGTCATGGTGACCCACGACCCCAAGGCCGCGGCCTACGGGAGCCGGGTTATCACCATGCAGGACGGCAGTCTGGCCGAAGATGTGGTCATCGGGGAGATCGAACCATGCCTCTGATCAATCTGCTTAGGCATATCAGCCTCAAACACCTGCGCTTGCAGAAAATGCAGATTGTCCTGGCGATTTCCGGCATCTGTCTCGGGGTGGCCGCCATGGTGGCCATCGATCTGGTGAACCGGAGCGTGCTCAGGGCCTGCGAGGATTCGATCAATCATGCCACCGGTCGGGCCGTACTCCAGATCACCGGCGCTGATTCCGGCTTTCCCGAGGAGATCCTGGAGCGGATGCAGCATCTGCCCGGAATCGAATATGCGGTCCCGGTGATCGAGGCGACTGCCAGTCTGGCCAGCGGTAAGGAACGGGCCTTAATGATCCTTGGCATCGATGTCCTCCAGGACCACCACATCCGCGATTACAGCATCACCGACGAGTCGGCGGAGATTCCGGACCCGCTGCTCTTCCTGGCCAAACGGGATTCCATTCTCCTCACCCGGGCCATGTCGGCACAGACCGGGATCGGTATCGATCAGGAGATCAGCGTTCAGACCGTGGCCGGGCTGAAGACCTTCAAGGTGCGCGGTCTGCTCAATCCCGAGGGGCCGGCCAGGGTGGCAGGTGGCGACATTGCTATCATGGATTTCTATGCCGCCCAGTTGGCCTTTGGCAAAGAGGGGCGGCTCGACCGGATCGACATCAGCTTTTTGCCCGGTCAGGACTTCGCTGCCATGAAGGCGCGCATTGAAAGCGCTCTGCCCCCCGGTTATGACGTCGATACCCCAGCCGGCCGGACTCGACAGGTTGAGATCCTGCTCAGCCATTTCCGCACCAGTTTGGCGCTGGTGGGCGGCATGGCCCTGTTCGTCGGCATGTATCTGATCTACAACACGGTTTCCATCACTGTGGTCCAACGTCGCCGGGAAACAGGCATCCTTCGCGCCCTGGGCGCTGGCCGCAGCCAGATCACCGGTCTTTTTCTGGTGGAAATCCTGCTGCTCTCGACTCTGGCCTCCCTGCTGGGCATCGGCCTAGGACTTGTTTTTTCCAAAGCCAGTGTCGGCGTGGTGGCTAGGAGCGTCACCGATATGTATGTCCGTACTCCGGTGACCGAGCTGAGTTTCTCTTGGCTGGCCTTGGCGCAAAACGGCATAATCGGTATCATTGCCAGCCTGATTGCCGCTCTTCTTCCTGCACTCGCCGCTGCCAGGGTTGCACCTGCATTGGCTATCCGTTCCGTGCCCTATGCTCCGGAGAGTTCAATGTCCGGCAAGCGTGCCAAGATCGCCGCGCCGCTTTGTCTGCTGCTGGCCCTGTTGTGCCTGTTTCTGTTTGAAAGTGCTGACGCGGGAACGTCCCTGCGCAGCGTTGGCCCAATTTTTGTGGCCGGTCTCCTGCTGCTGCTGGGCCTATCGCTGGCTGCGCCACTTCTGCTAATCCGGCTCGCTCCCCTGCTGCACGGTTTTCTGGCTCGCCTGTTCGGGGCTCAAGGACGAATCGCAGGCCTCAACTTGCAAAAAAACGCCACCCGTAACGGGGTGGCGATGGCCGCCATCCTGTGCAGCATCGCCTTCTTTGTCAGTTCGGCCAACACGGTCCACAGCATGCGGGGCTCGCTCTCGGAATGGTTCGATTCGATCATCCGCGCCGATCTCCTTATCAGCTCGGGGCATCCACTGGCCACGGGCGGGGCGCCCACCATCGCCATGCCGGCTGAGATGCTGCACGAGATGGAAAAGGTCCCTGGGGTTAAGACCGTGGAGCCGTTCCGCAAAAATCGGGTGAGCTACAACGGCCGCAAAGTCATGCTTGAGATCTTCGATGTGGCGCTGCGCATGGAATATTGCCCGGCGATGATCGCGGTCGGCAATCGCGAGGACATGGCCCGCCAGTTGCCCGGCCAGGATAATGTGGTGGTCAACGAGGGCTTTGCCCTCAAGGAGCGGGTAAAGCCGGGCGACACCCTTGTCTTGCCGACCCCCCATGGTCCGGTTCGTTTCGGTGTGGCGGCGGTGATTGTCTGTTTCACTTCGGATGCCGGTGTGATCTGGATGGATGTCAACACCTATCGCCGCCACTGGCAGGATCCCCTGGTCGATACCTACGAGGTGCTGATCAAACCCGGCGCCAGTATCGAAACAGTCCGCCAGGCCATCCTCGACCGGTTCCAGGATGAACGAAAGCTCTTCGCCCTGCCAGCGGCCGAATTCAAGGCCGAGGTACAAAATATCCTGGATCGCTCCTTTGTGATGACCAACGCGGTCAACATCATCACCCTGATCGTTGCCGGCTTGGGGATCATCATCACCCTGCTGGCCTCGGTCATGGAACGGACCAGGGAAATCGGCATCCTGCGGGGGATTGGCATGCAACGAGGCCAGGTCTCGGCGGTGGTGCTAATCGAATCGGCCCTGCTAGGGGCTTTGGGCGGGATTCTGGGCAGTAGCGCCGGTATCCTAATCGGCTGGATGACCATGGAAGGGTTGATCCGCCTCGATTTCGGGGCCAGCATGAGCTACCACATCCACGGCTTGGCCCTGGCCGGGGCCCTGCTGCTTGCCGTTCTCCTTTCGGCCCTGGCCGGCGTCTATCCCGCCAGACGGGCCGCAACCACCAATATCGTCGAGGCGCTCAATTATGAATAATGGATGGATACAGAGGAAGAGACAGGGAATATGGGCGCTGTGCCTGCTGGTCGGCACGCTCCTGTGTACCGGTCAGGCCCAGGCGATCAATGGCCGCCAGGTCTATGAACAGGTGCATGCCCTCAGGATCAGGGCCCTGGATCGCAAGACCGAATTCAGCATGACGCTCTTTGACAAGGGCGGCGCCACCCGCAACCGGACCGCGACCGAATACAGTAAAAAGGCGGAGGGTGAGGCCTACAAGGTGCTGGTGATCTTCAAGACCCCGCCGGATCTCAATGATGTCGGCTTCCTGATCCATGCCCGCAATTTCGCCGACCGTGACCTCTGGGCTTATTTCCCGGAATTCAAGCGGATTCGCCGGATTCCGACCACCTCGCAGGACGACTCCTTTTTCGGTTCCGATTTTTCCTATGATGATTTCGGCGGCCCGCCCAACCTGGACGACTACACCTTCACCATCCTAAGGGAGGAAGTGCAGGATTCCAGACCGTGCTATGTGGTCGAGGTGGAACCCAAAATTCACCGCAAATGGACCCGCTACCAGGCCTGGGTGGACAAGGAACAGTTCGTCCATCGCAAAATTGTTTATTTTCAGGACCAGGCCCCCTACCGAATCGGCACCTTTGCCGATGTCCGGGTGATCGATACCCTGCCCACCGCCTTCCGGATGGAGATGAAAAACCTCAAAACCAGTCATTGGACCGAGGTCGTAATCGAAGACATCCTTTACCATACCAGCCACCCCGATGATTTCTTCACCCAACGGTCCCTGGAACGGGCCGGCAGATAAGGTGGGCATACGAATCGAGAGCCGGTTTGACCCTTATCTACCGTCGGTCGTTCTCCTTTCCTCGCTCATCGCCGGGACCGCATCCTGTTTTGGCGGCACCGAGGATGCTCTTGCCGTCAGTGGCCAGTTGAAGCTCTCGGCGGATTACGCCTTGGATCGGCACAGTGCAAGGGAAAACCCCGAGTTAGCCGCCAGGCTGATACTCGATGATCAGCGGACTGCCTGGAACCTGCACGCTTGGATCGAAGGAACTTGGGAATTGAACGATGGTGACCAGCGGGGAACTGCCTGCAAATATTTCGACAGCGTCTACGAGAGTGAGCCCCGGCCGTTCGATGCCAAAGAACTCTTTGCCGAGCGGAAAGCGGTTGGCATCGATTGGCGGATTGGCGTGCAACGGTTTTCCTGGGGCCGGCTTGATGAATACCCGATCAATGATCTTTTCAACCCTTGGGATTACGATCAATTCATCATCAAACCCATGGAAGAGCGGAAGGTCGGTGTGCCGGCCGTGTCAGCCGGCTTCGGTGGGCTGGACTGGTCTGCTCAGTTGGTTTGGGTGCCCTGGTTTGTGCCGTATCGTTTGCCCTCCCCTGAGAGCCGGTGGGCCATGACCGCAACGGACCAGGAGCCGGACCTGCCGGCCAGAACACTGGACAACGGCGCTTTCGGAGTCAGAGTGCAATGGATGGGCGAAATCGAGAGCGCGCTCAGTTTTTTCCACGGTTACGATCCGCGACCGGTCTTTGAGAGAACATTACGATCCGTTACCAATTCCAATGCCGGATGGAATGGCTATGATTTTGTGCCGACCTTTCATAAGATAACGTCTGTGGGCATGGATGCGGCCATAGTGATTGGACCGGTGAGCCTGCGGGGAGAAACGGCCTGGACCGGAAATCGGGTCTTCAACATCCACCCAGCACTCTGGAACGATTCGGATCTCCAGTCATATAACACCGGCGGACTGAGTCCGATCGAGCGTGAATGCGACACTTTGGACTATGGACTCGCCGCCGACTACCGTCCTTTCGAGGACGGCCTGCTCACCATCCAGGCGCAGCAAACCGCCATGCTCTCGCGGCCGGACAGCCTATATGAACGTCAAATTGAAACCTTGCTCTGGGTGAATCTCAAGGTCGACTGGTTAAACCAGAAGATCGAAACCCATTGCAATCTCGCGCATAATCCTGAGCACGGCGCCAGCATGATCCGGGCAGGAGTCACCTATGTATTCACCGATTCCTGGAAAACAAACCTTACCGCTGTCATCCTCAGCGGACCGCCGCAATCCCTCTTCGGCAGATACGCCATGAACGACCAGATTCGCTTGGAATTGGTATATCAGTGGTAAGCGTTCTCGTAAAAAAAAAGGTCCCCTGTAAAATTTCCCAATGCAAAATGAGGAGTGCGACATGCCAAGCGGCTCGTATGTATGGTCCTATCTCTCGATTACTGTCATTCAGGCTGAAACTCAACAATTCATACAGGAGAATTTATGAACATTCATGAACACTGGGAGTTGATTAAAGGCATTGTACAGGTGGCAGTGAAGAGTTCTCACCACCTGTCTTTTGCTACAGTAACCGAAGATGGTTCCCCATACGTTACACCAATTGGGTCACTCATTCTCAGAGACGATTGCACAGGCTATTATTTTGAGGAATACACAAAACAAACGCCTATTAATATGAGAAATAACCAGAGGATTTCTATCCTTGCGGTTAATAGTGGGTTCTGGTTTTGGATAAAAGCGATTTACTCCGGAAAGTTCTCTTCTCATCCTGGAATTCGTCTTCACGGTAAAGTAGGTAACCGTCGTCCGGCAACAGAAGATGAAATTGCCGCATGGCGAAATCGTGTTAAGGGCGTTCGGAGGACAAAAGCTTATGAACTCATTTGGAAAAACCTCAAAAATGTGCGTGACATTCAATTCGACTCATTTGAGCCTATTACAGCAGGAAAAATGACAAAAAATTTGGTTTAGAGTAGCATAGCCAACTGAATCTGCACGCCGTGATTGGGTATATAAAAAAATAAGAAGAATTGGAAGACATCCCCCGGCAAAGCCGGGGATTTACCCAAGGAAAATTATCGCGCGTCCGGTATTACATTGGCGCCCAATAGTCTGAAAAAGTAGAACGAGGAGAAAATTCATGGAGGAAGATAGTTTTACAGAGGTGACCAGCCAATCCTGGGGTGGTCGTCTTGGTGGATCGCTGAAGGGTATCGTGATTGGTTTGCTGCTTATCTGCGTTGGCATCGTGGCGCTGTTGTGGAATGAAGGCCGTGCCGTTGATCGGGCCCGTGCGCTGGAAGAGGGTGCAGGGCAGATTGTAACCATTGAGGCTGATCGGATAGATCCCGCATACGAAGGCAGACTGGTCCACCTAAGTGGCAATGCGACCACCCAAGAGCGCTTAAACGATCCCGATTTTGGGGTACAGGCCCAGGCGATCAAGCTGCACCGGGCGGTGCAGATGTTTCAATGGCAGGAACACCGCAATTCCGAGACCAAGGAAAAACTCGGGGGAGGTACCGAGACGGTTACTACCTACACCTACGACAAAGGGTGGAATTCGAGGGTCATCCAGTCTTCCAGCTTTAAAAAGCCCACAGGACACCAGAATCCCGGCCACATGCCCTATCAGGGGTGGAGTAGTCAGGCACGGGAGGTGACATTGGGTGCGTTTCGTTTGCCATCGGGTTTGATCTCCCAGATCAACCAGACCACCAGCATTCCTCTTAACCCGGAGTCAGGGGTGCGTCTGCCTTCGGACCAGGCTCGGTTAAGTGGCGATGAGATTTATATCGGTCAAGATCCAGCCAGCCCAAGTATCGGCGATATCCGCATCGGTTTCCAGGCGGTTTACCCCACCGACGTGAGCATCGTCTCGGTACAGCGGGGAGAGAGCTTTACCCCTTATACCGCCTCCAACGGTAATGTGGTGGAGCTGCTGGAGTACGGTTTTCAAACCGCCCAACAGATGTTTCAGGCCGCTCAAGGTCGCAACACCTTGCTCACATGGGGTATTCGTCTGGCTGGT
Source organism: Desulfobulbus sp. (assembly GCA_028684915.1). The sequence continues at coordinate 7,963 of JAQUEZ010000223.1, forward strand.
TTTATCGGTGTATTTATTGGCTTTCGCATGTTGCTGGGAACGTTGCGGGTGCTTGCCGCAGTGGTCCCCATGTTCGGCAGGTTGGTTGGTGGTGCCCTCGGTATCCTGGCCTTTATCATAGCGGCCGTGATATCCCTGGTAAGTATTGCGATTGCCTGGATCTTCTATCGTCCACTGCTTGCTGTCGGACTGCTCGTCGGAGCAGGGGTACTGCTGTTCGGGCTCAAGATAGTAAAATCTTCGGATAAGGTTCCAGCGGCGCCGTCAATGACAACCGCGACTCCTCCTCCTCCGCCACCACCTCCTCCGGCATAAGTTTGTCCGGCTTTGTTTGCCGACATCCTGCAAACGAGCCGCATTCGAGGGGGACGGAGGGCCTGAGAACTGATTATCGGGGCGATGCAAATGGCAAACGCTAAACGGCGTTTGCCATTTGAGCCCGCATCTCAGCCGCATATTGATCGGCATTCAACCCCACAAGCAGATGCAGCGTAACTTCATCGATAAACACATACCCGGCTATCCCCGCTGCCTGTAGGGCAACTTCCGAAACCTTGCCCTTATCCTTGACCACAACCCGAAGTCGGGTTTCAGCGGCTGCTTCCACCTTGACCAGATTGTCCCCGCCGCCAAGAGCTTCCAGATAGTCGTGAGCCTTTTGCGGACCTTCCGGGTCGCGGAGCTTGGGCTCGATCCCTTGCGGCTCATAGTTGACAGAGGGGATGTCTGCTTCGGTCAGTTCGGCCTCCTGTCCGGCCGTTTTCAAATATTCTTCGATGTCTGTTTTTAAGTTCTCCGACCGTGTTCCGAAGATCGCTTGCAGATTACTCCCAACCAATACCACCCCGGAAGCCCCTAATGCTTTGAGCTTATTTTGATCCGCCTTGGCAATGTCCGCCAGTCCTACCCGTAACCGGGTGATGCAGGCATCCAGGTCTTTGATATTGCTGCGACCTCCAAAGGCCAGTACCAGTTGCCGCGCAAAATCATTGGTGGCGTCCGCACCTGTGCTTCCTTCTGCCATCATCTCCTCTCGTCCTGGTGTCTTGAGGTCCAGTTTATTGATCAGGAGACGAAAGACCACATAATAGAGGCCAAAATAAACGGGCCCTAAAACAAGGACCATCCATGGTTTAGCCGCTAAAGGGAAATAGAGCAGATAATCAATAAAGCCCTGAGAGAACGTGTAACCGAGCCTGGCGCCGCTCATGACCATCAGGGGAAAGGCTATGCCGGTCATGAGAACATGGGCACCGTAAAGAAGGGGGGCGACGAACATGAATGAAAATTCTAGCGGCTCAGTGATGCCGGTAAGAAAGGTTGTAAGCGCGGCCGAGAACATGATCGATCCGACCTTGAGCTTATTTTCCGGTTTAGCCGTGTGCCAGATGGCCAATGCCGCGCCGGGAAGACCAAACATTTTCACCAGAAATCCACCTGCCAATACACCGTATTCTTGTTTTCCGTAAAAAAAACACGTGAGCCAGCCGGTGGCTGCGGTTCCGTCGGTCTTGACGCATTCGCCCAATTCATAGAAAAAGGGTGCGTTCCATATATGATGGAGGCCAAAGGGAAGCAGTAATCGTTCGATCGTCCCGTAGATCCATACAGCAGTGAGCGTGGATTCTTCCGAGGCCCAGTGACCAAAGGTTGAAATGACTTTTTGCACCGGTGGCCAGATGATACTCAAAAGAATACCGACGCCAATGGCCGCGAATGCGGTGATGATGGGAACAAAGCGTTTTCCTGCAAAGAAACCGAGATAGGGCGGAAGGCTGATGCGGTAGTATCGGTTAAAAAGAACTCCCGCGACGGCACCAATGATAATACCGCCAAAGACACCGGTGCTGATGGTCGACAGGCCCAGCATGGTGAAGGGCGCATGCTGGGCGGCGGCCGGTAAATGGGGGTCGAGCTGGGTGATCATCCCAAAATTGATGCCGATAACCCCTAAGGTGGCGGTCATAACCAGAAAACCAATGGTTGCAGCCA
>JAQUEZ010000224.1 GCA_028684915.1 Desulfobulbus sp.
CGGCGAGAACGCGGTCTCAGGCAGATTTTGGGATGTCAAACGAGATTCCAGGAGCATTCTTCACCCAGAAATAACCGTTTAAGGCTAGAGACTGGAAAACTTCGGCAATGATTCTGCGACAGGCTCTTCGGTGGATGTGAAGCACAAGCTGATTCGAAGCTATGCCGTGACAGATGCGGCCCTGCATGACAGCAATGTGTTCGAGCAACTCCTTGCCGACAACACGAGCAAGGACGTCTGGGCGGGTTCGGCCTATCGATCGGCGGAACGGCTGGAGCGTCTCGCCAAGGATGGTTTTCGTGAACACATCCAACGCAAGGGGAGCCGTAACCGTCCCTTGACGCCCAGAGAACAGGAAGGCAACAAGACCAGGTCCAGGATCCGTTCGCGGATCGAGCACATTTTCGGTGTGCAGGCTCAGAGAGCGGGTAATTTGCTGTTGCGCACGATCGGAATAGGTCGAGCCCAGGCAAAAATCGGCTTGCGCAACTTGGCGTACAACATTGACCGGATGGGCATGCTTCTGGCGACAAGCAGGTAAAATGCGCCCAGAAAGCGGCAAAATAGCAAAAGAACGCCATCGAGCGCAGAGCGAGGCGTCGGCAGGGTGCAAAATCGATCGAATCAAGTGCCAGAAAAGCATGGTCTTTGTGAAAAAAATGGCCGGTGAAGGCTGCCGGTGATTACTGAACTAAATTTCAAGATTCCCTTAAAAGAAAAAGCCCGTTGTTTTATTATTTCGTTTGTAACGAAAAATATCTAGAATTATTGCAAAATTATTGATCGAAGTTCTCTTTGAGAGGATCAGGAACTATTTTTAACGAAATCATATAGATTAGAAATATTAACTTTTTCCTTAATTTATAATTGTTATGACGATTGTAGTCTATACACTGTTGTTCATTTTAGCAGTATTTTCTATATTGTTTCCATGGATTGGAGTTATAAGTGGATATTTTTCAATTTTATTTGGACCGCATGTTATTTGGTGGTGGGCATTTGAAGGTAGTCGTCATTTTTTAATTATATCATCATTTACATTTATGGGTGTTTGTTTATCTTTTTTATCGAAGAAAATCGAATTTAAGAGGCTTTTTAATAGATTGAATTTATATTTATTCATTTGGTTGTTTTTTATTATCATATCATATCTTTTTGGTGATTATGTTAATAGCGGACCTGGAGAGAGATATTTCCAACCAGACTACATTTTAGACATAGCTGTAAAATCTTTTTTATTTTATTTTATTTCTGTATTAGCAATTGATAGTGATAAAAAAGCAAAATATTTAGTTTATTTAATTATAGCAGTAAGTATGTATTATATAATTTGGATTAATCAAATGTATTTAAGCGGTCATTATGGCCGCCTTGGAGGACCACGTGGATTGAATATATCTCAATATGGCGATCAAAATAATTTTGCGATGTTTTTTGTAATCAGTCTTCCATTTCTTTATTATTGTAAAAATTTTATAAAAAATAAGGCTCTTAATTATTTCATCTGGTTATTTATTCCTCTCGGTTGGCACGCTGTATTTTTGACAGGATCGCGTGGTGGATTGCTCGGTCTTGCGATTTCATTAGCACCGATGATCATCAGGTCTGGTAAGAGAAGATATGGTGTGTTTATTGTGTTAGCCCTTTCTGTCGTTTTTGTTTGGCAAGGAGGTGACTTTATGAAGGATCGGGCCCAGACTATTACATTTTCATCGGAAAGGACCGATGAGTCGATTAAGGGGAGATTGAATTCATGGGAAGCAGCCACAAAAATGATGTTAAAGCATCCTTTAACTGGTGTTGGGGTGGCATCTTTTGGGATGGCTTACCCTGATTTTTCAGATACTGACCCTCGTGAAGCCCACAATACCTATTTCCAAATTGGTGCAGAAAGTGGTGTTTTTGCCGTTTTCTGTTATGTATTATTTTTAATAGGCACGGTTAAGAGGATGTGGCGTATTGGAAATGGGCAAATGGATCGTGGAGAGAAACATGCCGATTTTTCAGTTAATATATGTGATCCAGTATTGTCTGCATGGATTGGTTTTGCATCGTGTGCACTTTTTTTATCGTTGCAACTTTTTGAGCAGTTTTTTTATCTGGCAGTGTTGAGCAATTACATTATATTTCAAAATAAAACGATTGATGAAGATGTTATCTGTAAAGAATAAAATTTATTAGATAACGGTTTTTATTAAAACAAAAAATAAAAAAAATAAATTTTGAAAAAAAATATATTTGTATCTATTGTAATAGCAACATTCAACAGGGATGATGTTTTAAAAAAAACATTGGATAAATTTTTGTTAATAGAATGTTATGATATAATATATGAATTAATAATTGTAGATAATAACAGCTCCGATAATACAAAATTTGTTATCGAAAAATATTTAAATAAACTTCCAATAGTTTACATTTTAGAAAAAAAACAAGGTAAAAATAATGCACTAAATTCAGCATTAAAAATTATTAAAGGTAAAGTTGTTGTTTTTACTGATGATGATGTTACTCCTGAAGTTAATTGGCTGAAAGTTATTGTAGATTCCTGTGATAGATGGCCCGCAATACGAGTTTTCGGCGGTAGAGTGGAACCTGTTTTTCCTAGGGATGTTAATAAATTTATTTCATCGGCTGATTTTTCTTCCTATGTTTTTGGTCGTTATCAGCCATATCCTGATGAGCAAATAAGTGAAGGGACAACACCATGCGGAGCAAATTGTTGGTTTAGAAGATCCGTTTTTGACGACGGATTTTTATATGATCCTGACATTGGGCCATGTGGCATTGCTAGAATTTCAGGAAGTGAAATGGAATTGTTTGATCGTCTAATGAAAAATGGTGAAAAAATTGTATATATACCATCATCAATCATTTTTCATAGAATCCAGGATTATCAACTTACTATTAAGTATCTTTTGAAGAGGTCATATGCTTCTGGTCGTGGGTGGGTGCGGATAAAAAGACCTGATGAAAATGCGGTGTTTCTTTTCGGGGCGCCAAGATACATGTATAGGATTATTTTTCAAAAATTTATTTTGTTAATTTGGTATTTTTTAAATGGTAAGAATTTTTATGAGCCGATGATGAAGATCGCTGGTTATTGGGGTAGTGTTAAAGAATATATTCGAATCAATAAAGGTTAGTTGGTGTAAGGGTAAGTGTTTACAATGCTGTTAATATTGTTCAGGGAGTTTTTATGCGAATTGGGATAGATGCTAGAACTTTAACTTTTCCCGAACGTAGAGGCATTGCAAATTATATAATAGAAATATTGAGATATTGGCCGTCAAGTGATGATGAATTTTTTCTGTTTTATGAAAATGGAAAAATGCCTATCTCGGTAGAAACATCGGCTACAATCATACCAGTTTGTGTTCCGGAGCCCCCAGGAACTAGGTTCAAAGTTTGGAACTGGTTGGCTATGCCTAGAGCTTTAAAAAAGTATGATGTGGATCTAATTTGGTGTCCGGCGAATATCCCAATACCTTTCATTGATTGCATGCAATTTTTAACTATACATGATACTCTTTTACAGGAGTCCTTTAGAAAGCATAGTATTATTGATAGTTTTTTTTATAGAATTATTGTACCTTATTGGATTCGTAAATATAATTATTATATAATTACGGTCAGTTTTTTTTCAAAAGAAAGAATTTGCCGTATTTTCAAAATAGATCCTAGTATAGTTCATGTCGTTTATAATGGTGTGTCATCTGTAATTAAAACTTGTGCGGACAAATTGGATGCCCAACAAAAACTTTCCGATCGCGGTATCGTCTCCGGTAAATATGTTTATGCGCTAGGGGCAGAAAGTTCTTGGAAAAATACAGAACGATTGTTGCGATCTTTTGCACTTGTGCATCAACAACATGCAGATTTAATGCTTGTCGTTTCTGGGATTCAGGATAGTGCCTTGGAAAGATACAAACAATTGGTATCAAGTTTAAGGCTTAATTCGACAATAAAACTAATCAAGTTTGTAGATGATTCCACAAGAAACACTTTATATCAAGGAGCTGAAATGTTCATTTACCCTTCTTTATTTGAGGGGTTTGGGTTCCCGCCATTGGAAGCCATGGCACTTGGTTGTCCTGTTATTTCTTCAGATAAAGCTAGTATTCCTGAAGTTGTTGGTGATGGGGCTTGTTTGATAGATTGTACTTCTGAAAAGAATATATCTGATGCAATCATTGGGCTTGTCGATGATGAAATCAGAAAAAAACAATTGATTGAAAACGGTTATAAAAATATATCCAATTTTAGTTGGAAAAAAAGTGCAGAATTGCACCGAATCTTATTTGAAAAAGGTAGTTTATGAATAGAGTTTTGATATTAGAAGAAGGGCCTGGGTTTGGTGGGGCACTCATGAGTATAAAATGTTTATTAGATAATTCATGTCATAACGATTACCTTTTTCACTTAATAACTAACTATCCTCAGGATTACATATTGATAAATGATAATGTGAGAGATGTGCTCGTGCTGCCAAGGTCAAGACTATACGGCAAAGATAAACTTCTTGAAAGAGCTTTGCGGTTTGTTTTGGGAAGAAAGTCAGGGCCAGCAGCCTACTTGATCGATCGTTGCACTTATTGTAATATTTACGTCAACAGGATAGTCCGTTACATTAAAGAGAACAAAATTAATCTGGTTCATTTGAATAATTGGCCACTTTTAAACGATGGCGGTCTTTTTGCCGCAAAAAAGGCTAATATACCTATCGTTATGCATGTCCGCGGTATGGAATATAGCGGTAAACTAGTTTCATGGATTGCACAAAAGGCAGATCACATAATCGCTATTTCCGAATTTATCAAACAACAAGTTCTGGATCTTGGTGTTCCTGAGCACAAGATATCTGTTATTCCGAATGCTGTCGATGCTGACAGGTTTGTTAAAAATGCAAATGGTGACCAATTTAAAAAAACAGCCAATTTGCCCACTGGCGAACCGATTGTAGGTATGGCTGGATGTCTAGTTGACTGGAAAGGGCATAAATTTTTTATTGAAGCATGTGCTGAGGTGTTTAAAAGTACTTCTGCCCATGGTGTGATTATAGGTGATACTCCAAATGGTTCTCTGTCCTTTGCAAACGAGCTACGTGATTTTGCTAATAAACTCGGTGTGCTTGATAGAATACATTTTGTTGGTCACATAAGAGACATCTCCAGTGCCATGGATGCCTGCGATATCTTGGTTCATGCTTCAATTCTACCTGAGCCTTTTGGGCGCGTTATAATAGAAGGCATGGCTCTGGGTAAACCTGTTGTGGCTACTTCACCAGGAGGACCTGGTGAAATCATTGATGATAAAATTGATGGATTGCTTGTTCCTCCATCTAATTCATTCGCATTGGCACAAGCAATTAATTCATTGCTTAAAAGCAGTGATCTTCGGCGTGATCTTGGTGAAAAAGCTAGAGTAAAAATTAAGGATAAATATAATGTTCATTTATATGCAGATCGGGTGAATAATGTTTATAAAAAAATTTTAGGTTTTTAGTTGGTAAAAAATAAAATATTTTTCAATATAAAATAAAATAGTTTTATCTGATTTTTTACTTGATATTTAATATAATTGGTATTGTATAATTTTTATCGGCAGTTGTATTTATACTGAATACATGAATAATAGGATTAGGTTCGTACTGGTTGGCCAAATAATCTGAACCCACCTGAGAAACAAATAATCGCTGTGTTGTAGGGTCGTATGCAACACCGCCTAATACTTTTTTTCCAGTCTCAAACGGTAGTGTAAATGTCCAGTACGTGTATGGAACTATTTCCCAATATTTTTTTGTCCCATTTTTTACATTCAAAAAGTCGTTGGCATTATAGGCCCAAACTTGATAGACATATGGATACGCATGAGTACCTTTGTCTTTATCTGCCGGATCGTAGCAATAAATAGTGCCTCCAAAGGGCATTCGATGCAACGATGGGTCAGAAGTTCCCTGTCCATAACACCCCATTCCTTGCCCGTCCTCTCCTAGCCCATGCCCTCCAAAGACTAATATACTATCGGAACCCGATGGAAATGCAATTCCTGCAAGGATTGTCGCCATGTTATATTGGAGAGTTCCGGCACCATACGTCCCTAATGTTGGATGGGTGGCAGTGTATCCTGTATAAACTGTCGCTGGTGCGGGTTCAATTACACCTATATCTTCAGGATTGAATCCCCATATACTTGGCCCCATTGAAGACCTGCCAATAATAGGTATGGCACCATTACCTGTCAGGGCTGGATATCCCAGTTTTGCCTGCCAATCCGATGGAACATGGCACATATACCCGCCAACCCATCCACCATTCGCTGCGACTGATGAAATTGGATTCACTCCTACTTTCTTAAACCCGCTAAAATTTGACCCAGTTGATGACCATTTCAACGATGATGTGAAGTGAGAAACGTACCCACTGGTGTCTCCTGCGTAATACGCATAGACGTTACCTATGAGTTTATTGTTGTAAACGAGGAAAGCCCCCACCCTGCCGCCGTTCGCCGTAGAGCTTCCATCTGCCTCTAGATTGTTCCACATACTGTTTGCTACATTCCCGGGTGCCTGTACAACGGCGGCAGTGTTAAGATTCGATATGCTGTTTGAATTAACTGGCGTTGGGATAGATATTTCTATTGCAAGTTTTTCAACATTACTCCCGGCCAAGATTAGCGAGTTGTTGGCTGAGTTGTAAGTTATACCTCTTCCCGCTGAAGGCCCCATTGATAGAATCTTTGAATCACCTCCTAGATTACCTCTCGGCACCCGAAAGGCACCCTTGTATGTCAGGTGCTGTTGCTGGATCAAAACATTTGCCTGCACAAACGCTGGGTTGAAACCCGATAAAGATGCAACAAGGAAAAATAATATGTTAATTTTATATGAAACTTTCATTCGTAGCCCCTTTTTTAATATGCATTGCAATGTGTTAGCAGAGTAGCGTATATCACGCTGTATTCAGCCGCCATGCGATGATTGGAATAGTTATTCAAGACAAGCTTGTAAGCACTTTCCACTAATGTCCTCCGTAATGCCGGATTAATAAATATCGTCATTATGGAATCTGCCAGTTTTGCTGCCTCTGTCTGAGGGTACAGTAAACCGGTTTTATTATGTTTAACGAGTTCACGGGTGCCAGGAATATCAGAAGCAACGACGGGAACCATCGCCGCCATGGCCTCCATGACACAGCGTGGAATGCCTTCAAGCAAAGATGGAAGAACGAAAACGTCCATTGATTTCAAGATGGATATCGCATCGTTCCGATAGCCAAAAAATTCTACTCGATCGTTGATAGCCAGTTCTTGCGCCAGTGCAACCAATTTATTTTTTTCAGGACCATCTCCAACAATAACCAATTGAACATTGATATTTTTTTGGGTTAATGTTTTTACTGCATGAAGTAATGTTGGTATATTTTTTCGTTGTATCAATTGGCCAATGTATCCAATGCAAAAAACATCTGAAAATGCATTTTGCGCTCTTGATTGTTTTTCAACTTCATCGATATCAACACCATTAAGGATTAATTTCAATTTAGCAATTGGAGTAAACTTTTTGATGCTTTCGAGTAAATCGCCCGACAGCGGACAAACATAATCCATGAAACGAAAGGTAAAACGGTCAAGAGCTTCATAGAACATAAGTTTCTTGTCGGTCTCTTTGCTCCACCCATGAGGCGTTGTAATAATTTTACATCCTGAAATCCTGGCAGAGATCAATCCAATAAGGTCCGATTTGTAACCATGGCTATGGACAATATCGACTTTATTGTGTTTCAACCAGTTCGCAAAACGCACAGTCGCAAGCGGGTTGAACGTTCCCCCCGTATAAAAATCCAAAGCGTTCAAATCGTATTCCTGAGCACCGGCAACGACAGCACTCTCCTGCCCAGCCTCGTCGGAAAAATTCACCAAGGTTGAAGAGAATTTATAGGGATCCATTGCTTTCATTAGCGCAAAAATCCATTTTTCCGCACCATATAACCCTGAGCTTGCAATGAGGTGGACTATATGAGGAAGGCGTCTATTCACGTGACCTCCTTTCCTCTGTACGCCGTAGAGGGTTGAAGCAATTATGTGTCATTTAACCCGTAACCTAGTATCGAACTAATTTTGCTATTGAAAAATCCTTAATGCCCATGGACGTCGATTTCCGCCATTGATGTCCATGCGTTATTGTTGCATTCCCTTGTTGCCCGAAACCGAATATATCTACCTGTTTTACTAGTAAATGCAGCCTCTTTTTGTGTGCTGTCATTAACAAAAGTTCCGGTTATTACTGGCGCGCCCCAGTTGTTCGTATCCGTGCTCACATAAAATTCGTAATCGCATACTGTTCCATTGGTACCTGTTTGTCGCGGCAAGTATCTCAATTTATCTAGAGCGTATGTGCTCTTCAGATCTATTTGAATTTCGTGGGGTGGCGGGGGGGCCGTAGTTCCATACCATGATGTGTGCCAGATCGTAGCAGGATTATTATCGAAAGCGTTGATAGCCGCAGCGTTTTCACCGGTTGTTTCTTGGCTGTCCGCATAAACGAGCGCCCATGTATTCTTGCCGAGAGTTTCGCCTAGCCACTTAGGTTCTGAGTTGGCGATGGTTTGTTGCACCATTGCTACCCCATTTTTATCATCGACAACCGTTAAAGTGACTGGTGCTGTTACGAGCGAACTGTATTGGTGGTTAACTGATACTCCCTCACTTGAGCTTCCATCACCAAAATCCCAAGTATATTTGGTAATTGCCCCGTCTGAATCGTATGAGCCGCCGGCATTGAACGTAACAATGTCGCCATTTATCGAGTGGGTGAAGGTGGCCACCGGCGGTTTGTTGGCCGCCTGGGCATCGGTGATGGTGACACCTTTGAGGCTGCCGGTAAAGTCGGCGGCGAATGCCGGGGGCAGGAAGGCCAGGGAGAGGAGGCCGGTGAGGGCTGTTGTATGGAGTGCGTGGGTTGCGGTTGTTTTCATTGGTGGTCTCCAGATGGGCTTATAAGTGCATTTTGGTGTGTTGGGTTGAGGTTGCGATGCTGCGCTCGCAATGACGGGCGCTGCGTTTGCGATGATATTGTTGGTGTGTTGGTTCATGGTGTGTAGGTGATACTGTTTGAAAGTGTGCTGGTGCTGTCGTTTTTTTCCATTGCCCGGATGGTGAAGGCGGTTGGGCCGGTGGGTTCGGTTGTTTCGCAGCTCAGCTGTCTTGCAGTGGCGGAGTCGCTGGTGCAGATGGGGTCGCCGTTGCCCAGAATTTGGAAGCCGGTGATAGTAGCTTCAAGAGCTGCGTCGAAGTCCCAGGTGAAGGTGGCGAGCACCTTTTCTTCCGGCTGGTTGAGAGAAAGGTAGCCGATGATTTCTGCGTTGTGGGTTATGTTTGTGGACTTGGACGTCTCCTCTTCTGCTTTCACCTGGAAGCCGGTTGCGGCAACTTGCTGCATCCTTAATGCCGTTGGATCAGTATCGGCGGTGGTTTGCATGTCGGCCAGCAGCAGGGGGGGCTGCGGAGCTGCAGTCTGGAAGGCGGCGGTGTACCAGGCGTGGGTGACCGCATTGGCAGTCCTGGCGACTTCGAACTGGATTGAACCAATGGTTCCCGATCCGGGTTCCCAGGCGATGTAATTGACCGTTTCGTTGACATGGGTGTTCTTGTTGAGCTCCTGCTCCCTGAAGTAGTAGGCAAAGCCGGAGGTGGTCACGTTCTTGATGCGGCCGCTGATGGTGTCCGCCTCATTGGCCGAGGCTATGGTGGTCAGGATGACAGGCGCTTTGGTGAACG
>JAQUEZ010000225.1 GCA_028684915.1 Desulfobulbus sp.
CAAGACAAATTTGCAAAAGGCGAGCTGCCCAAGGACGGCGAATCATGAAGACCAGCAGCAAGAACAAACAAAACAGCACCGCCAAAGAATTGCCGTTCCGATAGAAATGCATGCCCAGCATGATGATGCTTAAGGTAGGCCACAGGAGGGAGAGTATACCCATCACGCTAATTTTTCAATGCGCTGTTTAGTGAAGTTTTGTCCATTCGGTACATCTGCCATACCCGCCGTCGAGTTGCTTGATCCTCGCTGAGATCATCAACCATCTCTTTTCGTAACTGATCCGAAAAAAAATCAAACTCTTCATACCTGAAGGATGGTTTTGCCTAATCGAAGCGCCTTTCGCGCCATCTTTTTCAGCCAATCCACAACCTGCGTGCAACGGACTCAACCAGTTTTATTTTTTTGTTAACTATATTTTTGGGAAAAAGATACTACTTTAATTTCTAGCTACAATACACATCTACCATCAATATTTGTTGATAAAATTGACTCAGATCAAATAATAATAAATCTTAGGAACTATATTTATATTAATAATTATTTGCAAATAATAGAAATGGAGAATAGTTATCAATGGCACAATCCAAAACAACATGCTGTACCACAATTGATATCTCGGAGTTAGACGTGATTGCGGCCATGAAGGAACTCCAAGGATACATTGATATCAGCCCCGGAGATTTCAAAGAGGTGTTCCAAATCGCTTATGCCCATGCGATGCAACGAATCATGGAATCGCGCACTGCCGGGGACATAATGACCACCCCGGCACATTGTCTGCAAGCAGGCATGGATCTGGTGCAAGCCGCAAAGTTTTTGGCTGACAAACAGTTCTCGGGCGCACCTGTGATCGATGAGTCCGGAAAAATTGTCGGCGTGCTTTCGGAAAAGGATTTTCTTGCCAGAATGGGCATTGGCAATCCTGCCTCCTTCATGCAGATCGTCGCTCATTGCCTGACAAACAAGGGATGCATGGGCATGACCCTGCGGAATCATGCCGTTTGGGAGGTCATGAGTACACCACCGATCACTTCGACACCGGATATCGCAATGGATGCCATTTCGGCGCTGTTCGTTGAGAAGCAAATTAACCGCTTACCAATCATCGACCCCGAGGGGCGACCCGTGGGAATCGTAACGCGCACCGATCTTGTGCAATCGTATTGCATACCCGAGGGAGGTTGTGCATGAATTACTGGCAGAAGATGAAGGGCAATGGCCAAAGTCCTCCTCGAGTGAGCTTTGTTGAGGTATGCTGGTCCTGGATTGGTAGTTTTATCGGTATATCTGCCGTTGCTCTTTTGCACTACAGGCTCGTGGATAAAAATGGGTTGCTCATGCTTATTGGCTCGTTTGGTGCCTCGGCCGTACTCATTTATGGCGCAATTCGCAGCCCGCTCGCCCAACCAAGGAACTTACTCGGCGGCCATATTCTTTCCGCTTTCATTGGAGTGACTGCATCGCAATGGTTGGGTGGCCAACCCTGGCTAGCAGCAGCTGTCGCCGTTTCCACCTCAATTGCGTTGATGCATCTCACTAAGACACTTCACCCACCAGGAGGTGCCACGGCACTGATCGCTGTGATTGGAGGCGATAGCGTGCATAATCTGGGATATTTCTATGTCCTGATGCCAGCAGCCTTAGGGGCGGGAGTGATGCTTATTGTTGCACTTCTCGTAAATAACATCCCAAAGACTCGAAGATATCCAGAGTTTTGGCTGTAAGGCAAAGTATGCGGTGAGTGATCATGTCATTTTTCATCGGAAAAAATACTTTTTGATCTAGGTCAAAGTCCCATTGCAATAAAGAATGTAAGGTGCAGGCTAATCGTTCAACAACAATTTTGAACGCGACGCTAAAACCCATACAAGGAGGACTCAATGGGTCTATTTAAAAAATTGCTGTTAACAGGTGCACCTGCCATCGACTGGGAAATGACCCCGGAGTTCACCTTCGGCACCTATGAGAGTTGGGGGGGAGCGGAACGAGTACGCAGTAATAAAGAGCGCGCCTACTATTTTTTTATCGACGCCTGGGACGAGGTACCCAAATTGTGCTTGATGGAACGGGGAATCAAGCATGCCCGAGTGGTTGCTGAAATTCTAGCCCCTGCCGAAATGGTGCAACAGTGCGTCAATGAGCAAGGCAAGGTAGCATTTTTTGAACGGAGCCATCCCATCAACGAGCAACTGAAGAAATGGCTGCTCGCCAATATCATCGAAAGCGACGACGACACAATGGTGATTCCGATGGAGAGTCCAGTGGGCAAGTCATTGGACGAAACCGGTCTTCCGGGGCGGTACACTGAACTTTCCTTGCCGACGACGGTAGAATTGCCCCATGAACCGGCGGAACTGAGTGAGGAAGATGTGGTCGAACTGATATCGCAGTATAATTTTGTCGAGCAGGAACGCAACCCCCAGGGAACCTTCTCCCACGCCCTGGTTGACAATGGCGATGTATTGACCGTAACCGACAAGGCAACAGGCCTGATGTGGCAGCGAGCCGGGACAGATATCATGAGCAACCGCTCGATGAAGCGAGAAGTGGCAAGGATCAATAAAGAACAGTTTGCCGGTTATGCCGACTGGCGCCTGCCCTCCATGGCAGAAGCCCTTTCGCTACTGGAAAACGAGAAAATGGCCAACGACCAGTATTTGCACCGTTGTTTCTCCGACGAACAGCCTTTTGTCTTTGTTGATGCCATCAGGAAGCCGGGCGGGCAATGGTTCGTTGATTATAAACAGGGACGGGCGTTCTGGTCGTCCGGGACAATTCCCGGCGGTTTTGGCCGATTATGCCGGAAAGATAAATAACAGTGATGTAAAAGCTGATTGTAGGAAGCTGAATGCCGTATCTGGAAGTCACTTTTCAACACGCCTTATAGGGCAAAATAATCGTAAGTGATTGTAATATTTATAATCGGAAAAATATTTTTTGATCCAAGGCAAAGTACCTTTACAACAAATAAAGTAAGGTAAAAACTAATTGTTCAAAAATAATGTCAAGCGCGACATAAAAACCAATGCAAGGAGAAAACGCCATGTTTTGTAACCAGTGTGAACAGACAGCCAAGGGAACAGGTTGTAACATCGCCGGAGTGTGCGGCAAAAACGAGGAGGTCGCCGATCTCCAAGATCTTCTGATTCATGCTCTGCAGGGGCTTGCCCTCTTTGCGCAAGAAGGCCGAAAAAAAGGTATTATCGATGATGCCACCGATCTCTTTGCCTTGGAGGCCATCTTTTCCACCCTGACCAATGTCGATTTCGATCCGGATCGATTTGTGGTCCTGATCAATAAAGCGGTCGAACTACGAGAGGTTATGAAGGCCAAAGTTGCAGCTTCTGGTGGCAAGACCGATTTCACTGAGGCCCCAGCCACCTTTATCCCAACCGGCTCCGTGACTGATCTTGCGACTCAGGGTGCAGCTCTGAAACTGATAGAGAACCTTGATAGCGATGTCAATATCCGTTCCCTTAAACAAACTCTGCTGTACGGCCTCAAAGGCATTGCCGCTTATGCCGATCACGCCGCCATCCTTGGCCAGAAAGACCCGGCCATCGCGGCCTTCTGTTACGAGGCGCTGGCCATCCTCCTCGTTCCTGGCCTGACCGTGGAGCAGTGCGTACCCGTAGCCATGAAGGCTGGCGAGATCAACTTACGCGCCATGGAGTTGCTCGATGCCGCCAACACTGGCACCTACGGCCATCCGGTGCCGACCTCAGTGCCGCTGGGACATCGCAAGAACAAATGCATCCTCATCACCGGCCATGACCTCCATGACCTGGAGCTACTGCTCAAGCAGACCGAGGGCAAGGGCATCGACATCTACACCCACGGCGAAATGCTGCCCTGCCACGGCTATCCGGAGCTGAAGAAATACCCACATTTCTATGGTCACTTCGGCACCGCCTGGCAGAATCAGCACAAGGAATTTCCCAATTTTCCGGGGCCGATCCTGTTCACCACCAACTGCATCCAAAAACCGCGCGACGACTACAAGGACCGGGTCTTCACCAACGGCCTGGTGGGTTGGCCCGGTGTAAAACACATTAACAACAAAGACTATTCCGCTGTGGTTGCAATGGCGCTCGCCATGCCCGGCTTCACCGATGAAATTGACAACGACTCGGTACTGGTCGGTTTTGGCCGCAATGCCGTGCTCGGGGTGGCCGACAAGGTAATCGAGGCAGTCAAGTCGAAAGCGATCCGTCATTTTTTCCTGGTAGGCGGTTGCGACGGCGCTAAGCCCGGCCGGGATTATTTCACTAAATTTGTCGAACTGGTACCCAAGGATTGTGTGGTGCTGACGCTCGCCTGCGGCAAGTTCCGTTTCTTTGACCAAAAACTGGGCGATATTGGAGGTATCCCTCGTCTGCTCGATGTCGGTCAGTGCAACGATTCCTACTCCGCTATCCAGATTGCAGTGGCCTTGGCCAAAGCCTTTGACTGCGGCGTCAACGACCTGCCGCTGTCCATGATCATTTCATGGTATGAGCAGAAGGCGGTGGCCGTGCTCCTGACCCTGTTGTATCTCGGCATCAAGGATATCCGTCTCGGACCGTCACTGCCAGCCTTCATTACCCCGGCGGTGCTGCAGTTCCTGGTTGACACTTTTGATATCAAACCCATCGCCGCTAATCCCGAGGATGACCTGAAAGCGATCCTCGGATAATTCGTTTCGTTCGTTTCAATGCCTACCACCCCCTCACGATTCGGTGAGGGGTGTTCGCTCCACAAAATACAAGGGATAATCGCAAGATTTTTTTCATACCCCCAATTTCAACACGGTTGCGCCAGCATGGACACTCCGGAGCCCTGAAGGGAAACAGGACGTTCCCTTTACATTTCGCTTTAAACAATACGTAACTAAAAGGATTGAAAACACTTAATCACAGGAGATAATCGCAATGAAATCAATCAACCAGGTTGTATTCATGATAGTTGCTGCCGTATGGTTCGGTCTGCTGGTCACCCCGCAATTTGCAGCAGCCCACTGCGATACGCTGGACGGGCCGGTTATCAAAGATGCCCGATCTGCGCTGGAGAAAAAAGATATTACACCCGTACTCAAATGGGTGCAGACAAAGGATGAGGCCCAACTGCAAAAGGTTTTCAAGCAGGCCTTAGTGGCAGCCAAGAAAGGAACGAAGGATCAAGAACAAAGCGAACACCATTTCTTCGAGACATTGGTGAAGATCCATAGGGCTGGAGAGGGCGCCCCCTTCACCGGTCTTAAACCTGCCGGTGAGGTGGAACCCGTCATCGTCGCTGCCGATACGGCGCTTGTCAGTGATTCGGCTGAAGAACTGATCAAGCTGGTGACGGACTCAGTTGCAAAAGGTGTCCATGAACGGCACAGCCGTGCGGTAGAACTTTACAAGCATAAGGACGAGAGCGTTGAAGCCGGCCGCAAATACGTAGAAGCCTATGTAGAGTACACTCACTACGTGGAACGTCTTCAACAGGATGCCGAAGGGCACGCTGCTCACCATCAGGAACCAGCCGGTAAAAGTACCGTAAAGAAACATGCGCATTGAACACAGGCCTGAATTCAAGTCGTAGTGGTATAACGTCCAGTACTCCATAATTTTCAAAAGGTGACGAGTATGCAGCAATCAACAATAGGAAATACAACTATCGGTGAGATTGTCGCTGCCGATTTCAGGACCGCCAAAGTTTTTGAAACCAAAGGAATCGATTTTTGCTGCGGTGGCAAGGTTGCACTCGCGACAATCTGCACTGAAAAAGGACTCGATCTCGCCACGATAACGAGGGAGTTGGAGGTCGTGCAGAGTGAACCTGCTGATCGGAGCCAGAATTATTCATCATGGACGCTGCCGTTTCTAGCCGACTATATCGTCAATACTCACCATACGTATCTGAAAGAAAATGATGCGCAAATCGCTGCCTATGCCCGAAAGATCGCCGGCGTCCATGGAGCTCGTCATCCTGAGGTAATCCAAATTGCCGCAATCTTTGACAAGATAACCACCGATATGACCGCCCATCTGAAGGAAGAAGAAGAGATTTTCTTTCCAGCTCTCAAGCGAGCCGATGCGGCCAAAATATCCGGCACCACACCAGACGCAAAGGATCGGAAAATTATTCGGGCGTCCCTTCTCAGGCTGCATCGTGAACACGAGGAGATCGGTGACGCAGTCCACTTGATCCGTCATCTCTCCAAAGAGTATGCGATCCCTGGCGATGTCTGTAACACCTTTATGGTTACCTACCAAAAACTCAAGGAGTTCGAGGACGACCTCCACAAGCATGTCCACCTAGAGAACAACATTCTCTTTCCGAAAGCTGCAGATCTCTAGTCCTCATTGGTTCAATTGGAGAAAACGACATGGATAGACAGCTCCAGCAATTAATTGAAAGTTCCCCCGATGCAATTCTAGTTGCTGATCGGCAAGGGCATATTCGTTATTGGAATACCGGGGCGGAGCAAATGTTTGGATACAGCGCCGTTGAGGCTGTAGGGCAACCCCTTGATCTGATTATTCCGGAGAACCTGAGATCCCGCCATTGGGAAGGTTATTTCCGGGTCATGGCCACAGGGCAAACCAAATACATTTCTGACATGCTTAGCTCTCCAGGTGTTCACAAGGACGGCACCCGTCTTTCATTGGAGTTTAGCATCGTACTGCTGCGTAACGATGGCGGCGAAATCGAGGGGTGTGCCTCGATCATGCGGGATGTGACATCGCGCTGGCAACGGGAGAGGGCCTTGAAAGAACGCCTGGCGGTCTGCGAAAGCACACTCCACGTCTCGTCCGCCTAACTGTCCAAAATACAGAATCGACCGCATTTATCCTTACTGCGACCATGCCGATACGATCCCAGACAGGGCATCCGCCCCACAACCTGGTGGTACTGCCTTTTGTCTCTATGCACGGCAGCACTCGAAAGATGGTCGACCATCTAACAGCATCATTGGTCGCGAGAGACGTTCGAGTCGAACTGTTCAACCTTGCGGTCACCGATATCGGCAAACTGGCCATGGCCCCGGTCGACGCCGCCACCATCGTCGTCGGTACTCCAACCGTTCTAGCTGGCCCACACCCTCTTGTGGCGCATGCCACATTTCTGGCTAATGCCTTGCGACCGAAGGCCCAATATCTTTCCATTATCGGTTCCTATGGATGGTGCGGAAAGACGGTGGAAAGGCTTGGCCGGGATGGTCCCCAATCTCAAGGTCGAGGTGTTGGCACCGGTCCTGTGCAAAGGCATGCCCGATCAGGCCACCTTTTCTGCCCTGGAGCGGTTAGCCGATGCTATTGCCCAGAAGCACAGGGGAAACGGTTTTTAATAGGAACAATCGTTGAAACTGACAGCGGCGAGGTTGAGTCATGACGTTTATCACCACCAAGCGGGTCTATGACCCCATCGACAACAACGAGGGAGTGCGAGTGCTGGTAGACCGCCTCTGGCCTCGGGGTGTCTCCAAGCAAGCACTCAAGGCGGATCACTGGCTGCGTGAGGTTGCTCCCAGCGATCAGTTGCGTCAATGGTTCGGTCACGATCCCAACAGATGGGATGAATTCAAACACCGCTACTTTGAGGAGTTGCAGGCTAAGCCTGAGATAATCAATTTCCTGCTCGAATTGGCGCGTGAGAAGAGGCTCGTTCTGCTCTTTTCCGCCCGTGACCTTCACTGTAATCAGGCGATTGCCTTGCAACAATACCTGTTGTCCTTGATACAGAAGACCAAAGGAGCAAGTCAGGACAATGGCCGATGAACTGTATCGGCAGGCAATGCGTCATATCCTGCACACTGGCCAGACCCATTGTTACGATGTAACCGGCCGGGAGATTGACTGTCAGGGGAATGGCCAGGATGCTGAATTCCTTCGAGGTGCCCCTTGGCCGCTACCCCGCTTTGAGGTCCAAGGGACTATTGTTGTTGACCATGCCACTGGGCTGAGTTGGACAATTGATGCGAACATCGGTGGTTTCCCCTGTACCTGGCTGGAAGCCTTTGCACAAATAGCCGAATTGAACCAGCAGCAACATGGCGGCTATAGCGACTGGCGACTACCAAACCGCAATGAACTGCGCAGCCTGGTCAGTTATCAGGCGAAAAACCCTGCCTTGCCAGCTGGGCACCCTTTTGTAAATTTTTTCCTTGGCTGGTATTGGTCGTCGACCTCAGCTGCCATCAACCCTGTCTACGCCTGGGCCGTACACCTCGAAGGCGCCCGGATGTTTTACGGCCGCAAAGACCAGGAGTATCTCTTTTGGCCGGTTCGAGGGACGGGTAATGGACTTCTTCCGGCGACCGGGCAGCGGCAGTGTTTTGCTACGGATGGAAGGATAATCGAGTGTGCCGCAACCGAACAGGATGGTGGCTTGCAGCTCGGCAGCCCCTGGCCGGATCCTCGTTTTACGGTCATGGACGATGTGGTGCACGACCATCTGACCAACCTTTTCTGGCTCAAACACGCTGATTTGACCAGTGCGCCGGTGGACTGGCAACTGGCCCTTGAGAGTATTGCCCACTGGGAGGCCAAAAGAGAGAGGGACACTATCTATTGGCGACTACCGACCATTAACGAGTTGGCATCGCTTGTCGATTGCGATGCCTGTTTGCCCGCCTTGCCGGAAGAGCATCCTTTTACAGGAGTGCAGGCAAGCTATTGGACATCGACCACCAGCTTTTTCGGAACCGATTGGGCCTGGGTGTTATATCTCGACAAAGGCGCTTGCGGTGTTGGCCATAAGCCTGGAAATACCTTCCATGTCTGGCCGGTTGGCTGGTTCCGCCGATAGAATCCATGTCGCCTGACAGTCCCCTGAACAAGGGAAGACTGCCAGGCAAGACCGATCCTAGTTGTCGTTCATTCTTTGCTGATACACGCTGCCGGGCACGACCCAATGGCCTCATCGACACATGACTCGTCAGCATTGGCGTCGTCTTTCACAAATGCCTTTCCCGCATCACCGTCAAAATAAAACACCGTCGGGCAGATTTCAACGCATGCTTCGCAGCCCAAACATTCTTCCTGATCAATCACTACTTGCTGTGCCATGGCTTTCTCCTCATTATTTAGTTGTCTTTCTTGTTTTCCAGCAATGGCGCTCATCGTCATCATTCCCACGCAAGCAAACGACGCTGCCACTATCCCAAATACGTACCTTATTTGTTCCTCAGTGCCCGATATCTTTAAACCCCAAAGAGAGCCCACCGGAACACCGGAAGAATGCCGCAAGGTGTGCGCTTCTTTCCGGTAAAAAGCTTACTACTCCATGGCAGGCTTGAGGTCACGCTTCAAAAAGGATCGTATTGCGGCTAAAACAATGGGAAAAACTCCGCAGACCAGGAAAACCATGTCGCCTACTATCCGAATCCACTCTACCGTATGAAAAGTTCCCGACATAATAAAGGGGAGGCTCCGGGCATGCCAGTAACCATTTTCTAGAACATCCCAGAGTTGGAGGACACCAGCGGGGAACAGGTCGAGAATTACCATCAAGGCCAGGCCGATATTGAGTCCCCAGTAGCCGATCTTGACGAGCTTTTGGGTCTGGGCCCACACCTGGTCGCTTTGCATGGCCCGCATGCAGAACACGAGTACTCCGAGAGCCAGCATGCCGAATACGCCAAACATAGCCGCATGGCCGTGATTGGCGGTAAGTGTTGTCCCCATTTCAAAGTAGGAAACGATGGGAGTATTGATAAGGAATCCAAAAATCCCCGCCCCCACGAAGTTCCAGACACCC
>JAQUEZ010000226.1 GCA_028684915.1 Desulfobulbus sp.
GACAACGACCGTATCTTGCCGGGGTTTAGGCCGCTGATACACCTGGACGATTTGCCGGGCCAGATATTCAAGTCACTCGGGGCTTATCCCGAGTCGGCCAAATCCAACTGAATTTTGTTACCATAGCGTCTACCAGGAACGAATGCGCAAGGCCAACCTGAATGCTCAAAAGAAAGGGCGACAAGTAGGCAAAGAATTTAAAGCACGAGCAAGGCTCAACCTATTCATTACTTCCGCATCAGACGAGTTGCTTGATATTGAAAAGGCGTGGAAGGCCTATACGTTACGCTGGCAGATTGAGCTTGTTTTTAAAACCTGGAAATCGCTGTGGAAAATCGACAAAGTTAAAAAGGTGAAAAAGGATCGTCTTGAGTGCTATATTTACTCGAAATTATTCATTATTGTACTCAGCATGAATATGTTATGGATAACGCATAATCTCATGCGAGGGCTTTACGGAAAAAATCTCAGTTTCTATAAAGCCTTAAAAACCTGGATGAAATCTCTTGACCGGTTCAAGCAGGTCTTTTTCAACGGGATGGAAGCAGTGACAAGTTTTATGAGAAAGTTTATCGAACTGAGCTGCCGCAAACATTTGTTGGAGAAGAGAAAAAATGGAAACTATTCTCCGGAGATCGTTCAAGACATTTTTACTCTGAGATTTGGTGGAGAATTAATGCCATCATGCGACATAATCTCTGCCGCTACGGCTTAGCCTGACGGCTATGCCCTATAGTCCCACGTCCCCTATAGTCCCAATCGGCGTCCAAGGCCACCTGATCCATTACGGGGCGGTAATCCCAGGGAGAATGCGTCGTGAAATGCTGCAATGATTGATACTGCGTTTCCGGCACGACTTCGGTCATCCGTTCTACATTTTTACGGGCAGCCTGCATGAGTCCACTCAGATAACTCAACGACTGCTCGACAACAGAACGCGTCTTGGTGACAAACAAATGTTGGTAACGCGAATGAAAAGCGCAAAACGAATCCGCCACCGCCTCAAGTGGTCGTTGGCGTATGACATTTTTATTCCTATTTTGGGTTTTCCGAATACGGTCTGTGGCTCATCATGATCTCGCTTAAAAAAATTTAACAACGTTGGTTCACTATACACAATATGACACATTATTTCAACGTGTTAAGCTGTTTTGTAATGTGATTAAGTAGAACTAAGCTTATCCTTTAGAATCTTCGTCCAGCACTTTCCTTATAAGGGTGGCAAGATCTTTTTTTGCCAGAGGCTTCATCGCAAACCCCTTTATGCCGTCGATCCTGACCTTTTTTTCTGAAATTAGATTGCTAAAACCAGTGCAGAGAATGATCGGCAACCTTGGTCGTATCTGCAATATTCGCCTTGCCAGGTCGCTTCCGGTCATGCCAGGCATTGTCTGGTCGGTAATGACCAAGTCAAACCGGTCCGGGTGATTTTGTATTGTTTTCAGGGCATCAATACTGTTTGTCTTTACGGTCACCATATAACCGAGTCTCTCTAGCATAGCCTTGCCCATTTCAGCGAGCATCTCCTCATCGTCAATGAAGAGGATGTGTTCCATACCAGTCTGGATTAAATCAAAAGATGTTGTTTCAGCTTCTGGTGCACCCGTAGATGCATGGATAGGTAGGTATACATGAAAAATTGTCCCTGCGTGCGGTGAGCTTAGGCAGGAAACAAACCCGCCAGATTTCTTTGCTATGCCATGGATAATGGCGAGGCCCATCCCTGTCCCTTTGCCGACCTCTTTTGTGGTGAAGAAAGGATCGAAAATTTTATCTATAATTAGGGGTGATATTCCAGGGCCGGTATCACCAACAGAAATCTCGACAAAAAGTCCAGGCTGCACATGCGGTTCGCACACTAAGTCAGCCTCTGAGAGTTCTTTGTTTCTCAGGAAAATAGTCAGAGTGCCACCTGCCTCTTCCATAGCGTGAAAGGCATTGGTGCAGAGATTGGTCAGTATCTGTTGGATCTGAGTTGGATCGGCAAAAATCGATTTCACATCCGGATCGATGTTTTGCTGGATGTCGATGGTCGTAGGCAACGAGGCCCGAAGCATCTTTATTGCTTCATTTATGATTAAAGCTGGTTGTAAAACCCTCTCTTCGGCCTCTGTTTGACGGCTAAAGGCGAGTATCTGCTTTACAAGCTCTTTAGCCCTGTTGCTTGCCACAACGACCTGGTCGATATCATTTCTCAACCTAGATCCTGTTGGGCAATCCTCTTGTATCATTTCTGCATAACCAAGGATCGCTCCAAGGATATTATTGAAATCGTGAGCGATACCGCCGGCAAGCGTTCCAATCGATTCCATCTTCTGAGCCTGGGTTAGCTGGGCTTGGAGCCTGGCATTTTCTTCCTCAATCAACTTGCGCGAGGTAATATCCCTGCCAATACCAAGTACACCAACAAGATTCCCTGCGGCATCGAACATTGGCGTTTTGATGGTATCTAGCAAGGCGTGATGATTATCGTCAGCAAAGGTGACCCACTCCTCGTTACCGTTGGGCTTACCTACCGCTATGGCTTCAAGGTCGTGTTCCCGAAAAAAATCGGCCAACACATGATCTACAAAGTCGTAATCGGTTTTGCCAACGATGGCCTCTTTTTTTGCGCCGAAGAGACGCTCAAACATCGTATTGCAATCAAGATAAACTCCATCTGGGTCCTTGAGCCATATTAGGTCTGGAATCGTTTCAATAATTGTCCTGAGTGATGTTTCACTGGCCACAATCTGTTGTTTTTTGGTTTTAATATCCAAAGCCATATTGTCAAAAGACTTTGCAAGAGCTCCCACTTCACCGTCACTATAATCAATATCACTGGTGACGTTTTCGTCACCCTGGCCAAATTTTTGTGTTATCAATGTCAGTTTCTCAATCCTGCGCGCTATTCCGTGGCTGCCAATAAACCAGGCTATAGCCAAAGCTATAAACAAAGAGAAAAGACTGGTTATAAGTAGTCGGATTAAAATGGCATTAGCCCCTGCCTGTATACGTTCATAATTAACACCCATGAACATATACATGTATGGCAGATCGTAATCTTTTAGGCGAAGTGGCTCAAAAACAATGACACTCTTTGCCCCCTCAGAATTCATTGCTACAATAGAGCCAGCCGCTGAGTCTCTACTAGCAGCACTAAACACTTCGTCTTTGACAGGGGTACCGATAGTAGTTTTTTCTGACAAAGGATAGCGAAATAACCGCATGCCCTTATGATCACAAAGGCCAAAGAAAGTGCCCTTGGCATAATCTGCGCGTTCAATTAACTCACCATAATGGTTCAGGCCAACACCGATGATAATGGCTCCTACAGGATCATTATGCTCATCAAGAACAGCCATCCCAAAAGGGAAAATCGCCATATTGGAAGACTTGCCTACTACAACTTCGCCAGAAGCGAATCCCTTTGAACCTATTGCCTCCTTGAATTGTTTTCGATCGGCAAAATTTAATGATAGGATTTTATCATGGTCTTTGCCTGCTGCCACAACATTGCCCCATAAATCCAAAAGTATTACATTGGAATAGATAGGATTAGTTTCCAATAATGTGGCTAGGATCACGCGTGATCGTTCAATATTTGCATCTCGAATCTCTGGCATTGATGCCACAGTCCTGAGCAAAGTTCTGGTGGAATCAGTAATTCTCTGTTGAACCTCAACTAAACCGTTCAGGAATATAGCAACATCCTTTTTGGCCTGTTTGACTGCATGCTTTCTGTTTGTAAACTCCGTTGCAAAAAGCACTAAAAACACTGGCATTACAGCCAGCAAGACAAGAATGATTATTTTTTTTCTAATGGAACCATGAAATAGTCGAATTCGCACGAGCATTACCTCCTTAATCATTTTTAAAATGACAAGAGATACTCTGTCGATTTTGATAAAAAATACTAAACAACCACCGAATGTAAGTCGGTGTGTTTAAGATCGCGGCCTGAAAGTCCAGCAACACCGGCAGGCTGCGCAGCCGGTTTAAGGCTCAATATCGAAACGGTCATTAGGCTTGGGTTCAAAATGATGTGCGAGGTATTCTTCGATCATTTCTTTTGTCAGCTCGCCAGCCGTTACGCAAAAGTACCCACGGGCCCAAAAGTGCCGTCCCCAATATCGCTTCTTTACATAGGAAAATTCTTCAAAAAGCTTACGAGATGCTCGGTGGTGAAGAAACCAGAATATGGACATGGTCCTTGCTCACTGCACCTCGCAAAATCTGAATCTCGTGCCGTTCACATGTCTGGCGGACTAATTCACGGACTCGAAGGGCAATATCACCTACAAGTACGTGATAACGATATTTTGTCACCCAGACAAAATGATATTCGATCTTGTATTTGGTATGGTTTTCTTGGCGATATTCCATACTCGCCAGTATAAGCCAGCTGCTAGCAGAATGCTACCCGTCTAAAAGGCGGGGGTTTTAACCTTTTCCTCGGACAAATAAATAAGCTTATAAATTGTGACTGAACGAAAACCGAAAAAGAAACGAACAAAAGCAAGATGCCCATCGGTTTCAATGTGAAGATTCTTGCGGTGACCAAGTGGCTTAAGTCATCTTTCAGAAAATTAAGGTGATACTATGGCAAAGCACTGTTTTGTGGTACTCCAATCAAAAAATCTTCATTTTTTAAAATTTTAGTTTTTCAATATAATTCTAGAAAGATAACTTGAGAAAATAAGTTTTCGTTCGAGCACTAAATACTCAACCACCTCCAACCGCCCACCCTCAACGGACAAACCTTTTCCCAAAAAATATCGGGAAGTAAAACCCGAGCCAGCCGTCAAAGGCAAACCCGGGCACGCA
Source organism: Desulfobulbus sp. (assembly GCA_028684915.1). Next base: position 4,807 of record JAQUEZ010000226.1, read on the forward strand.
AAGGGCACAAGGGATATCGCCAACCTTTGTTGGCCCCCCCGTCACTCGGCCTGTGCATCCCGGCCCTTGCACCTGCGGCTGCGGCGAGTTCCGCGATCTTGAGCCGTATTACACCCATCAATATATCGAATTGCCCAAGGTTGCTCTGCCGGTGCTGCACGTTATCCTTTTCAAAGGTCGCTGCGTCTCTTGCGGTAAAATCGGCAAAGGCGCTATCCCCCACGAACACCGCTACGGCTTCGGGCCACGGTTTACCGCGCTGGTTGCAGAAATTACCGGCATTGCGGGATAACCCGTCCGCACCTTCTGCACCTCGGTGCTGGGCGTCAGTATAAGCATCGGTACTCTGCAGAAATAGATCGATCGCATGGCAGCAGCCACCCTTCCGAATTACGAAGCCATCGGAGTCAAGGCCTGCTGCGCTCCCATCAACCACCTCGATGAAACTTCCTGGACAAACGGGGCAAACTCCACTGGCTCTGGGTGATGGTGGGGCCGCTGGTCGCCTTCTTCATGATCCATCCCAACCGTTCCCAAAAGGCCTTCGAACAACTCATCGGTTACTGGAACGGCATCCTCGTCAGCGACAACGACGCCGGTTATCGCAAATGGACCAATCAACGCCAGACCTGTCTGGCCCATCTTATCCGCCAGGCCAATGTCCTTGCCCTGCGAAAAGACCACGAACTCGCCGCCTGTGGCAAGTGGGCCAGGGATGAACTCCAGCGTCTTTGCAAAATGCCCCACGAATCGCCCACCCGCGGCCAATGGTCAGCATTTTTTGCCAGGTTCTGTCGACTTATCGCACTGTACCGAAATTCCGAAAGCGATGCCGGCAAACTCATCCGTCTGCTCAATAAAGAAATGGAGCATCTCTTTGCCTTTCTTCATGAGGCCGGCGTTCAGCCAACCAACAACCTCGCGGAACGGACTATTCGGTTCGCGGTGCTCTGGCGCAAACGCAGCTTCGTGAGCAACTCAGACAAAGGTTGCCGCTGGGTGGAGAGGATACTCACATTTAAACGAACCTGTCGTCTGCATAACAAGCCAACCTTCGAGGTTCTCATTGAGGCCATGACCGCGCATTGCCAAGGACACCCTCCGGACATCTCATGGATTACCTCTCTGTAATTTCCCCTGACTTCCTAAAGTGGACCTGAACTTTTTCATACTTTAAAACGGTTGACCATGGCATTGAGTTCGCTAGCTAACCTGGAAAGATCGGTCGCGTTCTGGTTCACAAGACTGCTATTCTTGGACATATCGACGGCCGCATCCTTGACCTCGCTAATATCCTGGGCGATCTGGGAGGAAACCACTGAACTCTGCGAAACATTCTGATTGACCTCATTGATGCCGACCGAGGCCTGACCAATATTGCTGGCAATTTCCTTGGTTGCAGCAGACTGTTCTTCCACTGCTCCGGCAATGGCGACAACGATTTGATTGACTTCGTTTACCACCGTGGTAATGGCAGTAATTTCGTCTACCGTTCCCTTAGTCGAATACTGGATCCCTTCTACTCGCTTCTTGATCTCATTGGTTGCGGAGGCGGTTTGCCGTGCCAATTCCTTGATTTCATTGGCGACAACCGCAAAGCCCTTACCCGCATCGCCAGCTCGTGCCGCTTCGATGGTGGCATTAAGAGCTAGTAGATTCACCTGCTCGGAAATATCGGTGATCGTCTCGATCACCTTACCAATATCTTTTGCAGATTCGCCCAACTCGCTAATCTGTACCGAGGCTTTTTCGGTCTGAGCAACAGCCCCAGAAGTGATATTGCTCGCTTTGTCGGCATTGCCAGCTATCTGAGTGATGGTCGAGGTCATGTCTTCTACGGACCTGGCCACCATACTGACATTGTTCGAGGCCTCGCCCATAGCAGCTGCCATGGCGCCCATATTGCCGCTCATTTCATCGCCAGCGGCGGCAACGGTGTTCGCTTTATCCGACGTCTGATCGGCCCCAGACGACATCTGCTTGGCAATATCCAGCAACTGCCTGGAGGATGTCCGGAGCAATCCAGCATTTTGAGCTACATCCCGGATCACTGCCTGCATTTTTTCAATAAAAACATTGAACCACTTGGCCAGTTCGCCCATCTCATCCTGCGATTTCACCTCCAATCGGTGGGTCAAATCCCCTTCACCCTCGGCAATATCCTTGAGTCCCGCCACGACCTGATGAAGCGGTCTGGTGATTGCATTTACCAGAAAATAGGAGAGGCCCAAGAAAGCAGCCATACCGATACCCACGATAATGGCAATCGTCATGACTGCCGATTTGGTCTGGCGTACAATAATGGCATTAGTCAAACCGACCGTGACCTCCACCGGCTTGATGGCTAGTTTTCCGGTGACGTCGAGCTGCCTGATTGCTTCCCGTTCCTTGACGCCAAGCTTTTGGGATTCCTCGATCAGTTTAAGAAAAGTTTGGATCGTTCCCTTGATCTCCCTGGCCTGGTCGACAAACTCCTTGTTTTGCAGCGCAACAGAGGTTTCATGCAGAGCCGGTATACTGTTTTTAACAATGATGTCGGTGGACTGTTTGAAGGCGGCAAAAAGCTTGGTGTCGCCGGAAAGAAGGAACTGATACTGCAAGCTTTGAAGCTGGAGAAAACCGATTTTGCAATCCCGAACGATGTTCAGCATTTCATTCTCCACCGCGTTGAGATCTTCCCCCTGCATCTGGAGGTTTGACTGACGCGCTTCCAGATCCCTCTGGATTGTCCCTAAAATACCCAATGCACGGGACAGCGGCTGGAACATATCCTTTTTCAATTGATCCTGTTGTCTATGGGACGTAACAACCTCGCCAAACATCTGTTGGTATTTCTCTAGAAGTCCTTTGGCGTCTATCAATTGTTTGGCGATCTCCTGGTCACGGCTCTCCTGCGAGACCGCGTCAAGAGCCGTGTTCGTGTCGAGGATCAGTTGCTCAAACTGCCCCTTAACCTCACCGGAAAAAAACTGCAGATAAGTTTTTTCCGCGATTCTGGCATCCTGAAGGTTGCCGATGAGTCGGTTGAAGTCAAATTTTGTGGTGTTGGCTTGACTGATGTTGCCGTAGTAATGAATCCCGGTCGCCACCAAGGAGAGAATGATCACAATTGTGAAGAGCACCAGCCCGTAGAGCCTGCTTTTCAAGCTGGGAGTTAGAAGAAAAATGGCCATGGTCGATCCTGTCCGAATGAGTGACTGGGTTTCCCCGATGGACCTCGCGCCCCGCGGGTCTACAGGAAAATGACCGCTTATATTATCGCGGCACGCAAGTGACAAAAAAAGCCCTAGCGCCAGCGGAATGGCCGACGCCAGGGGAAAACGGCAACATCACAGAGGCGCTATTTGATATCCAACTTGGCCATGGCTGCCGGATCGCCGTTGTATAAGCCGCAACCGATTACGACATCCACATTGTCGGGCATGGTGCATTTTTTGACATAGGAGACTTTCCGGACAATGTCCTTGGAGCCGGGAATAGGCCAAAAGTACTCAACCCATCCCTGTCCTGCCTCGTTGACAACATTGTTCATGGAAACAAAGAAGCGTTTGCCTTTTTGGTCTTTCAGGCCGATTAGTTCCTTGCCCTCCATCTTAAATTTGATCGGATGCATGAGCATTTTGGTTTCTTTCAGGCTATGAATCCAGATATAGGTGCCCTCGAACAGGAAAGGACTGCCCTTTCCCTTGAATTTAGGGAAAGCTGCTGGGCCTTCCACTTTCAAAAGATTGCAGGCTTCGTCAACCTTAGCAACAATGGTTTCCGGAGTTGTGGGAGTTTCCTTGGTGGTTGTTTTTACGTACGCTTCTGATTCTGCAGCAAGTTGTTCGGGTGATGTTTCAGCAAAACCGGGTGCGGCAATCAGTGCCAGGAACAGTGTACAGACCAAGGTGCTGACGATTTTTTTCACAACGACCTCCTCGATAGATGGACAGGGAAGACTTTTCCGTGACATTAAAGGAGAAAAATACTGTTGTTGGCCACCTGCCCCCTTGCGTCTTCTGCTCAGCCCTTGCCAGGCAGACGGAAAAGCATGATAAAATAGCTAAATTTTTTATATCAAAGCCATGTGTGTGAAGTCAAGGCGACCTGTCCAACGCAAGGAAAACCGATCTCGCCCACTGAGTGTCCGCGAGCAGGAAATTTGATACTACGCACTATCTATCGGCATTATCCGAGCGAAAACAAAGATCGGCTTGCGCAACTTGGTCTACAGCATGGAACGAATTGAGACCTTGCTGGCAGCGCAAACTAGGTGTAGTACGCCCAGAGGCCCCAAATAGGGTAAAAAAAGGGTGCTGGTCAGTGTGGGAAATGCCCCCACTATGTTGCCGGAAGTTAACATGCTTCCAATCAAGGTATATACAGAAGACACCTTGACTCGGCACATAAAAGTGGCACGTTCACTGTGGTCACAAGAGCTAGGGGCAATCGAGGCTGACCAGTGGTTCAAGCGGCAATACTCGTAGATGTCGTCACCCCTCTGACCACCCTCAATCGCGATGAAGATTCTTATTCCAACCGGGGGATTGCAATGGCATCAAAGCCATACTCTTTAAGAATTTTTTGCCCGGCAGGCGACAAGACATACAGGGCAAAACACCAGGCCTCGTTGGACGCACCTGTCTTCACCAAAAGACCATAATCAGCGCCAACGGAAAGCTCTTCCGGAATGGGGATGATCTTCAGCGACGGAACCTCCCGCTGCGCCAACACCGCATTGGTACAATAGGTCAAAAAGACATCTGCCTTCTTTTCCCTCATGACCCAACCGTACTGATTATGGAGTTATGCTCGAAAGTGGTGTTTGAGGGAGCGCTAAAAGGAAAATGACGTATCCTGATTGGAATCAGTTCGCCAAAACTCAATTCCAACAAAAAAGGATACGTCATGAGTGAGAGTAAAGTTATT
>JAQUEZ010000043.1 GCA_028684915.1 Desulfobulbus sp.
GATGACATGGTTGGCGGCGGTCAGGTTGAGGCCGACTCCCCCGGCTTTGAGCGAAAGCACAAAGTAGGGAATATACTCCGGCCCCTGAAACTGCTCGATAAGTTTCTTGCGTTTGCCCACCGGTATGCTGCCGTGCAGCACCAACCCTTCGCGCCCGAAAATGGTGGTGAGAAACCGGGACAGTGGGGCGGTTAACTCTTTGAACTGGGTGAAAATGAGGACTCTTTCCCGCTTGTCGTGGATGGTTTCGCAAATTTCCCGCAGGCGTGCAAATTTACCGCTTTCCTTTTCTGCAAACAAGTCCTGGCCGAGATACTGGGACGGGTGGTTACACAACTGCTTGCATTTCATCAACGCCGACAGAATCAGCCCTTTGCGTTGTATCCCTTCCGTCTGCGTCAACGTATGTTGCAACTCCTCGACCAGCGCCGCATAGAGCACGGTCTGCTTTTTGCTCATGGCGGCCCAGGTCTTCACTTCCACCTTGTCGGGGAGGTCGGCGATAATGGATTTGTCGGTCTTCAGTCGGCGGAGGATAAAGGGGCCGACTACCTGGCGCAAGCGGGCATAGCCTTGGGGCTCATCGCTAAGTCCCTTGGTGAGCGCGCCGAATTCCTTGGCCGTGCCCAGTAAGCCGGGATTGAGAAAGTCGAACAGGCTCCAGAGATCGGAGAGCCGGTTCTCCACCGGAGTGCCGGTCATGGCGATGCGGTTGGCGGCGGTCAGCTTCTTGATCGCCCTAGTCTGTTTGGTGCCGGGATTCTTGATGGCCTGGGCTTCGTCGAGGATGACGTAGTTCCAGGAGGTTTGCTGGACCCAGGCATATCGCTGTGCCAGGGCATAGGTGGTGATGACCAGATCGAGCCCGGCCAGGTGCTTTGCATCGGGTTCCGGCACTGGACCGGGTTTGTGGAAATCGGGATGGGCGACCAGAAAGCGCAGCTTGGGAGCAAAGGTGGCTATCTCGCTGGTCCAGTTGGCAAGCAGGGAGGCTGGGAGTACCAGAAGCGAGGGCGTGTTTTTGCCGGACTTTTTTTGCCGGGTGGCGAGGAGATCGAGAAAGGCGAGCACTTGCACGGTTTTGCCCATGCCCATGTCATCGGCCAGGCAGGCGCCGAGCCGCAACTGGTGCAGGGCATTGAGCCATTGGAGCCCATCCTTTTGATACCCGCGAAGGCTGGCGGTAAAGGAGCGAGAGGTTTTGACCGCATCGGACTTGGCGGGATGGCGCAGTTTGTCGAACAGGGTCTGCAGCCACTCGCCGTGCGAGACACCCGCAAGCATCAGGCCGCTGTTGGGGCCAAACAGACTCTTCGGGTTGAGAGAACAGCGCATGGCATCGAGAAAACTCATGCCCTCTTCGGCATTGAGTTCCTCGGCCTCTTCGTAGGCGGCCAGGGCCTGGCGCAATTTTTCCGGGTCCACCGCGACCCACTTGTTTTTGAGAAAAGCCAGGCCTTCGGTCTGCAGCAGCAGTTGCCGGGCCTCCTCCGCCGAGATCTCGGTACTGCCCAGCATGAGGCGGGGACGGAAGTCCAGCAGCGCCTCCGCACCCACGGTTGCCGGAGGTCTCTCGCCGATACTGAGTTGTACCCCGATGCCGGCGGCTTTGCCCTTCCACCAGTTGGGTATGCGGCAGAGAATACCGGCTTCCTCATAGAGTGGAATTTCTTGCAAAAAGGCAAAAGCCTCCTCCGCCGACCAGGACAGCGGGTGGAACAAATCCCCGGAATCGAGCAGCTCCGCCACCAGCGTACTCTGGCGTGCGGCCTCGTGCACCGTCACCAGCAGCTTCAGCAGTTGTTGCTGCTGGCCCCGATATTCTTCCAAAGCGTATTTGAGCGGCAGATGCCGGGATTGCCCCTCGGTATCCAATCGGGTGGCGTAGGTGGCGAGAAAGGCAAAGGGAATCTCGCTCTTTTTGTTCTCGACCAGATGGAAGTAGATGCGCCCGGCAATGTGGATATCTGGGCTGTATCGGCGCATGAAGTCCGCCACTGTGCCCCTATGGGTCGCGATCCTGTCGGCAAATATTCCATGCAGTCCGGCCCAGAGGTTGGAAAGCATTGCACTGTTCAGGTATTCTCCGCCGGTCATGGGGGGAACGGACTGCAGCTGCTGCGCCTGTTCTTCATCCGTGAGCGGGAGAGAGACATTGCCGCGCAGCTCCTCGATCTCGGGGCTGAGGCGGAGTCGGCGGAGGAAGGACGCGGAGAATCCACGCCAAAAATGAAGGGAAGGGGAGAGGGTGATGGTGGGCTTACAAAAACCGAGAAAAAACAACCAACCTGCCGGATCCGTGGTCGCGAGTTCAGCAATTTCGTTTTGAAGGAGGCTGCTGTCCTGGGCAATCTGCTTCCCGTTTTCCACCCACTCGAGCTGGACGGTGCTGTCCGGCATGACGGCAGCCTCAAGTATTTGCTCACTCATGGCCTGATGTTCCGAGCGGTCATGGCAACGAATCGCTGCAAGGCGCGCCTTGCTTGCGAACAAAGTGTTTTTTCATACCACCTTTCAGTTACGTTGTTTGGTTGGGATGTCCGGCGGCAGGACGATGACCGTTTCCACAAGTCCGGCAAATTGTTCCTGGTCATACCAGGGCGCTTGGTGGACCAGCTTGCGTTCTCCCTTTTTCTCGGTGAAATAGGTGTTGGCGCGTTGTTCCTTAAGCAGGGCGCGGAGCAGGACATTGGCCGGTTCTGGATGGCAGGCAAAGAGGCTGGAACCTATCAGTTGTTCCCCGCCGTACTTGGCAAACATCGCCGCCGCCATCCGGTTCATGGCCACAATGGTGCCTTGGGTGTCACAGACGCTGACCGCGGCCGGGTAGTGTTCCATCCAGTCAAAAATTAGAGTGCTCATCGGATGTTCCAGGAAGGAGGAAGAAATCAAAAACGCCCCAGTTCTTCCGGGGCAAAGGGGAGCCAGCGGAACAGATACCGCTCCAGAGTGAAGCATTTGTTGAAATTTTCCCGGATCAACGCATGGCGGGTGGGATTGCCTTTGCCGTAATGCTCGAGGATATATTCCAGGCGCTGGTCAAGATTGACCACCACATTATGGCGCACCCGTTTGTCGGCATAGTAGACGATTTCTCGGGCAGTGAATCTCCCTTCTGTGTAACGGTCGGGATCATACTCCCAGAGGAGCACATGCTGTTCGACAATGGCGGCGATCTCTGGATAGTCATGGCTGCGGCAGATTTCGCCACCGACCTTGGCATGATCACAGTTGCTGCCCAGACAGGGGGTTTTGGCGATATCGTGGAGCAGGGCGCCGCTGATTACCAGATTGCGATCCGCCTGGGGGCAGTCCGGGGAATAACTGGTCAGGCCCTGCTGGATCTGTTCGGCCAGACGCGCCACCACCAGGGAATGGTGGCGGATATTAGCCAGCATGGAATACTGCTCCATGAGGTGGATGCACTCATGGAGCGATGGGGTGTTGACAGGGGTGTCCATAGCCGGAACGGGGCTGAGTGATCAGGCCTTGCCGCTGAAGTGGTGCACGGCATCCACGGCAATCCGAACCTGGTCGGGCGGGGTTTCCGGTACAATACCGTGGCCGAGGTTGAAAATATAGCCTTTGGCATCGCGGGCATCGGTGAGCATGGTTTTGATCCGTGCTTCCAGCTGCTCCTTGGGCAGAAAGAGCGCGATCGGATCGATATTGCCCTGCACCGCATGGTTACCGGCGCGGGCAACCGCATCACCGATGGGCAGGCGCCAGTCAAAGCCAAGGACATCGGCACCCACGGTGGTGGTCAGGCGGGTGAGGGTGGAGCCGTTGTTGGCAAAATAGATGATCGGTACATCGGTCACGGCCCGCAGATCGGATATGATCGAGCGTACGTAGGGGAGGGCGAATTCCTCGTAATCCTGAGGGCCAAGGATGCCGACCCAGGAGTCGAACAATTGCAGCGCCTGGGCACCGGCCTTGGCCTGGGCCTGCAGATAGGAGCTGGTGCAGGCGGTGATCTTGGCCAGAAGGTTGTGGTAGAGCTTGGGCTCCTGGAACATCATCTTCTTGGTGTTGAGGAAGACCTTGGAACTGCCGCCCTCAATCAAGTAGGTCGCCAGGGTAAAGGGCGCACCGGCAAAGCCGATCAAGGGCACTTTGAGGGAGCCGCGCAGCAGGCGAATGGTCTCGAGCACAAAGGGCACCGATTCCTCGGGCACGGGGACGACCAACGCATCCACTGCCTTTTGGCTGCGGACGGGATTGGCAAAGATCGGTCCCTTGCCTTCATGGAAGGCCAGATCCAGGTTCATCGCCTCCATAGGGATGAGGATGTCGGAGAAGAGGATCGCCGCGTCAAACCCGAAAATATCGATAGGCTGGTGCGTGACCTCGGCGGCCAGCTCCGGTGTTTTGCACAGCTCGAGAAAGCTGACCTTGCCGCGAATTTTTTGGTATTCGGGTAGGTAACGGCCCGCTTGACGCATGAACCAGACGGGGGTATAGGCGGTGCGTTCGCCTCGACAGGCTTGAAGAAAGGTGTCGTTCATTGCTGTTTGATCAGGAGGTTGTCGGCAGGGCCGGTTGTCGGGAAGGCGATGTGCATGGGCCTCATCGCTTGGGCTGGTAGGTGCAAAAGGGCTCGCCAGCGAGATAGTCGCCGCTTACGGCATAGGCACGGGCTCGGCAGCCACCGCAGACATTGACATACTCGCAGCGGCCACAGTTATCCTTGTAGCCGCCAAAGTTGCGCATGTCGAGCAGCAACGGGGATTTTTCCCAGATTTCTTGGAAACTTTGCTCCTTAAGGTTGCCGGCGGACAACGGAAAATAGCTGCATGGCAACACATTGCCGTCGACATCGATCAGGCAGATCAGCTGCCCGGCAAGGCAGCCCTTGGAACCGCCGGTGGAGAATTTGAGGCTGCGCCGTTTGAACTGCTCGCCCTCATTTTTGGCCCGCTGGAGCACGATTCGGTAGTATTGGGGGGCACAGGTCGGCCGTACCAGCAGGTCGTGCTCCTCTTTTTCCATATCGTAGTGCCAGTTGAGGATATCCTCGTACTCCTGCGCCGGAATCAGTTCTTCCATGATCTCTTCGCCGCGGCCGGTGGGCACGATCATGAACAAATACCAGGCGGTTGCGCCCAAGGACTTGACCAACTGGTAGATTTGCGGGATCTCCTCCTTGTTTCGTTTGGTAAAGGAGGAGTTGATGAGAAAATCGATGCCGTGTTCGTTGAACAGGCGGATCGCATTCATCACTCCTGCAAAAGCGCCGGGCTGGCTGCGGAAATTATCGTGCACCGCTGCGGTGGCGCCATCCAGGCTTAAAGAGACCATCTTGATGCCTGAATTTTTGATCTCCTTGCAGATCTCCGTGGTGACCAGGGCACCATTGGTGGCCAAGCACATCCGCAGGCCAAGGCCGGTACCGTAACGGGCGATATCAAACACATCCGGACGCAGCAAAGGTTCGCCGCCAGAAAGGACCATGACCGGATTGGCATAGGCGTGAATCTGGTCGAGCGTGCGTTTGGCCTCATCAAAAGAAAAATCAGGATGCCCCTGGACGTCAAGTTCCGAGGAGGAGCGGCAGTGCACGCAGCGCAAGTTGCAGCGACGGGTGATTTCCCAGGCGATCCATTTGGGGGTAAATTCCATATCAGTTATCTGTCCCGTCGGAGAGAGAGGCTTACAAGCGGCGCGGGGCGGGGTGCCGGGCCAAACCTGTATCGGTATAGTCAACGGATATACCGGAAAAGGACTCTAGAATATATTCGCGATGATACAGAGGGTCAACTGCTTTATCGGATCGGCGTTGTCCTGGTTGTCGACTCCGGCAAATATCTTGGTGAAAATTTCTGTGATTGATATATGTTATAGGTGAATACAGCAGTTGTTCATCGACTTTCATGCGAGGAGGTACGATATGCAGGCAATTCAAAGCATCCTGACCCCGATTGATTTTTCCGACAATGCCGGCAAGATCGTCAAGGCGGCTGCGTACGTGGCTGGAACGTTCAAAGCGGAGTTGCATCTGGTGTTCGTGGTGCAGACCTTTGAGGATTACAGCGGATTTTTTGTTCCCCCTATCAGTCTACCCAACCTAGAGGAGGAATTGTTCGCCTCGGCCCAGCAGCAGATGGAGACCTACGTTGAGGAGAATAAAGCCATGTTTGCCGAGGCCGGTGTGACCAATGTGACCGGTAAGGTCCTTTCAGGCGATGTGGCGGAAGAAATACTCGCCTTTGCCACCAAGAAAAAGGTTCGGCTCATTGTTATGGGTACCCACGGTTACAAAGGACTGGAGCGGATCATGTTCGGCAGCGTGGCCGACAAGGTGGTTAAAACCGCCTGTTGTCCGGTCATGACCATTAACCCTTATCGGGAAGAGTGTGAGGGTAACGTCGTTTAATGCTTTTTCCCTCTTCCTGGAGCCGAGAAAGCGCCCAGAAGCACTGTGGGCGTTTTCCGGTTCTTGGTTCGCTCGAGCGTGAGGAGGTTGGTACATGGATCAACGCAAATACCCTCGTATTCGTGTTCGGGGTATGAATATCGACGTATCCGACGGCCTTGGCTGCTATTCGGCGGTGGTGAGCGATGTCTCCCGTGGCGGGCTGTGTCTTGCCGATATGGCCAAACGTTTCGGTAAAAAAACCGACAAGTACACTGTGGTTGCCACCAGTGGCGAGAACCATTTCAAGTTTCAGGTCAAGCCCCGTTGGGAGCAGATTGGCCAATGGAATAAAAAAATAGGGGTCGAGATTGATAACATCCCCTGGCAGTGGACGGCGTATGTTCTTTCTCTGGAGGAACGACGACCGATCTGAGCCTTGTAGTGGTGCCCCTGTCAGGGCCTACTCAGGACGGAAAGACAGCATCCCTGTTTTGCCGCCGCCATCTCTTCTGAAGCGGCGGAGCCTATTCCCCCGGCAAATCCCTCCATCATCAGCCGTTTGGTCGATATCCCCGGAAAGTAGAGCACATCCAAACGGCCGCGACCTGCCTGTGCTGACGGATACTGTTTATCGAGCAGTTGTCTCCACGCATCCTCGGCGTCTGTCCATTGTTTGGCAATAAGAGATGCCTGTTCCGGAGCAAGCGGCTGCATCACTTGCGTGAGCGCCTTTTGTAGCGGTGCGACCTGATTGATCAGCGGTGTTGCCGCTAACGTATCCTCTCCGCCCACGAGCGGCACGTCCAGGCTCACCAATGGTTCAGCCAGCCGGCCGCACAGTTTTTCATAAACCTCCTGCAGCAGTTCCATAGCCATGCCTTGGCGGGTTACCAGGAGTGACGGGGCTGGGGATTGGTCGTGGAAATAGAGACGGCACCAAGCTTTGAGCCGGTGGCGGAGCATGGAATCTGCCTCGCGTGTGGATTCGCCAAATCCACTGGTGAGGCCGAAGGGATTGTCCTCTTCTTCCCGCAGTTCCTGCAAAAGAGTATTTTGTCGCGAGGCTATATGGGTAAGGGCAGTGCCGATGTCGGCTTGTTGCAGATCATAGCTTTCCCCAAGCTTCAGCAGCAGGCGCGACTGCCAGAGTTGGAGTAGTTCCTCTTCCTTTTCCCGGATATCGGTTCGCTGGAGGAGCTCGGCGATCAGGGTATGGGCTGATTCCCGCTTTTCATGCCCCCGGTTGAGGCCAGCCAGGGTGAGCATGCTCAGTTGGGCGGTGTAGTCGGCCCCATGGCGTCGCATGTCCTCAACTAACGCCATGAAACGCTGGCGATGCTCGCCAAGAGGCGCGGGGGCAAAGGGCTGCAGGCGGCCCTGTTCCCTACAACGGCGGATGAAATCCGAGGTGTTCTCCAGGGCTTCGTTTTCCACGGCTTGCATGTGGACAACCTGTGCGAAAACCTGTACAAGGGGGAAAAGAAGACCCGCATCAGGCAGGGTTTCGGGAAACACGCAGGCAAGAGTTGTATTCATAGTATGAGAACTTTACGGGAAAAAATTACGTTTATTTTGACAGCACTGGCTTATGTGCTGTTTCATTTGCGTCTGGGCACAGATCTGAGCGCGACACTCATGGGAACGGCGTATCAGATGCTGCTCACCGCTCCCTATGCTTTGGGCTTTACTTATATCGTGGCTGTGGTCTTCCGTCGCATGTCAAACAAGGGCTGGTTGCCATGGGATCGTCTGCTTCGCGTCTATTGTACGGTTGGCATCCTCTTCGCTTTTTTCTTTGCCCTCTATGAGTATGCCTCTCAGGGGTTGCCGCTGGAAGAGCAGGTTAAGAAGAACCCGTCTACCGTAGAACGGATTTACGAGGATGTAATCCAGAAGCTGCGGTGATATTGGGCAGCAGCAGGCTGCTCGGCCCAAGAATCGTTCCCGGGCTGGTTACCGAGTTGCAGCCTGTTTGGCAGTCGTCGCCGAGGATGGCACCGAACTTGCGCAGGCCCGTGTCGATTTTGTTGATACTGGTGCGAATGGCCACATTGCCGGCAACAAACCGCAGGTTGGCGCATTTGGTGCCCGCGCCGAGATTGACCCGGTTGCCGAGAATGGTGTCACCGAGATAGGCAAAATGCCCTGCCTTGGCGTCATTGAGAAAAATTGAGTGTTTGACTTCGGTGGTATGCCCGACCACACAGCGATTGCCCACCAGGGTGTAGCCCCGGAGGTAGGCGCCCTGGCGGATTTCCGTGTGGTCGCCGATAATTGCCGGTGATTTGATCATGACTCCTGGCTCGATAAGGACACCTCTGCCGATCTTGATATTTTTTCCGACCAGGATCGCTCCGGCCATGATGACCGAGGCGCCGTTGAGGAATTGACCGTTTTCCCACACCGTCAACCCGCCCTTGGTGGTGTCGCCGTAGGTGATGATGCACTCGCGGGCATTGCGAAGTTTGCCGTTGTACCAGATGTATGGGCTGTCCAGGGGGACCGCATCTTGGATACAGACGTGCTGGAAGGTCGGTGCGGTATTGTCGGCTATATACTGCTTGAGTTTTTTCAGCGGGTCCCAGGCATAGGGGCAGTCGACAAAGAGTGCGCGCTCGGGAAAATCGGCAAGGTCAAAAAAAGATCCAATGGTTAGCATAGGTGGCTCCAGGGCAACAGGACAACAAAAGGGGCGAAAACTCTCCTTCTATATTGATCAACAGGGTTTTCTTCAAGGGAAATTTTCTTTAAGAATCGGCTCGGGACCGTGTCTTGACTTCGCCTAGGGTTGTGTTTACTGTCGTGGGACAATTGGGCTATGAGTGCCGTTCCCGGCAATTTTAAGGAGGAAAACGTGGAATTTGATGATTCATTATCAACCAGTATGGGTGATTTCGGAGAACAGACGCAGGATCTGGAAATCCCTGAAGCGCTGCCCATGATGGCTGTTCGCGATGTGGTGGTCTTTAATTATATGATCATCCCGTTGTTTGTCGGTCGTCCCGGTTCGATTGAAGCGGTGAACGAGGGACTGAACAGCAACAAGCTGCTGATGCTGGTGACTCAGAAAGATCCCACCAAAGACGATCCGGAGGAGAAGGATATCTACGATGTCGGTATGGTCTCGATGATCATGCGCACCCTCAAGCTGCCCGACGGTCGCCTCAAGGTGTTGGTTCAGGCCCTGTCCAAGGCGAAGATTCGCAAAATTCTCCAGAAAAAGCCGCATTACCGGGTCGAGATCGACCTGGTCGAAGAACAGGAACCCAGCGAAATTTCGGTTGAGACGGAAGCTTTGATGCGCACAGTGCGGGAGCAGACCGAAAAAATCATGTCCCTGCGCGGCATCCTTTCCTCGGATTTGATGATGATCATCAACAACATCGAGGAACCGGGGCGACTGGCTGATCTGGTCGGTTCCAATCTGCGCCTGAAAATTTCCGAATCGCAAAAAATTCTCGAGACCTCCGATCCCATTGAACGGTTGCGCCTGGTGGCGGATCTGCTTCATAAGGAACTCGAGGTTTCCACGGTTCAGGCTAAGATCCAATCCGATGCCAAGGAGGAAATGTCTCGCAGCCAGCGTGAATACTTCCTGCGCGAACAGATTCAGGCACTCAAACGTGAACTTGGTGATGAGGACAGTTACTCGCAGGAAATTGAGGAGCTTGCCAAGCAACTGCGCAAAAAGAAGATGCCCAAGTATGCCAAGAAAGAGGCACGCAAACAGTTGCGGCGGCTGGAGATGATGCACCCGGATGCCTCCGAGGCCACCATCGTCCGCACCTATCTTGAGTGGTTTCTTGATCTGCCTTGGCGTGATTCCTCCAAGGATATGCTGGATTTGAAGGTCGCCGCAGATGTACTCGATGACGATCACTACGGACTTGACCGGATCAAGGAACGCATCCTTGAATATTTGGCGGTGCGTAAACTCAATGCCGATACCAAGGGGCCGATCATCTGCTTTGCCGGCCCCCCCGGTGTGGGCAAAACGTCGCTGGGGCAAGCTATCGCCAAAGCCATGAACCGCAAGTTTTATCGGCTTTCTCTGGGCGGTATGCGTGATGAGGCTGAGATCCGCGGGCATCGCCGCACCTACATCGGTGCCATGCCGGGCCGCATTCTTCAAGGGTTGAAAAACGTGGGCACCAATAATCCGGTGTTCATGATGGATGAGATCGACAAGATCGGCGATGATTATCGCGGCGATCCCTCTTCGGCGCTGCTGGAGGTGCTCGATCCGGAGCAGAACAACAGTTTCTCCGATCATTATATGAACCTGCCCTTTGATCTTTCCAAGGTCATGTTCATTACCACCGCTAACCGGACCGATACCATCCCAGGACCGTTGCTCGATCGAATGGAGGTGATCCAGCTCTCTGGCTATACGCTTGAGGAGAAGATCGTGATCGCCAATAAATATCTGCTGCTGCGGCAGGTTACGGAAAACGGCATCAAGCCCAATCAGATCAAGATCGATGATGCCACCCTGGAACTGGTCATCAGTAGCTACACCCACGAGGCTGGGGTGCGGAACCTGGAACGGGCCCTGGGCAAGATCTGTCGAAAGATTGCGCGTAAGGTGGCCGAAGGTGGTAAGGGACCGTATGTAATCTCTGCCAACACGGTGGAAAAATATTTGGGCCCGCCCAAATATCTCCCGGAAACCGAACTCGATACCAGCAGTCAACCGGGATTGGTTATAGGGCTGGCTTGGACTGAGGTCGGCGGCGAGTTGCTCCATATCGAAACCTCGGTGTTGCCGGGTAAAGGCCGACTGCAGCTCACCGGTCAGCTAGGTGAGGTGATGAAGGAGTCTGCCCAGGCCGCATTGAGTTATTGCCGGAGCCGCAATAAAGTGCTGGGAGTTGAGCCGGATTATTTTGACAACATGGATATCCACATTCATGTTCCGGCGGGAGCCATACCCAAGGACGGACCTTCAGCAGGTATCACCCTGACTACGGCGCTGTTTTCCGCTATTAGCGGTAAGGCGGTGAAAAGTGGGATCGCCATGACCGGCGAGGTGACCCTGCGTGGACGGGTCCTGCCCATCGGCGGTCTGAAGGACAAGGCGTTGGCCGCTCTGCGCGCTGGAATCAACAAGGTGCTCATTCCATTTGAAAACCAGAAGGATTTGGTGGAGATTCCCGAGGAACTCCGCAAGAAGATCACCTTCTATCCGGTGAAACATATGGACGAGGTGATTGAGTTGGCCCTTGGCAATGTGACGCCGCGAAAAACGCAGCCCAAGGAGGCGCCTGCCAAAAAGGCAGCGGTCAAGCCTCCGGCGGAGAAAGGGGGCAAGTGATCTGAGGCGGTCGGGTAATTCCCGGCCGCTTTTTTCGTAAGAGATCATGGGGCACCGAATCTGCCGTGTTATCGCCCTGTTTACGTACAGGTGTACGCTGCACAAGCCGATGCCTTGCACCTCCGGCACCCTGCAATCGCTTACAGGTCCGTTGATAAACGGTTCCTTAGGGGTTGTAAAAAAAATAACCTGGCCGGGAAATTGTTTTAAACGCCATAAAGAGGAGTAACGACATGGTGATAAATGGCCATGTTATTTCGTAACGGCTCCTTAGGGGTTCCCCCGTGATCGGTTTTTTTTCTTTGGCCTAGCCAACTCTTAGAGCGTGATGGACTTTTTACGAGGCCATCATTGTTTCGTAATCAGAATTATTGTTCCCATGCGCCGTTTTTTGTTGATCCTGCTCAGTTGCGTCGTGCTTTGTACAGCAGGTCTGGGGCTCTGGTACCATTCGTATCTGACCACCCCCGCCCCGGGACAAGGGGAAATCGTTATCACCATTCCCCAAGGGATGGGGGTGCACGGTATCGGTAAACTGCTTGCCAGTGAAGGTTTGCTGAAGAACGACATTCGCTATCTTTGTCTGGTGTACCTCAGCGGAAATACTGCTAGGTTGAAAGCTGGGGAGTACAGCATTACCCGCGGACTGACACCTCCTGCGGTGCTGCAACTGTTGGTGGATGGACGTACCCTGCGCCATCGCCTCACTATTCCCGAAGGCATGGATGTCGAGCAGGTGGCTCAACTCTTCAGCCGGGACGGATGGATTAAAAATGAGCGTTTTCTCCACCTTACCCGAGATGCGGCTTTTATTAGTCGTCTGGGAGTGGAGGCTCCCAGCCTCGAAGGGTATCTGTTTCCGGAAACCTACACCCTGGTCCGCAATGAGGCCGATGAGCAAAGCGTGCTCAAGCTTATGGTGGCGCGGTTCCAGCAGGTCTGGGAAGAGCTTGCGGTGCCGGAGGCGGTCAATGGGTTAAATCGTCACCAGTTGGTTATCCTGGCCTCGATTGTGGAAAGGGAAACTGGAGCAGCCGAGGAGCGTCCGCTCATTGCCCGGGTTTTTCTTAACCGGTTAAAGCGGAAAATGCGGTTACAGTCTGATCCGACCGTGATTTACGGTCTGCTTGATTTTAACGGCAACATCACCAAAGCCGATCTCAAACGGGAAACGCCTTATAATACCTATGTGATTCCTGCACTTCCCGTCGGGCCGATCTGTAATCCTGGTCGGGCCGCTCTGGAGGCGGTGGTTCATCCTGCCGAGTCCAATGCGCTCTACTTTGTCTCTCGTAATGACGGTACCCATGTTTTTTCAACAAATCTTGCGGATCACAATCGGGCCGTCCGTCAGTATCAACGCGGTCGGTAATTTGTCTGACAAGTTGATTGTTTCCGTCTTTTCCAGGAGATGTGCCCTATTGCGGTTTGCCTAAACACGTATTGGTAACCTTTGTTATCTCCTTGCATCTGTGAAATTCTTCGCAACTGTCGCCAAGGCGACATCAATTTCCTTGTTTTTAATTAAATTAGTGTTATGTTCGCCGACCAGGAGTAGAACATGGGGGATTTTTATTGGTTACGATTCGGAATTTCGTTAGAAATTCGGACCGCATGCCGATAAAAAACCTGCATGGGACAAACATTCAGCCCAAGACAAGGAGAGATAGGGAGCAATGTTGACAGGTACAGTAAAGTGGTTTAACGAAGCAAAAGGTTTTGGTTTTATTGAGCAGGAAGCAGGTAAGGATGTATTTGTCCACTACTCTGCAATCGGTGGATCAGGATTCAAGACTCTCAATGAAGGCGACAAAGTTCAATTCGAAATTGTTGACGGGCCTAAAGGACCAGCGGCCGCCAACGTTTTGAAGCAATAATAGACGGTGTTTGTTATCGCCCGGCAGGATTTTCCTGCCGGGCTTTTTTTTTGTAAAGGGTTCAAGATTGATGGGTACATAAAAAATCCATCACTCTCTAAGAGATGGCTAGGTAAAAACACAGACATACAGGGAAGAGCTTTTTTCACGATGCAAAGGCATACAGAAGAGATGTCGAGTGTTGGAAAAATAGCTGCGACGCAGTAATCGAAGTTTTACGTTGCCATCAAGATTTAAGACGCTGTCGGTCGGTGTCGCATGTTTTTGATTCGGTTGTATTTATCCTCTGTCAGATGTCTTTGTATTACCCGAGGCCTGATGGATTCGTCAAATATCGAAAAGCCGTTTTTCGTAAAAACAATCTATTGCAAAGCTCGAAACCTTGTTTTCGAACTTTGTTACGAGAACGACAAACCTGTCAAAGCAGCAGTCGGTTGTTCAGTTTTTCCTCAGGTATAAGCATTGTGAAAGTCGCTCTTGTTCAAACAAATCCGATCATCGGAGCCTTTGAGCGGAACCTCCGCCAAGTTCTCCATTGGATCGGACAGGCTCGGCAGGTTGGTTGTGATCTGGTCGTTTTCCCTGAATTGACCCTTTGCGGCTATCCACCGCAGGATCTGCTGGAGCGTCCCTCCTTTCTCGATGCCCATGATCGAGCTCTGGCGGACCTCATCCAAAAGATCGAAGGCATCACCTGCATCATCGGTGTGCCCGAGCGCCGTCTGGGACCAGGGAAACCGCTCTACAATTCAGCCCTGGTGCTTGAGCGTAATACGATCGCCTATCGGGCCCGTAAGCAGCTTTTGCCCACCTACGATGTATTTGATGAGACCCGGTATTTCGAACCCGGCACCACTTCCACAGTCTTTCCGTTCATGGGCCTGCAGTGCGGGCTGACCATCTGTGAGGATATCTGGTGGAGCGGTGAAAACTACGAGACCGACCCGATGAAGAATCTCGCTGTCGGGCCGATCGTTCCCGATTGTCTGATCAACATCTCCGCCTCTCCCTACTACTTCGGCAAGCTTGCAGAACGGCAACGGGTCTTTGCCGACCTCTGTCGGCAAAACAATCTGCCGCTTTTATATGCCAACCAGGTCGGTGGCCAGGATGGGCTGATTTTTGACGGTCATTCCATGGTGGTTACCCCGCAGGGAGCGCTGCATTGTGTTGCCGGAGGGTTCGGCGAAGAAATGCTGGTGGTGGACAGTGAGCAGTGGCATCAACCAGGGAAGGGGAGCCTTGTCGAGACGGTAGCCGATGTGGAGCAGGCTCTGGTGCTGGGGGTGCGCGACTATCTTCATAAGACTGGTTTTTCCAAGGCTGTGCTCGGTCTTTCGGGCGGTATCGATTCGGCGGTGACCGCAGTACTTGCTTGCAAGGCCTTGGGGCCGGAAAACGTACTCTGCGTGGCCATGCCCTCGCCCTATACTTCGCAGTATTCCATTGATGACGCCAGAGCTCTGGCGGAAAATCTTGGGTGTGATTTCGATTTGATCGGTATATCTAAGGCCATGGAAGCGTATCGGGAGACTCTGGATCCCTTTTTTGCTGGGCTTGCCGAAGATGCAACCGAGCAGAATATTCAGGCGCGAATCCGTGGCAACCTGCTCATGGCCCTGTCGAACAAATTCAACCGACTCCTCCTGACCACCGGGAACAAGTCGGAGATGGCCGTAGGCTACTGCACCCTCTACGGAGATATGAGCGGCGGCTTGGCAGTCATTGCCGATGTACCCAAAATCATGGTCTACCAGTTGGCGCGTCTGATGAACCAGGAGAAAGAGATCATCCCGGAGCGGATCATAACCCGGCCGCCAACCGCCGAACTCAAACCCGACCAGTGCGATCAGGACGATCTGCCCCCCTATGAGGTCCTGGATGTGGTTCTGCAAGCCTATCTGGAGGAGCACAAAAGTATTGAGGCTATTGCCCAAGGCGGGATTGATCTTCAGTTAGTGCGGGATATTGTTCGTCGGATAAAACTCAATGAGTACAAGCGCAAGCAGGCACCGCTTGGGATTAAGGTGACCACCAAGGCCTTTGGCCAAGGTCGGCGCTACCCGGTGGTCCAGGGTTTTGTTGAGTAGGTTTTTTCTCGGCTATTGGAGGAGATTGCACCTTCGATGGCCGTCTCGTCAGGTGAAAATCGGAGAAATGTGAATTCTTTATGAGATGACTGCGAAGCCTGCATGCGAGCGCAAGTGGATTAGAGGAACCTGAAATGTCGTTCTTGGGGGTTTTTACCATGGACGACAATCTTTCTTTGACGTTGACCTTGTTTTCTATTAGCGTGCATTGATCTTCGCGAATTTCCATCCTCTTCGAGACGATCAACCATTGCCATGACCCGGCCCGTCCGCCACCTCTTACCCCGCATCCTCTTTACCTTGGCCAGTCTGTTGTTGGTTGGCTACCTGGTGTATCGTGAGCAGACCACCCAGAGACCTGAGCAGTTGGCGGTGACCACTTCGGGCATGGTGGACATGTGCTTGAATTGCCATAAAACCGATAAGCTTGATGGGGCCCACGATGGTCTGGTAATTGGATGCTCACCCTGCCATCTAGGAAATTCACTGGCCATCGACAAGGAAAAAGCCCATGCCGGCATGGTGCTCAACCCCGGTGACCTGCGGGTGGTGGCCAAAACCTGCGGCGTGGAAGGATGTCATCCTGCAGATGTGGCCAAGGTCAAGCATTCGCTCATGGCTACTAACCGGGGGATTCTTTCCACCCTGTTGTATTATTGGGGTGAACAGGAGCATCAAGATGCCGATGTAACGGTTGAGCAGTTGCTGCAAAGTGGCGAAACCTCCTTGGCTCTTGATTATTATCGAAAACTCTGTGCCACCTGCCACCTGTGGAAGCAAAAGAATGACCTGCCCGGCGCTCCTGCGTTTTTCAACGAGAAGGGTGGCGGCTGCTCTGCCTGTCACTATATTCTGCCACCGGGGACACCTAAAAATACGGTTACCAAACAGCTTTCCACAGAAGCACAGGAAGCTATCGATAAAAACCGTCCTCATCCGCTGGTCGTCAAACAGGTTCCCGAAGAAAACTGTATTCGCTGCCACAACCGTTCCGGTCGCATTGGTATCTCGTATATAGGGGTCTATGAGGCCGAGGGGTATGGCACACCTTTTGAAAAGGGACAGCACAGTTCGCAGCAACTTCCCGGTGACCGTTTTTATCTCAAAATCGCCCCGGATATCCACCATGTCAAAGGCATGGCCTGTATCGACTGCCACACCCGTGATGAAATCATGGGCGACGGAACCAGTTATGCCCACTATGAACAGCAACTGGAAATCAGCTGTGAAAGCTGCCATAGTGCAACTCCCGGCCTGACCCGAAAAAATAACCGACTGACCAATGTGGACAAGCAGGGGGAACAGCGAGTGCTTGTCGGTAAGATTGACGGGAAAGAGCGCCCTCTGCGCCAGCCAGATGCGGAGGCCTGCCGTGCGCCTTTCCACAAACGGGTCACCTGTGCTGCCTGCCACTCCACTTGGGTTCCGCAGTGTTATGGGTGCCACGTCAAGCGGGATAAGCGCGACAATCATCTGGACAAATTGACCCTGAAGAACACCCCCGGCTGGTGGGAGGAGGGGCGCACTTACATCCGATATGAGCAACCGATGCTGGCGGTGTGGAATGATGAGGTGGTCATTGTGACCCCTGGCTGCCAGGACCTGGTGACCTTGATTGATGAGAAGGGACAGAAGGAAGGGGGCTTTGACCGTTTCACCATGGCTGCAATCAATCCCCATACCATTCAGGCCAAAGGGCGAACTTGCCGCGATTGCCACGCCTCGACAAAGACCGTAGGGCTGGGCGAGGGGGCGGTGGTGAAAAAGAATGGGCAATGGCAGTTTACCCCGGTTGACCGTGGGGTTATAAGCGATCGGGGCAGGACACCTGGGTTTGATACTTTTGTCACCATCGATGGGACAGCGTTGCAATACGGGTCACGCAAAAACCTGCGCCCCTTCAATGGCAATGAGTTGCATCGTGTCCTTCGAATCGGGCTCTGTCTTGAGTGCCATACCAAGGCCGATGATGCAGCGTATCGCAATTATGATCCCAATCGCGCCTGTCCAGTTTTTACAGAACCGTAATAGGTCAAGCTTTATAGAAAATAAAATTGCACGTATTAGCGAAATTTTTCCGGATTTAATTTTTTGGACTTGTTTAAATCGACCAAAAGCGTTACAGCGCACTGTTTTTTGTATTCACCGGAGAACATTAGTTCACAGAAGGAGTATTGAGAAGATGTTGCCAGAAAAGTTTGTACTTGCGGAGAGAGTGCTGCAAGTCGCTCCCTCGCCGACGCTCGCCGTCAATGCCAAGGCGAAGGCACTCAGGGCCGCTGGTGCGGATATTTTAAATTTTAGTGTGGGGGAGCCGGATATGTCGACCCCTGCCCACGTTTGCGAGGCCGGTAAAAAGGCCATTGACGATGGGCACACCCGTTATACTCCGGTGGCGGGTATTGTTGAATTGCGGGAGGCTATTTGCACCAAGCTGAAACAGGATCAGGGCTGGGAGTATGAGGCAGATCAAGTTCAGGTCTGTTGCGGTGGTAAACATGGACTGTATAATATCTTCCAGGCGATTTTGAACCCTGGAGATGAAGTCCTCATCCCTGCACCTTACTGGGTGTCCTATCCTCCCATGGTCCAGTTGGCCGGTGGTACGCCGGTGATTGTACCGCTGAAGGAGGAAAACGATTTTGACTTTGATCCCCAGGTGCTGGCAAAGTATGTCACGCCGAAGACCAAGGCCATTGTGCTCAATAGTCCCTCCAATCCTACCGGATCGGTTTTCTCGCAGGAATCCTTGGTTGCCGTGGCCAAAATGGCCTATGACAACGGCTGGCTTGTGATCACTGACGATATGTACGAGGAGATCACCTACACAGACGGCAAGCTTCCGCATATTCTCCATGCCGATCCACGATTGAAAGATCAGACCATACTTTCCAACGGTGTTTCCAAATCGTTTGCCATGACCGGTTGGCGTATCGGCTGGTCGATTGGTCCGATCGAAGTGATTAAGGCGATGAATAAGATTCAGAGCCAGTCCACCTCGAACCCGGCCGCGCCTTCCCAATATGCCGCTCTTGCTGCTCTCACTGGGCCTCAGGATTTTCCCCGTCAACTGCTCGAGGCCTTTATCCCCCGTCGGGCCTACTTCGTCGAGGCGCTGCGGTCGATCCCCGGGGTCACCTGTGTCGACCCCATGGGCGCTTTTTATGTGTTCCCGAACTTTTCCGCCTATTACGGCAAAACGTTTAATGGGCAGGTGATTGACGGATCAGTTTCCTTGGCAGATTACCTCCTCAGTGAGGCCAAAGTTGCCACCGTGCCGGGTGCTGCCTTTGGGGCTGACGCCTTTATCCGTTTCTCCTTTGCCACCTCCATGGATGTGATCAAAAAGGGAATGGAGCGCATCACCGCTGCCCTTGCCGAGCTTAAGTAAGGGAAGTTGCGGTTGGTCCAATAAAAAAACACGGACAGAGAAGCACTGCTCTCTGTCCGTGTTTGCGTGTAACGGCTGAAAAGCGTATATGGGGTATTTTTAGTCAGTCGGTCTTTTGTATGTCATTTTGAAGTGGCTGCGCCATTGCTTTTTCCAGTTTGATTTTGGCTAGCAGCGATTGCAACTTCCAGGGAGAGGCGAGGCATTCCCGACCAAGGTGATTTTTGGCCACCACATCGCAGAATTGGAGAAATTCCGACATCAGGCGGGTGATGATTTTGTCCTTGTGTTGAATGATCCACAATTGCCGGCTCATATCCATGCCCTCGATGGGCAGTATTTTGAGCCACCCCTCTTCCGCCTCGCGGCAGACTGTGAGCATGGAGAGGCAAGCCGCACCCACGCCGGATTCAACCGCTTTTTTAATCGCCTCGGTATGGCCGGTTTTGGTGACCACTTTCAAGAGAGAAGCATAACGGCCTAATTTTTTAGTGAAAATCTCCGCTGTTCCTGATCCTTCCTCACGCATTACCCAGCTGGTCTCTTTGAGATTGTCCGGAATGATAAAGGTTTCCCGTTCAGCAAGTTTATGGTGAGGGCTGATAATGATCCCCAGTTCGTCCTCAAACCAGGTGGTGGCCACAAGCGAGTCGACGTTGATGTCCCCCTCGACAAAACCTAGATCCGCTTGGCCGGTAGCAACGAGTTTTTCGGCGGTCATGGTGTTGACCACCAGCATGTTGATATGAGCCTCAGGATGCAGTCGCATAAAGGCGCCAATCAGGTAGGGAAGGACATAGTTGCCCAGAGTGGTGCTGGCGACGATCTCGAGCACGCCAGCCACCGTATCCTGCTGCTCGGTGAGGATGGTCTCAATATTGGCCACCTGGTGCAGGATCGCCTTGGACAGCGGCAACAAATAGCGCCCGCGGTCGTTAAGCAGCAGGCTGCGTCCGTGTCGGTCGAAGAGGGGGCCGCCGAGTTGGTTCTCCAGTTCGCCCAAGGCCATGCTCACTGCGGACTGGGTCAACAGAAGTTTTTTGCTGGCCCGGGTCACTTGCTGTGTTTCGGCAACGGCAATGAATATTTCCAGTTGTCTGAAGGTAATAGCCATGAATTCTCTTGCAGTATCAGCTTGATTGATTAATTGTATGACCTTAATTGAAGCTGGACTAAACTAACACCTGGGAAAAATAGGTCAACGTTTTTTAACTGAGGGTCAAATATTCCCAATGCGCGGGTCAACTTTACCCGTCTGATATATCGAGAAATAATTCGTTATTGAGGGATAATTGTGCTTGACATCAAAGATGGATTTCAGTAGCTTGATAAAGTGTGTTGATAGAACGCATCAGTTGGATTGATGCGGATAGGTTCTGTAGTTGAGGAGAGAAAATGGACCAAGTAGTTCAAACCAATATTATTTATGTGACCCTGTTTCTCATTGGGGCCCTGCTGTTCGGGTTTGGCCCGATCATCATTGTAAAGCTGTTGAGCCCTTCGTCGCATACCCGTCAGGCTGCCGGCCGTACCGACCAGCTAATCGAGTGTGGTATGGAGCCCATCGGCAGCGCCTGGATTCGTTTCGGTATCATTTATTATCTCTATGCCCTCATTTTCCTCGCTTTTGATGTGGATGTGCTTTTCCTTTTTCCGGTAGCCGTCGCCTACAACAGCCCGGGGCTGGGTATGCGGGATTTCTATGAGATCCTGCTGTTCGTCGCTATTTTATCGCTCGCCATTGTTTATGCGTGGCGCAAAGGAGTGTTCTCGTGGGAGAAGAAAACGTACCTTCATCAATAGTGCAGTTTGCCCAGCTTGAGCAGTTGCTCAATCTCGGGCGGGCCAATTCCCTTTGGCCGATGACCTTTGGTCTTGCCTGCTGTGCCATTGAGATGATGTGCACCGGTGGCTCCCGCTACGATATTTCACGTTTTGGCGCTGAGGTCTTCCGGCCTTCACCCCGTCAGAGCGATGTCATGATCGTGGCTGGCACAATCAATAAAAAATTGGAATTGGCTGTTAAAACCCTCTACGACCAGATGCCGGAACCCAAGTGGGTTATTGCCATGGGCAACTGTGCTATATCCGGTGGGCCGTTCAAGGTTAAGGAAAATTATAACGTGGTGGAAGGGGCCGATAAGCTCTTTCCGGTGGATGTGTACATTCCCGGTTGCCCGCCCCGTCCTGAAGCGCTTCTCGAGGGTATTATAACCCTGGAGGAGAAGATTACCGGAAAACGTCGCTGGCCAAGGGTGCAGTCCGCCTGAAACTGAGCAATTTGTCATTCTCGTAAAAAGCCTCGAGAATGGCGTTCCGAGCCTCGCCAATAGTTTTTGGGGTGATGCTCGGTTTTCGGTCTTTAATTTTTACGAGGCTATCTACTTTCATGGCATTACAAGAGACTACATTGCAGGCTCTTCAAGAGCTTTTTCCCGGAGGTGCGTTCTCAGCTCAGGAAGAGTTGAATAATGCACCCGGGATTCGGGTAACCGACCCGGCCAAACATGGCCACCATCTCGAGGTGCTTTGCCCCGCAGAACAGGTGGTTGCGCTGGCTGAATTGATGGATCGAGACGGCTATTTTCTGGAATCGATCTCCGGTGTTGACTGGCTGGAGCAGCAGCAACTGGAGGTGGTCTATGATTATAATCGTCTTGGAGGCGAGCACTGTCGGGTGATGGTGCGGACCCGCATTCCACGTGATAATCCCGAAGTGCCGACCATCACTGGTGTCTACCCTTCAGCCAACTGGCACGAACGGGAGACCTTTGATTTCTATGGCGTTATCTTCCTGGATCACCCCAATCTGATCCGCATTCTCCTCCCGGAAGACGCCGATTTTTTCCCCCTTCGTAAGGATTATCTCCCATGACCGTTCCCGTAGCACTACGGCATGATGAAACCTTTGTCCTCAATCTGGGGCCACAGCATCCTGCCACTCACGGCGTCCTTCGGGTAAAACTGACTATGGACGGCGAGTACATTGTCAAGGCTGAACCGGTTTTGGGCTACGTGCATCGGATGCATGAAAAGCTTGCCGAAGCTGGGACGTACGCCCAATTTATGCCCAACACTGCACGTATGGATTATCTCCATGCTTTGGCCTTCAACCACGGTTGGGCCCTTGCGGTGGAAAAGGCCGCCGGTATCGAGGTGCCGGAACGAGCCGAATACATCCGGGTTATCACCGTCGAGATGAACCGCATTGCCAGCCACCTGTTGTGGTGGGCTGCTTTTCTTCTTGATCTTGGCGGCTTTACCCCGCTGCTCTATGCCTTTGATGACCGCGAGCAAATTATTGATCTGCTCGAGCGTATCACCGGTTCGCGCCTGACGTACTGCTATATGCGTTTCGGCGGCGTCTACAACGATATCGACGATGAGTTCATCACCGGCACCCGCGCTTTTATCAAACGTCTGCGCGGTCGTTGGCAGCGGATGTACCACGATCTGGTTACTGGCAATATTATCTTAATTAAGCGTATCAAGGATATTGGGATCATCAGTAAGGAACAGTGTCGCCGTTACGGTGCCACCGGCCCAGTCGCCCGTGGATCCGGAATCAACTACGATGTCCGCAAGAACGAGCCTTATTCGGTCTATTCGGAGTTCGATTTTGATATTCCGGTCTATGATGAGTGCGATTCCATGGCTCGTTATATGGTGCGCATGGATGAAGTCGAGCAGTCGCTGCGCATCATCGAGCAGGCCCTAGACAAACTGCCCGACGGTCCGGTTATGGGGAAGGCACCAAAGGTACTCAAGCCCGAGGCCGGCTATTACTACTCGGCAGTGGAAACCGCCCGGGGTGCATTGGGCCATCGGTTGGTTTGCAACGGTGATAAGAACCCCTATAAGGTGAAGCTGCGCTCGCCGACCTATTGCAACTTAAGTTTATTCGGCGAGGTGGCCGAGGGTATGCTGCTTGCCGATGCCCTGGCCTTTATGGGGAGTCTAGATCTCGTTATTCCTGAGATCGACCGCTGATCAAGAGAGGTTAGAGTTTTATGGAAACAAGTATTTGGCGTGCCCTCTTGTATCTGGTGGGCATTATGGCCTTTGCCGGCGTCAACGCTGCATGGCTTGGGTGGTGCGAACGTAAAGGTGCAGCCCGTATTCAACGGCGGATCGGGCCCTGTGAGGCCGGTTTTGCCGGACTTTTACAGCCGCTTGCCGATGGTTTAAAGCTATTGAGCAAACAGTTGCTCGTCCCACAGGGCGTGGACGGTATTCTCTTCAGGGTCGCCCCGGTGCTGGCAATGATTCCAGCCATTACCTCCATGGTGGTGATTCCTTTTTCCGCCAATGTCGGTGCTCGGGCCATGGAACTGTCGGTTCTGTTGCTGTTTGCCCTGGCTTCCATCGGCATGATCGCTATCCTTTTGGGCGGTTGGGCTTCAGGAAACAAGTATGCCATCATCTCCGGTGCCCGTTCGGTCTCGCAGAACTTGGCTTATGAGATTCCCATGCTGCTCACCGTGATCACGGTGGTGCTTATCTCCGGATCAATGAATTTGCGCGATATCGCCATCGATCAGCAGGGCGGTTTCTGGCACTGGAATATTTTTCGGGTTGAGCACGGTCACTTTCTGACCATGTGGATTTCCTTCATCATCTTTTTTATCTGTTCAGTGGCAGAGACCAACCGGGCGCCCTTTGACATGGCCGAGGCCGAAAGTGAGCTGGTTGCCGGGTTTATGACCGAATACAGTTCTATGGGCTTTGGTCTGTTCATGATGGGTGAGTATCTCAACATCGTGGTCGGTGCCTGTCTGACCACCACCCTGTTCCTCGGTGGCTGGGATTGCCCCTTTGGGAAAACCCCAGGTATCTGGTGGTTTTTGATTAAAATTTACATCCTGATCTTCACCTTTATCTGGATTCGTTGGACCTTTCCCCGGACCCAGATTTATCGACTGCTCAACCTGAGTTGGAAGATCCTGATTCCCTTTTCGTTGGCTAATCTGTTGATTACCGCAGCCCTGATCAAGGTGTTCTGATTATGAGTGGGTATTGGAGCGATATTATCACCGGCGGTAAAAGCCTGGTCACCGGCATGATGATCACCGCCCGGGAGTTTTTTAAACCGGTGGTGACCGAGCAGTATCCTTGGGAGGTGCCGACCATGACACCGCTGTTCCGGGGACACATTGAGCTGATTGGCAATGAGGAGACCGGGGCTGCCAACTGCGTGGTCTGCGGCATGTGCCAGCGCGCCTGTCCCTCGGATTGCATCAGTCTTGCCGGCCAGAAAAACGAGAACGGCAAGGGGAAATTCCTCACTTCCTATGTGTTGGATTTCACCAAGTGCAGTCTCTGCGGATCCTGTGTGGAGAGCTGTAATTTCAACGCCCTCCGTTATTCCAAGGTCTACAACCTTGCCAGCGTTGACAAGAATGACTTTATCATCGACTTGATGAAGCGGTTGGAGGATCAGAATACATGCAAACGTTAGTCTGTCAGACGGGTGCTGGCCCCAGCCTGTTTTCTCCGGAAGGTGTGGTGGGCGTCATCTTTTTGCTGACCGTGGCCCTGGTCGTCGCCGGGGCAATGATCGCGGTCAACGCGCAACGATTGGTTCGTGCTGTTGCCGGACTTGCCGTATGCTTTACCGGTTTGGCCGGAGTCTACTATTTTCTGCTCAGCCCTTTTTTGGCCATGATGCAGATGTTGATTTACGTCGGCGCGGTTTCGATCTTGATCGCCTTTGGTATCATGATGGCCAACCCCGAAGAGCAACAGACAGTGGGAATGAAACATCGCCCCCTACTGGCTGGCCCGCTGGCCTTCAGTGTGGCCTCGCTACTCTTTGCCGCTTTAACTTTGCTTGGAGTCAAAACCGAATGGCAGGTCTTTCCCCGACAGGGAGCCGGCGACATTAAGGCCGTGGGGTTGGCGCTGCTGACCAATTACGGATTTGTGTTTGAACTTATTTCCGTCGTCCTGCTCTTGGCCATCATCGGCGCCTTGGTGCTCGCACAGAGAGGGAGAAATTAACCGATGCAACTGCTTAATCTCTATAATTGCCTCACCACCTATCTGGTGATCGGCGCCCTGCTGTTTTCCTTCGGGGTTTATGGCATGGTGGTGCGCCGGACTGTTATCGGCATGCTGGTCTCTTCGGAGTTTATCCTGGCTGCCGCATCGACCAACTTCATGGCCTTCAGCCGTTTTACCTCACCGGACCCGGTGGTCGGCCAGATATTCACCCTGTTCATCATGGCCATTGCCGCAGCTGAAGCGGCGATTGCCGTCAGTATACTGATTGCCGTCTATCGAAACTACAAATCGATAGAAACTGACGATCTTACTGATCTGCAAGGATAAGGGGAGAAGAGAACTATGCCTGCTGTTACCCCTGATCTTGCTCATGTTGTTAAAAATGCCAACCTGCTGCTGGCGGTGATTATTCCCCTGTTCGGCAGCCTGGTGGTCATGACGCTGAAAAAGAACCCGAATATGCGGGAGTTCGTCTCCTGTTGTGCATCGGTGCTACTTTTTCTCATAGTGCTCTCTTTTATTCCGGCGATTAAAGCCGGAGAGACGCTTACCTATAACCTGTTCACCCTCTTACCTGGATTGTCCATCACTCTGCGTGCCGATGGCTTTTCCATGATTTTTGCCCTGGTGGCCTCTTCTCTGTGGATAATAGCGGTCTTCTATTCCATGGGCTACATGCGCGCCCACGACGAGCCCTGTCAGACCCGGTTCAACGCCTGCTTTGCCTTGGCTATTTTCGGGGCTATCGGCGTTGCTTTTTCCGATAACCTGCTGACCCTGTATCTTTTTTACGAGATCGTATCGGTCTGCACCTATCCACTGGTTGCCCATCACCAGGATGAGGAGTCCTATGATGGGGCTCGTAAGTACATTATTTACCTGACGACCACGGCCAAGCTCTTTTTGCTGCCCGCGATCATCCTTATTTATGTACTTTCCGGGACCTTGGATTTTCCGCACAGCATCAGCGCGGGCATTATCCCCACCACCGCAACCGACTGGGTGGTGACCATGCTCTATATCTTCTGCATCTTCGGCTTTGCCAAAAATGGCATCATGCCGTTTCATCATTGGCTGCCCGGTGCCATGGTTGCCCCTACACCGGTTTCCGCGCTTTTGCATGCGGTAGCGGTGGTCAAGGTCGGTGTCTTCTGTACCACCCGAACCATGCTCTATGTTTTTGGCGTAGATACCATGGCCCGCTTGAATCTTGGTATACCGACCGCTTACTTTGTCGGATTTACCATCATCGTGGCCTCGATGATTGCCTTATCCAAGGATAACCTCAAGGCACGGTTGGCCTACTCAACGGTCAGCCAGCTGTCCTACATTATTCTTGGTGTGGCACTGCTCACCCCCCACGGCATCGAAGGTGGACTGATTCACAT
The DNA here is from genome assembly GCA_028684915.1 of Desulfobulbus sp. Next base: position 26,422 of record JAQUEZ010000043.1, read on the forward strand.
CGTCAACCATGCCTTTGCCAAGATCACCCTGTTCTTCTGCGCCGGTGCGATTTATATCGCCTCGCATAAGAAATATATTTCTGAGATGAGCGGGTTAGGGCGGACGATGCCCTTTACCTTCGGTGCCTTTGCCGTGGCCTCACTCTCCATGATTGGAGCGCCGCCAGTGGCAGGATTCGTCTCTAAATGGTACCTGCTGGTCGGCTCGATGGAAGCGCACCAGGTGGGGATCCTTCTGATCCTGATCGCCTCCACCGTGCTCAATGTGGCATATTTTGCCCCGGTTACCTATAAGGCCTTTTTTGGCAAACGGCCAGCGGGCCAGGCTGAGATTGGCATTAAAGAGGCGCCGCTCAGCATGTTGCTACCCCTGTTGATCGCTGCCACCGTTTCGGTCATCATTGGTGTGTACCCTAACTTCATGATGCAATTTGTCAGGATGGTCATAGGATGATTGCCCTTATTGAATACCTGCAAACCCGGTTAAAAACCGTGGTGACGGTCTGCTGCGTGTTGTTGGTGGTGATTGCCGCCTCCTCCACCCAGGTAGACACCCATCACGCCCACACTTGGGTGGAGCAGCACGTCCCCTGTTTTTGGTCTCTGTTCGGTTTTGCGGCGGCTGCCGTGATTATCGGTGTGGCTCGTTGGTTCGGCCGCTCCGGTATCCAGGCCCCGACCGACTTTTATACCCGTTCCCAATCCAGTGAGGAAGAAGCATGACCCCTGGTTTTATTCATCCCTCATTGCTCTTGATAGGGGGGGCCTTGCTCCTGCCCTTTATTCAGGGGCCGTTGCGTAAGCCTTACCTCTTTTTGGTCCCACTGTTGGCCTTAAGTGCGGTGGTGCTTAATACTACCCTGTCCGGAAACTTCGGCCTGGTCAATTTCATGGACTGGCAACTGGTGTTCGGGCGGGTGGATAAACTCTCCACAGTCTTTGCCCTGATCATGGGCCTGATGGCCGTCATCGGTACCCTGTATGGGTTGCAGGTCGACCGGGCCGGGGAGCACATGGCCTCCTGGTTCTACGCTGCCGGTTCACTGGGCACCATCTATTGCGGTGATTACCTGAGCCTGTTCTTCTTTTGGGAGATGATGGCCTTTGCCTCGGTTTTTTTGGTTTGGTTCCGGCGCGGTCCTCAGTCACTCCGGGTCGGCTATCGCTATCTGCTGATTCATACCATTGGCGGTATTATCCTCCTGGCCGGTATCATGCTCCGCTACCAGGCAATGGGAAATATCACCTTTGACCTTATGGATGTCACCCATCCGCAGCTCTACACTTGGCTGATCATGATCGGCTTTGGTCTCAATGCCGCCATGGTGCCTCTGCACTCCTGGTTACCCGAGGCCTATTCCGAGGCATCGTTTAACGGTGCGGTCTTCCTCTGTGCCTTTACCACCAAGACCGCCGTGTATACTTTGGCCCGCTCCTGCGCCGGAATGGAAATTCTGGTGGTCCTTGGCGTGGTCATGGCTCTGTACGGTGTGATCTACGCGGTGATGGAAAACGATATCCGCAAGCTGTTGGCTTGGTCGATTGTCTCCCAGGTTGGCTACATGGTGGCAGCCATTGGGATCGGCAGTGAAATGGCTATTAATGGTGCCGTGGCCCATGCAGTGGCCCACATTCTCTACAAGAGTTTACTCTTCATGGGCACCGGCTCGGTGCTCTATATGACCGGTAAAACCAAGTTCACCGAACTTGGCGGTCTCTATGCCAAAATGCCAGGCACTTTCTTTTTTACCATGATCGGCTGCCTGTCGATTTCGGCAGCACCTTTTTTTGCGGCCTACGCCAGTAAGTCGATGATTATCACTGCCGGGTTTGAGCACCATCTCAACTGGGCCGCCTGGTTGTTAATGTTCGGTGCCACCGGGACCTTTATGTATAACGGCCTCAAACTGCCGTACTTCCTCTTCTTCGGCAAGAACAACTGCAGCGAAGAGACTTGGAAGCGGGCAGGGGATCCGTCCTGGAATATGATGATTGCCATGACCCTGGGAGCAACGCTCTGCATTCTCGTGGGCACCGCGCCCGGGTTTCTCTACGAACTGCTGCCCTATCATGTGGAATACAATCCTCATACAATGTACCACTTCATGGAAACCCTGCAGCTGCTGGGGTTTGCGTCTCTGGCCTTCTTCCTCTTGAAGCGTTATGTCGAGCCGGTGGATCGTCTCTGCCTGGATATCGATTGGCTTTATCGGAAAGCCGGTTGCGGATTTCTGTGGATGATCAAAAAACCGCTCCAAGGAGCGGACTCCGCCTGGGGGGAAGCGTACCGGGTGGTTGGTTTGGGTTCCTTGATGTCGCTGAGCCGCTTTTGGAGCTGGTTTGACTGGAACGCCATTGATGGTGTGGTCGACGGTATTGCCCGTTCAGTACGTGGTATCGGCGGCAAAGTGCGCTTGCTGCAAAGCGGTCAGATTCAAATCTCCCTGTACTATGCATTCTCCCTGGCCGCCGTCCTGCTTGTTACCTTTATTTCTTTTCAGCTGCTTTAAGGGGAAATAGCACATGGATTTGTTAGTGATAAAAGAGGGATTTCCCCTACTCAGTTTTTTGATTTTCTTACCCCTGGCCGGTGCCCTGGTTCTGCTTTTTTTCCACGGAGAGAATTTTGCCCGTCGCTGGGCCTTGGCCGTGACCAGCATCACCGCGATTTGTTCCATCCCGCTGTTGACCGGGTTTGATACCGCGAGCACCAAATATCAGTTTGCCGAGGCCTACAAATGGATTCCCCAGTTTCATATCAACTATATCGTTGGTATGGACGGGATCTCCATCCTCCTCGTGCTCCTGACCACCCTGATTATGCCTTTCTGTGTTTTGGCAAGCTGGAAGTACATCCAGAAACGGGTCGCGCCATTCATGTTCTGCCTCCTGGTAATGGAGACATCCATGATCGGCGTGTTTGTCGCCCTGGATTTCATCCTGTTTTATGTCTTCTGGGAGTTCATGCTCATCCCGATGTATATGCTGATAGCTATCTGGGGTGGACCACGCAAAGCCTATGCCTCGATCAAGTTCTTCCTGTATACCTTGGCCGGTTCGGTACTGCTCTTGGTAGCGATCATTGCGCTCTATCTCAAGTCCGGATCCTTTTTTATCCCGGAGATGATGTGGCAGCCCTATTCACAGACCTTCCAGGTACTGGTCTTCCTTGCCTTCTTCCTTGCTTTTGCGATCAAGGTGCCGATGTTTCCATTCCACACCTGGTTGCCCGCTGCCCATGTTGAGGCACCGACCGCCGGGTCGGTTATCTTGGCCTCGGTGCTGTTGAAGATGGGTACTTACGGTCTACTGCGCTTCTGTCTGCCGATTACCCCGGATGCCACCGTGCTTTTGGCCGGTCCAATTCTGTGGCTGTCCATTGCTGGCATCATCTACGGTGGATTTACCGCCCTGGCTCAGCAGGACATGAAAAAGCTGATTGCCTATTCGTCGGTTGGTCATATGGGATTCGTCACCCTGGGCATTTTTGTTCTCAACACCCGCGGTCTGGAAGGCGCTATCCTGCAGATGATCAACCACGGCGTGACCACAGGTGCACTTTTTCTTTGTGTGGGTATGATTTACGAGCGCACCCATAGTCGGGAACTGGCCATGGCGACCGGGGTGGGTAAATATATGCCCTGGTTTGTTACCTTCCTGGCTTTTTTCTCGCTCTCGTCCTTCGGCTTTCCAGGAACCAATTCTTTTATCGGCGAGTTCCTCGTTTTGGCCGGGACCTTTGAACACAATATCATTCTGGCCCTGGCGGCCATTCCCGGAGCGGTTCTGGCAGCGGCCTACATGTTGCGTATGTTGCAGAAGATCGTCTGGGGCGGAACCAACAATCCTGATCAGTCCTATTTGAAAGATTTGGGTCTGCGTGAGATCGCTATCCTTACCCCGTTTCTCGGGTTTGTGTTCTGGATCGGTCTTGGCCCACAGCCCTTTATCGACTTGATCCATGGTTCGGTTGCCCATTTACTGGATCAGTTTCACGCCTGGCAGCAGCATCCCCAGGTGGCTTCAATCCTGCTGCGCTAACGTTATCAACCTAACCTGTTATTTGACCAACCCGTTTCCCCCACAGGGGAAGCGGAGTTGAGGAAACACGAAGAAAGGCACTCTCTATGGTTATCCTTCCCGAACTTGTGCTGATTACCGGAGCGCTTGCTCTTTTTCTGGTCAGCCTTGGAAAAAATGTATCCGAACAGACGGCCAAATCCGTGGCCATTATCTTTGGACTCGGAACCTTCGCCAGCACTCTGCTGGCTTTCAATCAACAAGCGACCCTGTTTTACGGCGCTTATGCCGTGGACCAGTATTCGCAGCTGTTCAAGCTGATGATTGGTGCAGCCTTGGCCATCTTCCTCTTGTTCAGCCAGGACCTCAAGGCCATTGATCGCCGTATTCGTCCGGAATACTACCTGTTTCTTCTCCTCAGTGTACTTGGGTTGATGATGCTGGTCAGTTCGGTTGAGTTGATGGCTATCTTTATTTCCTTGGAACTCTCTTCTTTTGCTCTCTATCTCCTGGTGCCGATGCGTGATGATCGCACTGGAGTGCGCGTGCAAATGGAAGCCGGGATCAAGTATATCCTTTTTGGCGTCATGGGAACCGGTTTCATGCTCTACGGCATGAGCCTGATCTTTGGACTCACCGGCACCACCTATCTCAAGGGGGTGTTTGAATTTTTGGCCGAGGGCAATCTTCAACCGACCGTGGTTGTGGCTCTGGTGATGATTCTTGCCGGGTTCCTCTACAAATTGGCCGTGTTCCCAATGCACTTTTGGGTCCCGGATATCTATCAGGGGGCATCCAACGAAACCACCGGTTTCATTGCTACTATTCCCAAATTCGGTGCTGTGGCTCTGCTGATTCGCTTTCTAGCCATGCCCACCGGGCAGTCTGCCTTCCTTATTGATTTCCTGGCCGTAGTGGCACTTGCGTCGATGTTTTACGGCAACCTCAGCGCCCTGGTGCAAAAGGATATCAAACGAATGCTCGGCTTTTCGGGCATTGCCCATGCCGGATTTATCGTCCTTGGTCTGTTGTCGCTTGACAGCGATGGCTATGGGCTGGCGATTTACTATATCGCTGGTTATGTATTGATGAACTTGGCCTGCTTTCTCGTTATCAGCAATGTGTCCCAGCGGGGCGAGAATCTGTGCGTCGAGGATTTCAACGGACTCTATAAACGGTCTCCGGTACTCGCCTTCATCTTCGCCGTGGCGCTGTTTGGCCTGGCGGGCATTCCGCCCTTTGTTGGCTTCATGGGCAAATTTATGATTCTGACTTCGGCTCTGCGCGCCGACCATCTTGTGGTGGTTTGCTTAGCGGCCATCAATACCGCCATTGCCATTTACTACTATCTTTCCGTGGTCAAGGCCGTGTATACCGGCGAACCGGGCGAACGGCCCCTGGTCTCGGTCCATCCCATCATCCAGTTTACCGGCGTGGTGCTGGTGATAGCGATCTGCCTCATGGGCGCTCTTCCGGCTAAGTTCGTCGACTATGCCGGGACCGTGGTCCAGACGCTGCAATAAGCAGGAGTGAATAAAAAAGGGGACGCCTAATCAGCGTCCCCTTTTTTTAGGCGTTGTGTACACACTCGGTAATTACTTCAGATGCTCCAGGCCGGGAGCAGGAAACTGGGCACAGAGTTGTTTGACCGCTGCGGCGGTTTCGGCCTGCAGGGCAGTATTGCTTGGATCGGAGACAATGGCATCGATCCAGAGCCCGATCTGGACCATCTGCTCCTCCTGGAATCCACGGGAGGTTACAGCGGCAGAACCTAGGCGGATCCCACTGGGATCAAAAGGTTTGCGCTTGTCGTAGGGTACGGCATTGTAGTTCAAGACGATACCGGCTGCATCAAGGGCTTTGGCTGCGATTTTACCCGTGACCTCTTTGTTGCTCAGGTCGATCAGCATCAGGTGATTGTCGGTGCCGCCGGTGACTAGGTTAAACCCTTTGGCGATCAATGTGTCCGCCAGGGCCTTGGCGTTCTTGACGATCTGCGCCGCATACTCCTTAAAAGCGTCTGTGGATGCCTCCTTCAGGGCCACGGCAATAGCTGCAGTGGTATTGTTGTGCGGTCCACCCTGCAACCCCGGGAAAACAGCCTTGTCAATGGCCGCTGCATATTCCTCTTTGCACATGATCATTGCACCACGTGGCCCGCGCAGGGACTTATGTGTGGTAGTGGTGACGACATCGGCATAGGGGAAGGGGGAAGGATGAGCTCCACCTGCTACCAGACCTGAGAAGTGGGCCATATCCACCAGCAAGAGCGCTCCGCAGGCGTCGGCAATCTCACGAAATTTGACGAAATCGAGCACCCGTGGATAGGCGGAGTGGCCGGCAATGAGGATCTTCGGCTTACAGGCCATGGCCTTCTCACGAATGGTGTCGTAGTTGAGCAGACCAGTTTGTTCATCCAGCGAGTAGGACTCGGCCACGAAGTACTTACCTGAGATCGATACCTTGGCACCGTGGGTCAGATGGCCGCCGTGGGGTAGGGCCATGCCGAGGATGGTGTCTCCGGGCTTGATAAAGGCCAGGTATACGGCCAGGTTGGCGGGGGAACCGGAGTAGGGCTGAACATTGACGTGCTCGGCCCCAAAGATATCCTTGGCCCGCTGGATGGCAAGACTCTCGACCTGATCGATGAACTGTTGCCCCTCATAGTAGCGTTTACCGGGGTAGCCTTCGGAATACTTATTGGTTAAAACCGAGCCAGTTGCCTCCATGACGGCTTTGGACACGTAATTTTCCGAGGCGATCAGCCGAATTTTATCCTTTTGCCGAAACTCTTCCTGCTGGATCAGGCTAAAAATATCCGGATCTTGCTGTTGTAGGGTGTGCATGTTGACTCCTTCGATGTCTGAAAAGGCCGTCGGTCAACAATACCGGACGGGCCGTTTGCGGGGTGATACGGTAATCTTGACCAGTTCTTCTTTCCGCCTCCATACGTATTCCGGGGAACGGAGAACCGCCGCTCAAAGATAATCACTTTAATAAACCTGTCTTCTCTTGAACAGCAGAAAATAGGTGATTTTTCCAGTGGTCACCAGATGTGGGCCTATCGAGGGCCTGAAATGCATGGGTTGTCGGCGATCATTTTTTTCTTTGTCTTACCCGCAAGGTATTGCGGCCCAAAGATGCAATGGGTTGGAGATTTTATTGATATAAATCATCTCCCCTTGGAAAAAGTGCGACAGTGGGGTACATTTCTTTTTCACAATTTAGAACAGTGATGGCGTCGTAAAAACTTCGATCTCCTGCGTCGCAGCGTTTTTTCCGACGCACGACATACCTTATGTATGCCTTCGATCCGGTAAAAACACTGCTCCTTGTATATCTGTGTTTTTACCGCGCCATCTCTTAGAACGCGACGGACTTTTTACGGGAGTCCATCAACAGTAAAGTGACCGAAAGCCGTAAAGACAGGCGTGCGGATTTGTGAAGATGACAGGACGAGGGGGCAATGCGAATTTTAGGTGGAAAAGAGGTGAAAACAGACAAGGTTGAATAGGGTACCTCGAAAAAGACCCACAAGAGCAAACCAATGCATCACAGCAAGAGTGGGCGCAAAAAGCTCAAGACGTAGGTCTTGCGGCTTGATACGAGGACGGCAAGAGTGGAGAACACAGTGCATAGTGAGCGGCTATGTGCTGCATGTGGTATCGGCGCAACAGATCTTTGCTGTTGCCCTTATGCCTCGACGCTCGTCAGGGGGAACGTCTTGGTTTGACCAAATTCAAATGCTATCGAACGACCAGGTAAGGACAATGGAAAAGAGAGCGTTATTTTGTTATGGGACATTGCAATCGCCACTTATAATGAAAGCCGTGACCGGGCACTCCTATGATGGGCAAGAAGCGACATTGAATAACTGGGCCCGTTTTCGCGTCCGTGGTTCCGAATATCCAGGAATTATCCGTAAAGAAGAATCAACGGTTACCGGCAAGGTCTATTGGGACTTGGACGAACCGACTATGGAAAAGCTCGATGCCTTTGAAGGGGAGAAATACGAGCGGGTTATTGTCCAGGTGACCATGGCCGACGGCACCAATTTGGATGCCTGGGCCTATGCCATTAAGGATGAGTGCAGAAAAATGCTTTCTGATGACCCCTGGGATTTTGATCGGTTCATGCAGTACGGGCTGGAAAAATTCATTCACTGGTTTGTCGAAGATCGCCGCGACCTGTTTGATCGGGGCGACCTGTAAGATCCCACCGCATTATAGATCTCCTGATCTCCCACACGTCGTGGGCGATCAGGAGAAACATCTTCTTACCCAATCCTTTTTTCTGCTGGCAAATCAGGGTTGGGCCGATACAGTAGAACCATGCGTCCTATTACCTGAACCAGGGCGGCCTCACAGAGTGCGGCCAACTGTTCTCCGGCTGAGCCCCTTTCAAGCGGGCAGTTCTGGCCAAGTTTGATTTTTATCAATTCACGGGCTTTTAAAGCGGCCATTGCCGACTGCTGCAGCGGTTTTGATAAGCCCTCTTTCCCCACATACACCACCGGTTCCAGGTGGTGGCCAAGGGCGCGCAGTTTTTTCTTCTGGGAGCTGGTGAGCTCAAATCTGTTCTCAATGTTTTCTAATGTACTCATAGACGTTGTGTATAGGAAAAGGTGGATGCCGGTCTCATTGGACCAGCGAGCTAAAAAGTTTGTAACCTCCCACCCAGGTACCTATGGCCGATCCTAGTGTGGTAAAGAGAAAAACAAGGAAGATGCGCAATAGTTTATTTTGCCACCATCCCTTGACTGAGGCGAGATCAACGCTCACCTGCTCGAATTCTTTGACTACCGGCGGTTTCGTCATGACCTGGATAAAGGCACAGACGTACCCCGCACCGATTAAGGGGGTGAGGCTGGTTATGGGAGAGGCGGCAAAAGCGGAAAGTATAGTCAACGGATGGGCTAAGGCCAACATTGCCCCAATGGCGGTTGGAATACCGTTGGCCAGCACCCAGTAAAGGGCATTGGCAGTCAGTTCCTGCAGGCCGTGACGCAGGCCGATACTGAGCAGGGCGAGACCAATCAGGGCAGGGATGGTCCACCCGAGAATTTTACCTAACCTGCCGCCGGGCATCACCAAACTGATGGCTTCCATGCGGTGGCGATTGTCGATTTGCAGAACCTGCCTGATCCCTTCCATGTGCCCGGCACCGACCACGGCTACCAATCGGGTTCCTGCCGTTTCTTTTATTTTTTCGGCCATGTAGATATCGCGCTCGTCAATGAGCACCGCCTTGGTTTGGGGCAGGGCCGTTCCCAGTTCTTTAATGAGTTCGCTCAGCACATCCTTGCTGCGCATCTCAGAGAGTTTTTCCTCATCGAGTTCGGTTCGGTCAAAGAGCGAGGTGATTAGGGTTGCCAGGAGGTAGCCTTTTTTCCAAAATGAGGTCGCCCGCCAGGCACGGCGCAGGGTCACGCGGACATCGCGGTCGCAGAGCGCCACAGGAATATTGAGCCGCTGAGCCGTTTGGGCAGCGGTGAGTAATTCGGTCCCCGGCATGATGCCGAGTTGGCCTCCCAATTTTTTTTGGTAGGTGGCAAGAATCAGATTGACCAGCAAGGTGGCCAATTGCCGGGTTTTGATCACCTGCTTTAAATCCAGATTTTCCCAGGCATTAGGGTGGGAAAGAGCGTTGTAGCGTTTTTCGTCAAGTTCAATGCAGACGGCATCCGGCTGTTCCTGCTCAATAACCTGCTGCACCAGATCCGATGATCGGCGGGAAATATGGGCTGTACCGACCAGGATAATAGTCTTGCCGTCCTGGTGCAGAACGGCGACATCTTCGGAAGAGCTTTGTTGGGATATAGTATCTGCAGACATGGTTGTGCGCACGTTGAGCAAGTAATGGTTTGGCCCGACACTGTACCGTATTTTTTGATTTGTTGGGCGATTAATCTGTCAAGCAATTTGCAAGCCTGGAGTTGGTCAGGGTAAAATCATTGCTCGCTCAATGATTTTCCTGCTCAAACTAGGGAAGATACGAGCGTGAAAGGGCAGCACCGCATACCAGTAGAGACGTCCCCATAGACCGTGGGGAATGAAGTGAGCGGTTTGCACCAAACGGTCCTGCTGCACGTCAAACTCAAGCCATGCCTTGCCGGGAAGTTTCATTTGAGCTTGGAGCAGCAATCGTTTATTGGGGACCAGGTCAACCACGGTCCAAAAATCCAGGGCATCGCCAATGCGCAATTCCTCTGAATGGCGACGGCCACGGTTGAGGCCGCAACCACCAATCATCTTGTCAATAAAACCTCGCACCTGCCAGAGACCGTCATAACTCAGCCAACCTTTTTCACCGCCGATACCACAGAGACTGGCAAAGATTTTTTTGGGAGCAACGCCGCTAAATTCGGTAATACGGATATCGCGAAAGACAAGTTGATTATGCAACTCCTGATCACTGATATCACAGGTCGTGCCTGGAGTCGAATCGCACCAGCGGCTAAGTACCTGGTCAGTCACCAACTCCGCGACTGCCTCGCGTACGGTTTCCGGGAAAGGGAGCGGCTTTATATGAGGGAAAAAACGCTGGGCATAATCGTTGCTAACTAAGGTCGGTGACTTGAGTCCTTCCACCAGGGCCGACCCGACGCGGTAAGGAATCGGGGTCACCAAGGCCAGCCAATAGGAACTGAGCTTGGGGCTGAGCAGGGGCACCGGCATAATATAACGGCGAAGTCCCATGGCCTGAGCGGTCTGCTGGAGCATCTGGAGAAAGGGCATTGGTGGCATCCCAATGTCGACCACCAGATTTTGCGGTACATCGAGATCAATTGCGGAATTGAGGTAGGCCAACACATCATTGATACCAATAGGTTGGGTCAGGGTGTGCACCCAGCGAGGTGTTATCATCACCGGCAGTTTTTCCACCAGGTGGCGTATGATTTCAAAACTGGTGCTGCCGGAGCCGATGATCACCCCGGCCCGAAACCAGATAGTCTGCACCTCTTGCGGACAACGAGAGAGGATCTTACCTGTTTCAATGCGGCTTGCCAGATGTTTGGAGGCTGATTGGGGATTGCCAAGCCCGCCAAGGTAAATGAGGCGGCGAACTTTGCATTCCCTGCAGGCCGCCAGGAAATTTTCTGCACTGATCCTGTCCAGGCGACTGAAGTCGTCTCCGGTTCCCATGGAATGAATCAGATAGAAGGCGGTATCCACCCCTTGAAGCGCTTGGCGTAAGGCTTGTGGCGAAAAGGTGTCGCCTTCGATGACTTGGGCATGTTGGTGGGTTTTACTGGAGAGCTTTTTAGCATTACGGACCAGTAGCCGTAGTGAAATGTTATCGTTTTCACGCAGAATTTTTTCCAGCCTGCGTCCGATATAGCCGGTAGCTCCGGTGAGTAGCACGGTGCGCATTGGATTCTCCTCTTAGAAGTTCAGGGATGCCTCGGCTACAAGGGGAGAGAGCATCAAGGAAGAGACAAGGGGATGAAGGAAATTTTACAGCGGAGGATAGAAGGGAAAACTGCCCGAAGAAATGTCCCCGGGCAGTCGTACTGGGTTGGATCAGCCCTTTTTGACCAGCAGTTTGTTGCCGGTGCGAAGGGTGTTGTCGCTGAGTTTATTCCATTTACGCAGATCCTGGGCCGAGGTGCTGAAACGACGGGCAATGGTACTGAGGGTATCACCGTTTTGTACCACATACCAGGAAGTGGATTTTTGTGGTGCCTTGGCTACAG